>NZ_JBHXQO010000025.1:0-96526 GCF_042717135.1 Streptomyces sp. NPDC058620
GGTAACTCGCCCCGGCCTCCGCCGTGACCCGGAACCTCGTAGGCGGGCCGGGTTGGGTGGGCGGGCCATGTCCACTTCCCCCGCCGGGCAGGCCGACCCAGCAAGCCCGTCCGGCGATCGAGGACAGCCTGTCCGGCTTGAGGACAAGCCGACCGCAGGCCCCCTACTCGCGCGCCGCCGACGTGCTGCTCATGTCCGGGTAGCGGTCCCCCGCCACCTGCCCGGCGATCGGCTCCAGCAGGGCCAGCTCCTCCCCCGTCAGCGTCAGCCGCGTCGCACCCACGTTCTCCAGCAGACGGCTCCGCTTACGGGTCCCCGGGATCGGCACCACGGCCAGCCCGTGCACCTCCGCCCGCTGCTGCACCCAGGCGAGGGCCACCTGCGCGGCCGTCGCCCCGTGCGCCGCCGCGATCTTGTGCACGGGCTCCAGAAGGGCAGCGTTCGTCTTCGCGTTCTCGCCGGTGAAGCGCGGCTGGAACTTCCGGAAGTCGCCCTCCGTCAGGTCCTTGCCAGCGTCCGCGAACGCGCCGGTCAGGAAGCCGCGACCGAGCGGCGAGTACGGCACGAACGTCACCCCGAGCTCGACAGCGGCGCCGACCGCGCTGCGCTCCACGTCCCGGCTGAACAGCGACCACTCCGACTGGAGGGCGGCGATCGGGTGCACGGCGTGTGCCTCGCGGAGTTCGGCGCCGGTCACCTCGCTCAGTCCGAGCTGCTTGACCTTGCCCTGCCGGACCAGTTCGGCCATGGCGCCGACCGACTCGGCCAGCGGCACGATGGGGTCCCGCCTGTGCATGTAGTACAGGTCGATGACCTCGGTGTTCAGCCTGCGCAGGCTGGCCTCGACGGCCTGCTGAATGTAGGCCGGGTCGTTGCGGATACCGCGGTAGTGCGGGTCGTCGGTCCGCTCTATGGCGAACTTCGTGGCCAGCGTGATCTCGTCGCGGTGCGCTCCGACGAAGGGTGCGAGGAACTCCTCGTTGGCGCCCCGCCCGTAGACGTCGGCGGTGTCGAAGAGGGTGACCCCCGCATCCAGCGCCGCTTCCAGGGTGTCGCGGGCGGCGGCCTCGTCGGTGTCGCCGTAGAACTCGCTCATGCCCATGCAGCCGAGTCCCTGCACGCCGACCTGCGGGCCGTCGCTGCCGAGCCGCACCGTGGCGATCTTGTTGTCAGACATCAGACACCTGGCCTTTCCGGCGCCCGTCGGGCGCCCGCATAGAATTCGATCTTGAAGTCGAGTACGGCGAGCGTGTCCTGGAGCTCCGCGATCCGCGTCCGTACGTCGCGGCGGGTCGCCTCCAGCAGCTCCTGCCGGGTCTCGAACGTGTGCTCGCCCTCGCGCAACAGCTCCGCGTACCGGACCATGTCGGCGACCGGCATCCCGGTCAGCCTGAGCTTGCCGACGAAGCCCAGCCAGTCCAGGTCCCGGTTGGTGAACCGGCGCTGTCCCGTGTGCGAACGGTCGACGTGCGACATCAGCCCGATCCGCTCGTACCACCGCAGGGTGTGCGCCGTGAGGCCGGTGAAGGCGGCGACCTCGCTGATGGTGTAGCGGTCCTGGCCCTCGGGTCGCGGATGCGCCCGTGGGGGCGCAGCGCAGACAGCCGTCCGTTCGGAAGTGCTCTCCATCACCGTCATGCCCTCCACGCTAGAACCTTCGAGTGCACTCGAAGCAAGCACAATCGGCCGCGTGTTTCGGATTAGGCTCACCACCATGCAGAGCCTGGAGATGATCGACAACTGGCCCGTCCCCACCGTCGCGGCAGCCGTCGTACGGGCGGACGGCACCATCCTCGGTACCCGCGGTCCGGTCGCGCACCGCTTCCCGCTCGCCTCCGTCACCAAGCCGGTCGCGGCGTACGCGGCGCTGGTGGCGTACGAGGAGGGGGCCGTCGAGCTGGACGAGCCGGCCGGACCCGAGGGCTCCACCGTGCGGCACCTGCTCGCGCACACCAGCGGTCTCGCCTTCGACGAGCACCGCGTGACGGCCCCGCCCGGTACCCGCCGGCTCTACTCCAACGCGGGCTTCGAGGTGCTCGGGGACCACATCGCGAAGGCGACGGACATCCCGTTCCCCGAGTACGTACGCCAGGCCGTCCTGGAGCCGCTGGGCATGACGTCGACCACCCTGGACGGTTCGCCCGCCCGGGACGGCGTCTCGACCGTCGAGGACCTGGTGCGGTTCGCCGCGGAAGTGCAGGCACCCCGGCTGCTGGACCCGCGCACGGTGCTGGCCGCGCAGACCGTCGTGCACCCCGGCCTCAAGGGGGTCCTGCCGGGCTACGGCCACCAGAACCCCAACGACTGGGGCCTCGGCTTCGAGATCCGCGACTCCAAGTCGCCCCACTGGACGGGCGCTTCCGCCTCCCCGGCGACCTTCGGGCACTTCGGCCAGTCCGGTACGTTCCTGTGGATCGACCCGGTGGCGGGAGCGGCCTGTGTCGCGCTCACCGACCGGGCCTTCGGACCGTGGGCCGCCGAGGTGTGGCCGCCGTTCACGGACGCGGTGCTCGCGGAGCTGACGGGACGGTAAGCCGGGCGCCCCGGCGGCCGCTCCGGGCCGTCAGGCGGCGCTGAGCTCCCAGAGGAGCAGCTGGGCGGGCGTGGCGGCGCGTATGTCGAGCCCCTCCGGGCCCGTGATCCGCGCCGAGTCGCCGGGCCCCAGCTCCTCGTCCCCGATCCGTACGTCGCCCTTCACCACGTGCACGTACACCCCCACCGCGTCCGGCACCGCGGTGCGCTCGCCCTCGGCCAGCCTGCGGACGTGCAGCATCGCCCCGGCCGCGGGGAGGGCGTACGGGGTGGAGTCGGCGATGCCGGGGACGATCGTGTACGAGGGTTCGCCGCCCGGGGACAGGGGCGCCAGCCACATCTGAAGGAACGTCAGCGGGTGCTCGCCGTCGTTGCGTTCGACGTGGCGGACGCCGGCCGCCGCACTGAGGTGCTGGAGGTCACCGGCCCTGACGAGAGTGGCGTGACCTGCCGAGTCGCGGTGGGTCAGCTCGCCCTCCACGACCCAGGTGACGATCTCGGTGTGGCTGTGCGGATGCTCGTCGAAGCCCGCCCCCGGGGCCAGACGCTCCTCGTTGCAGGCCAGGACCGGCCCGAAGCGCAGGTTGTCGGGGTCGTAGAAACGCCCGAAGGAAAAGGCGTGCAGCGTCTCGATGCCCGCGGAGACTCCCGGGGACGGGTCCCCGCCGCGGAAGCGGTCGCCGGAGCGGCGTACGTCGATCACGTGCCCACGTTAGCCCGTCGGGCACATGGGGGGAGTGGAAGAAGGCCGGTGGCCGCAGCAGCCCCGGACGCCCCGCCCCTCCGTCCCGGTGCCCCGATAAGGCAGTCTTGTGTCCGTGCCCCGACCCGATCCTGAGCAGCCCGCTGCGAACAAAGCCCATCTGCATGCCGCGACGCTGAAGCGGCTGGAGCAGTCCTCCGGCCGGCTGGCCGCGAACGCGATCGCCCGCATGGACGAGACGCTGCCGTGGTACCGGGCGATGCCACCGGAAAACCGGTCCTGGATCGGCCTGGTCGCCCAGGCGGGTATCGCGGCCTTCACCGAGTGGTTCCGGCATCCGGAGACCCCGCAGGCCATCTCCACCGATGTGTTCGGCACTGCCCCGCGCGAACTGACCAGGGCGATCACCCTGCGGCAGACCGTCGAGATGGTGCGGACGACGATCGAGGTCATGGAGACCGCGATCGAGGAGGTCGCCGCGCCCGGTGACGAATCGGTCCTTCGTGAGGCGCTGCTCGTCTACGCCCGGGAGATCGCCTTCGCGACCGCCCAGGTGTACGCGCAGGCCGCGGAGGCGCGGGGCGCGTGGGACGCCCGGCTGGAATCGCTGGTGGTCAACGCGGTGCTGTCCGGCGAGGCCGACGAGGGTGCCGTGTCCCGGGCCGCGGCACTGGGCTGGAGCTCCCCCGAGCACGTCTGCGTGGTGCTAGGCACCGCGCCCGACGGCGACAGCGAGCTGACGGTCGAGGCGATCCGCCGGGCCGCCCGGCACGCGAAGCTCCAGGTCCTCACCGGGGTGCTCGGCAACCGTCTGGTCGTCATCGCGGGCGGCAGCGACAACCCCCTGCACGTCGCGAAGGCGCTGATCGGCCCTTATGCGGCCGGGCCCGTCGTCGCCGGGCCCGTGGTGCCCGACCTGCTGGCGGCCACCAGGTCCGCACAGGCGGCGGCAGCGGGACTCAAGGCGTGTTCCGCCTGGCAGGACGCGCCACGTCCCGTACTCTCGGACGATCTTCTTCCGGAACGCGCCATGGCGGGAGACCCTGCCGCGCGGGACCAGCTGGTGGAGGAGATCTACAGACCGCTCGAAGAAGCGGGATCGGCCCTCCTGGAGACGCTGAGTGTGTATCTGGAACAGGCGAGCAGCCTCGAAGGCGCCGCCCGAATGCTGTTCGTGCACCCCAACACCGTGCGCTACCGGCTGCGACGTGTGACCGACGTCACCGGGTGGTCGCCTTCCGACGTACGGTCCGCGTTCACGCTGCGGATCGCCCTGATCCTGGGGCGCTTGGCCGCCGTAGATCCTCAGTCCTAGACTTTTGTCGGACTTCAACAATTCCCCCGACGGTTCTTCGTCCCTGTCCCCACGGGCGTCCGGGACCGTCCACAAGAGAGAGTGTGAGGGTGCTCGTACTCGTCGCTCCCGGCCAAGGCGCTCAGACGCCCGGCTTCCTGACTCCCTGGCTCGACCTCCCCGGTGCCACCGACCGCATCGCGGCCTGGTCCGACGCCATCGGGCTCGACCTTGCCCACTACGGCACGAAGGCCGACGCGGACGAGATCCGTGACACGGCGGTGGCTCAGCCACTGCTCGTCGCCGCGGGCCTCCTGTCGGCCGCGGCGCTCGACGCCTCGCCCGGTGTCGTCGCCGGTCACAGCGTCGGTGAGATCACCGCCGCCGCCCTCGCCGGTGTCATCGGCGACGAGGCCGCGCTCCGTCTCGTACGCATCCGCGGGCTCGGGATGGCCGAGGCCGCCGCGGTCACCGAGACCGGCATGGCCGCGCTGCTCGGCGGCGACCCCGCCGTCACGGTCCCGCACCTGGAGAAGCTGGGTCTGACCCCGGCCAACGTCAACGGTGGCGGCCAGATCGTCGCCGCGGGCACCGCCGCGCAGATCGCCGCGCTGGTCGAGGACAAGCCCGAAGGCGTACGCCGTGTCGTGCCGCTCAAGGTGGCCGGCGCGTTCCACACGCACCACATGGCTCCGGCCGTGGAGAAGCTGCGGGCGGCCGCCGTGGACCTGACCGTCTCCGACCCGGCCGTGACGTACGTGTCGAACGCCGACGGCAGGACCGTCGCCACCGGCAGCGAGATCATCGCCCGGCTGGTCGGCCAGGTCGCCAATCCGGTCCGCTGGGACCTGTGCATGGAAACGTTCCAGCAGCTCGGTGTCACGGCGATGATCGAGGTCTGTCCCGGCGGTACGCTCACCGGTCTCGCCAAGCGCGCGCTGCCCGGTGTGCAGACCCTCGCGCTCAAGACCCCCGACGACCTCGACGCGGCGCGCGCGCTCATCGCTGAGGCCCGGACACCTGCCGCTGACGCGGCGGGCGACGCCTAAGGAGCCCGAGAGCATGTCGAAGATCAAGCCCAGCAAGGGCGCCCCGTACGCACGCATCATGGGTGTCGGCGGCTACCGCCCCACCCGTGTCGTGCCCAACGAGGTGATCCTCGAGACGATCGACTCGTCCGACGAGTGGATTCGTTCGCGCTCCGGCATCGCGACCCGGCACTGGGCCTCCGACGAGGAGACCGTGTCCGCGATGTCCGTCGAGGCGTCGGGCAAGGCGATCGCCGACGCCGGAATCACGCCCGAGCAGATCGGCGGAGTGATCGTCTCCACCGTCTCGCACTTCAAGCAGACCCCGGCCGTCGCGACCGAGATCGCCCACAAGATCGGCGCGGGCAAGCCCGCCGCCTTCGACATCTCCGCCGGCTGCGCGGGCTTCGGCTACGGCCTGACGCTCGCCAAGGGCATGATCGTCGAAGGCTCGGCGGAGTACGTGCTGGTCATCGGCGTCGAGCGGCTGAGCGACCTCACCGACCTGGAGGACCGCGCGACGGCCTTCCTGTTCGGCGACGGCGCCGGCGCGGTCGTCGTCGGCCCCTCGACGGAACCGGCCATGGGCCCGACCGTCTGGGGCTCCGAGGGCGACAAGTCCGACACGATCAAGCAGACCGTGCCGTGGGACGAATTCCACGCCGAGCGTCCGGAGAAGTTCCCCGCCATCACACAGGAGGGCCAGGCGGTCTTCCGCTGGGCCGTCTTCGAGATGGCGAAGATCGCCCAGCAGGCGCTGGAGGCGGCCGGGATCACTGCGGACGACCTGGATGTCTTCATTCCGCACCAGGCCAACATGCGGATCATCGACTCGATGGTGAAGACCCTGAAGCTGCCGGAGCACGTCACGGTCGCCCGTGACGTGGAGACCACCGGCAACACGTCCGCCGCCTCGATCCCGCTCGCAATGGAGCGGCTCCTGGCGACCGGTCAGGCGAAGAGCGGCGACACCGCGCTCGTCATCGGCTTCGGGGCGGGTCTCGTCTACGCCGCGACGGTCGTTACCCTCCCCTAGTCACACCGGACCTTCCGGTCCGTACGCCCGAACCCTGAAGAAAACCACGAAGGAGCGCCACATGGCCGCCACTCAGGAAGAGATCGTCACCGGTCTCGCCGAGATCGTCAACGAGATCGCCGGTATCCCGGTCGAGGACGTCCAGCTGGACAAGTCCTTCACCGACGACCTGGACGTCGACTCGCTGTCCATGGTCGAGGTCGTCGTCGCCGCCGAAGAGCGCTTCGACGTCAAGATCCCGGACGACGACGTCAAGAACCTCAAGACCGTCGGCGACGCCGCCGGCTACATCCTGAAGAACCAGGGCTGATCCAGCCCCGGTTCGTGTGTCGCCACCCGGCGGTGGCGCCGCTGATTCACGACCCTCTACACGTGGAGAAGATTTTCCAGTGAGCCCGACCAATCGCACCGTGGTCGTCACCGGTATCGGCGCAACCACTCCGCTGGGTGGCGACTCCGCATCGACCTGGGAAGGTCTGATGGCCGGCCGTTCCGGCGTGAAGCCCCTCGAGGGCGAGCGCTTCGCGGAACTGCCCGTCCGGATCGCCGCCCTCGCGGCCGTCGAGCCGGGCGATGTCCTGCCCCGTCCGCTCGCCCGCAAGCTGGACCGCTCGGCGCAGTTCGCGCTGATCGCGGCCCGTGAGGCGTGGGCCGACGCCGGTTACACCGGCAAGGCCGGGGAGGACGAGAAGGTCCGCCCCGAGCGGCTCGGTTCCGTCATCGCCTCCGGCATCGGCGGCGTGACCACCCTGCTCGACCAGTACGACGTGCTGAAGGAGAAGGGCGTACGCCGCGTCTCCCCGCACACCGTTCCCATGCTCATGCCCAACGGCCCGGCGGCCAACGTCGGCCTCGAGGTCAACGCCCAGGCCGGTGTCCACACCCCGGTGTCCGCCTGCGCCTCGGGCGCCGAGGCCATCGGGTACGCCGTCGAGATGATCCGTACCGGCCGTGCCGACGTCGTCGTCGCCGGTGGCACGGAGGCGGCCATCCACCCGCTGCCGATCGCGGCGTTCTCCAACATGATGGCGATGTCCAAGAGCAACGACGAGCCCGAGAAGGCATCGCGCCCGTACGACACGGGCCGTGACGGCTTCGTCCTCGGTGAGGGCGCGGGCGTCGTCGTCCTGGAGTCCGCGGACCACGCCGCCGCGCGCGGCGCCAAGGTCTACTGCGAGGTGGTGGGCCAGGGTCTGTCCGCGGACTCGCACCACATCGCCCAGCCCGAGCCCACGGGCCGCGGGATCGCCGCCGCGATGCAGAACCTGCTCGACGCGACGGACCTCAAGCCGGCCGAGATCGTGCACCTCAACGCGCACGCCACGTCGACCCCGCAGGGTGACGTCGCCGAGATCAAGGCTCTGCGCAAGGTCCTGGGCGACGACCTCGACCATGTCGCGATCTCCGCGACGAAGTCGATGACCGGTCACCTGCTGGGTGGCGCGGGCGGCATCGAGACCGTCGCCACGGTGCTCGCGCTGTACAACCGGATGGCGCCGCCGACCATCAACGTCGAGAACCTCGACGAGGCGGTGGAGGCGGACGTCGTCCGTGACGAGCCGCGACCGCTGCCCGAGGGTCCGATCGCCGCGATCAACAACTCGTTCGGATTCGGTGGGCACAACGTGGTGCTGGCGTTCCGTTCGGTCTGATCCCGCAGGTCCACATGCGAGAGGTCCGCTTCCCCGACACGGGGGGCGGGCTTTTCGCGCTGCGCGCCTCACACGCAGGCGAGGCCGGATTCCGGGCGTTACCGCCGCTCACACCACCTGGTGCAGCCACCGCACGGGCGCGCCCTCGCCCGCGTGGCGGAAGGACTCCAGCTCGTCGTCCCACGGCTTGCCCAGCAGCTTGGCGATCTCCGCCTCCAGGTCCGTCTCACCGCGTACGGACCGGGCGAGCGCGGCCCGCAGCCGGTCCTCGGGGATCAGGATGTCGCCGTGCACACCGGTCACCGCGTGGAAGATGCCCAGGCCGGGCGTGGAGCTGTAGCGCTCGCCCTCGGCCGTCGCGGACGGCTCGGCCGTCACCTCGAAGCGCAGCAGGTCCCAGCCCCTGAGCGCCGAGGCGAGCTCCGACGCGGTGCCGGGTCTGGCCTGCCAGGAGAATTCGGACCGCCAGGTCCCGGGGGCCGCCGGCTGTCTGATCCAGTCCAGCTGGACCCGCAGACCGAGGACACCCGCCACCGCCCACTCGACGTGTGGGCACAGCGCGCGCGGTGCGGAGTGAACGTACAGAACTCCACGTGTCGTCACCGGGACCTCCAGTGTGGGACGAAGTTCGCCTTGCCCAGCGGCCCCGCGCCCGTACCGCCTCTTCCCGGTCGGCTCCCGAGGTTGTCATCAGTAAACAGCATCGGGAGTTAATCTCCTGAAAAGGGACAATATGTGACGAGGTGCAACGTACCGGAGCCACCCATATGTACGCGGTGAGCGAGGCTCCACTGGGCCGACGGGGAAAAGCTACCGTGCGCCGGGGCCGGGCGTGTGACGTACCGTCGGTCCCGGGCCCATGATGCGCACAGCTTTCACCCGGCAGGGCGCGCGGGCCCGCCACCTGCACCGCAGGGGTTTGCCTGAGGCATGGCCAGCGGCATAACCAGGGGCTTCGACCGGAGGGGACCAGGAATGCCGGAACGTGCGTCACGCCGCCGCAGGCACGCCGCTGTCGCCGCGCTGGCGGCGTTCTCGATCACCGCGGGCCTCGCGCTCACGGGCTGTTCCGACGGCTCCGAGGGGCCGGAGGAACGCGCTTCGGACGGTCCGCGCCGGCCGTCCCCCGCCGCGGCCCCGCTCTGGGACCGTACGCCCGCCTCGCTCGCCGCCGTCGGGGACTCCATCACCACGGGCTTCGACGCCTGCTCGGTGCTGGCCGACTGCCCGGAGGTCTCCTGGGCCACCGGCACGGACAGCGCGGTGCGCAGCCTCGCGGTGCGGCTGCTCGGCGCGTCGAAGGCGGCGACGCACAGCTGGAACCATGCCGTCTCCGGCGCCCGGATAGCGCAGTTGCCGGAGCAGATGGCGCTGGCGGCGAAGGTGAAGCCGGAGCTGGTGACCGTGATGATCGGCGCCAACGACGCGTGCCGGGACTCGGCGCGGATCATGACCCCGGTGGCGGACTTCCGGGCCTCGTTCGAGGCGTCGATGCGGCAGCTGCGGGCCACCGCGCCGAAGGCACAGGTCTACGTGTCGAGCGTGCCGGACCTGAAGCGTCTCTGGTCGACGGGGCGCACCAACGAGCTGGGCAAGCAGATCTGGAAGCTGGGGATCTGCCGGTCGATGCTGGGCGACGCCGACAACATGGGCGCGGCCGCCGTCGCGCGGCGGGACACGGTGCGGAAGCGGGTGATCGCGTACAACCAGGTCCTGAAGGACGTCTGCGCGAAGGACGCGCGCTGCCGGTACGACGGCGGGGCGGTCTTCGACTACCGGTTCACCGGGAAGCAGCTGAGCCAGTGGGACTGGTTCCACCCGGGCCGCGACGGCCAGGCCCGGCTGGCAGAAATCGCTTACCGCAATGTCACGGCCGTCGGACCGCCCACGTAGGGTCCCTGATCATGACGACGGGTACGACGGATACGTCGGGTACATCAGAGACGGACATACACGCGGAGGACTACTCCGCCCTCGCCGACGGCACGCCCGTCCGGCGCTGGACCCTGGAGCGGGACGGCACGCGGGTGCGCGTGCTGACGTACGGCGGCATCGTGCAGTCGGTCGAGGTGCCCGACCGGGACGGTGCCCGCGGCCCGGTGGCGCTGGAGCTGCCGGATCTCGCGGCGTACGAGGAGTTCTCCGGGCCCTACTTCGGGGCCCTGGTCGGTCGGTACGCGAACCGGATCGCGGGCGCCGGTTTCGTGCTCGACGGTACGGCCCATCAGGTCACGCCCAACGAGGGCCGCAACCATGTGCACGGCGGAGCGCGGGGCTTCGACAAGCGGGTGTGGGAGGCGCGGGAGGTCCCGGACGGCGTGTGCCTCTCCCTGGTGGCCGAGGACGGCGAGGAGGGCTTCCCCGGGCGGCTCGCGGTCTCGGTGACGTTCGGCCTGGACCCCGGCGGGGCGCTGCGGATCGCCTACCGGGCGACGACGGACGCGCCCACGGTGGTGAACCTGACGAACCACACGTACTGGAACCTGGCCGGCGCGGACGGCACGAGCGCGCTCGGGCACGAGCTGCGGATCGCGGCCGGGCGGATCACTCCGGTGGACGGTGCCTCGCTGCCGACGGGCGAGCTCGCCGCGGTGGACGGGACGCGGTTCGACTTCCGGGAGCCGAAGGCGCTGGGCGGGGGGTACGACCACAACTACGTGCTCGACGGGTCCACGGACGACGGGATCGCGGCCGAGCTGTACGCGCCGGGGTCGGGACGGGTGCTGACGGTCCGTACGACGGAGCCGGGCATGCAGCTGTACACCGCCGATCACTTCGACGGGCATCCCTTCGGACCGTGCGCGGGCATCGCTCTGGAGACCCAGCACTTCCCTGACTCGCCGAACCGGCCGGAGTTCCCGAGCACGGTGCTGCGGCCGGGCGAGGAGTACGTGTCGACGACCGTGTACGGCTTCTCGGTGCGCTGAAGCACGGCCGGGTCCCGTGGGCGGAGGGACTTCGCCGCCCACGGGAGGCCGGTCTACTCCTTGGTCTCCACCGGGGCGGACAGCCGGATGTCGGCGACGGAACGGGCCGCCTGCACCTGGTAGGTACCGGGGACCAGCTGCCAGCCGTAGGCGCTCTCGTCCCAGATCTCGTACGCCCGCCGGTCCAGCACCACGGTGACCTCGACGGTCTCCCCCGGCGCCGCCTCGACGCGGGCGAAACCGGCCAGTTGGCGGGCCGGGCGCCCGGCGGTCTCCGTCTCCGGTGCCAGATAGAGCTGGACGGTCTCGGCACCGGCGCGCGGGCCGGTGTTGCGGAGGCGGACGGTCGCGGCCTCGGGGGTGGCGTGCAGGGATTCGTAGGCCCAGGTGGTGTAGCCGAGGCCGTGGCCGAAGGGGTAGGCAGGGGCCGTACCGGCCCGCTCCCACGCCCGGTAGCCGATGAAGACGCCCTCGTCGTAGTGGAGTTCACCGCCGGTGGGGGCGGTGCCCGAGACCGGGGCGTCGGCGAGGGTGGCCGGCCAGGTGGTGGGGAGCCTGCCGCCCGGTTCGGCGCCTTCCACGGCGAGCAGGACATCGGCGAGCGCGTGTCCCGCCTCCTGGCCCGGGAACCAGCTGAGCAGCACGGCGGCGACCTCGTCCCGCCACGGAAGCTCCACCGGGGAACCGGAGTTGACGACCACGACGGTCTTCGGGTTGGCGGCGGCCACCGCCCTCACGAGGGCGTCCTGGTGGCCGGGGAGCGCCAGGTCCGTACGGTCGAAGCCCTCGGACTCGACGTGTTCGGTGGTGCCCACGACCACGACGGCGGTGTCGGCGGCGCGGGCCGCTTCGACGGCTTCGGCGATCAGTTCGGCGGGGTCACGGCGCGGTCCGAGGTGGACGAGCGCGAACGAGACGCCGGGGATCGGTGAGTCGGCGCCAAGGGTGTCGGGCACCTGCCGGAGGGAGACCTCGACGGGGGTTCCCTCGGTGAGGGTGACCCGGCCGCGCTCCACGGGGTTGCCGAAGAACGCCTCGCCCGGGTCGGTGGAGCCGGTGACCCGGTGCACGCCGTCGTACAGGGTCTCGCCTGCGACCTTCAGCGTGAGGGCGCCCGTGCCACGGGTGCCGAAGATGTGCTCGCCGGTCTCGCGCGGGACGTAGGTGCCGGTCACCTCGACGCTGTGGAGCGCGTCGAGGGTGACACCGTCCGGTACGTCGGTGCCGACCCACTGGACGGAACCGCTGTGCAGCGGGGCCGTGCCGAGGACGGTGCCGGACAGGTCGTAGCAGACGGCCTTCAGCTCGAAGCCCTGCTCGGCGGCGGCGAGCCGGTCGTTCGGGTCGGCGCCGACGCGGTAGTCGACCACGCCGTCCGGGAGCGCGGCGGTGAGGCCGTCGAGCGGGGAGACGATGTGGTCGGGGAAGACCTGCGCCGATCCGCCGCCCAGGACGCGGGCGTCCCGGGCCAGGGCGCCGATGAGCGCGACCTTGCGGACGGACTCGGGGCGGATGGGGAGTGCGGCGCCCTCGTTGCGTACGAGGACGAAGGAGCGGCGGGCGATCTCGCGGGCCAGCGCCTCGCCGTCGATGCCTGCCGGACGGTCGGCCGGGCCGACGACGGGCGGGGCGCCGTCGAGGATGCCGACGCGGGCGGCGAGCAGCAGGACGTTGCGTACGGCGCCGTCGACCACCGCCTCGTCGACCTGCCCGGCCCTGACGGCGGCGGCGAGCCCGTCGCCGTACACCGTCCTCGGTCCGGGCATCGCGACGTCGAGGCCGCCGGTGACGGCGCCGACGGTGGAGCGGGCGGCCAGCCAGTCGGAGACGATGAAGCCGTCGAAGCCCCATTCGCCGCGCAGCACCGCGTTCTGGAGGTAGTGGTGCTCGGTCATGGTGGAGCCGTTGACCTGGTTGTAGGCGGCCATGATGCCCCAGGGGCGGGCGTTCCTGACGATCCGCTCGAACGGGGCGAGGTAGAGCTCGCGCAGGGGGCGCGGGGCGACGATGTTGTCGACGGTGAAGCGGTCGGTCTCGGCGTCGTTGGCCACGAAGTGCTTGACGGTGGTGCCGACTCCGCCCTCCTGCACGCCGCGCACATAGCCCGTGCCGATCTCGCCCGTGAGGTACGGGTCCTCGCTGTACGCCTCGAAGTGACGGCCGCCGAGCGGGGACCGGTGCAGGTTGACGGTGGGTGCCAGCAGGACGTGGACGCCCTTGCGGCGGGCCTCCTGGGCGAGCAGCCTGCCGGCGCGGCGGGCCAGAGCGGCGTCCCAGGTCGCGGCGAGGGCGGTGGGCGAGGGCAGGGCGACGGAGGGGTCGTCGGCGGTCCAGCGGACTCCGCGGACGCCGATCGGGCCGTCGGACATGACGAGCGACCGGAGTCCGATCGCGGGCAGCGCGGGCAGTGACCACATGTCCTGGCCTGCCAGGAGCCGCGCCTTGTCGTCGAGGCCGAGTGCGGCGAGCGCCGCTTCCACCACGGCCTCGCGGACCGCCTCGGGTGTGCTGGGTGTGGACGCGTCTGCCACGGCCGTACCTCCTCGTCGAGTTACTGCGAAGGTCTCCATAGTGACGTCGATCCGGGTAACCCGGTAGCTTTGGTTACCAGTCCGTTACCGCAAGGTTCGCGCGCCACCGGGATGCCGTACGGTCCTGCTGACAGGGGCCGATACGCACGGAAGGGGCCGGCGATGGTACGGGCCAGGAGCGAGGAGCGGCGGGCGGAGATCCTCCGCGCCACCCTCGAAGTCATCGCCGAGCGCGGATACCGCGGGGCCACGCTGAGCGCGGTGGCCGAGCGGGTGGGCCTCAGCCAGCAGGGGCTCCTGCACTACTACCCCACCAAGGAGGCCCTGCTCGTCGCCGTCCTGGAGGACCGCGACCGGTGGGACACCGGTGGCGGCGGAAGCCGCGGCGAGGGCCCGTGGCCGCTCGAACTGCTGGGCTCGCTCGTGGAGTACAACGCGATGCGCCCCGCCATCGTCCAGACCTTCTCGGCGCTGCTCGGCGAGAGCGTGACGGAGGAGCACCCGGCGCGGGAGTTCTTCACCGCGCGCTACACGCAGGTCCGCGCGGACATGGCGGCCTCGCTCCGGGCGGAGCACGGCGAGGCACTGCCGGGCGGGCTGACGCCGGAGCGCGCCGCCACGCTGCTGGTGGCGGTGATGGACGGCTTGCAGTACCAGTGGCTGCTGGACCCGGACGCGGTGGACATGCCGGGGGCGTTCCGTGACTTCCTGCGGCTGTTGCGGGACCGACCGGGTCCGGACGGGAAGCCCCGGGTCAGCGGGCCAGACCCAGGGTGACACCGAGACCCACGAGCACCGAGCCGATGGTCCGGTTGAGGACCTTCTGCCAGCGCAGCATCGCGGTGCGCAGATGCGAGTGGGAGAAGAAGAGCGCCACCAGGCCGAACCAGCCGAAGTGCGCCACGGACATGAAGAGACCGTAGCCCGCCTGCTGCCAAAGGCCCGTGTCCGGGCCGACGACCTGGGTGAAGGTGGAGACGACGAAGAGCGTCGTCTTGGGGTTCAGCGCGTTGGTGAGGAAACCGGTGCGCAGCGCGCCGAACGGACTCAGTTCGGGCTTCGACGCCAGGTCGACGGAGAGGTCGTTGCGCGCGAAGAACGTGCGGACCCCGATGTAGACGAGGTAGGCGGCTCCCGCCAGCTTGATCGCCGTGAACAGCGCGGTGGAGGACGCGATCAGCAGGCCGACGCCGAGCATCGTGTACGTGACGTGGACGAGGACGCCCGCGGCGACTCCGGTGGCGGCCAGGAGGCCGGTCGTGCGCCCGTACAGATAGCTGTTGCGAACGACCATCGCGAAGTCGGCGCCAGGACTGATGACGGCGAGGACGGTGATGACGGCGACGGCGACCATCTCGGTCATGGGTACGTCCGTCCTCAGTTCTTCCGCAGGGTGTACGGGGACTGGGCGGCGCCGACGGCCCCGCCCCCGGGCACGCCGATCAGGTCGCGGACGAGCAGCGTGGCTCCGGCGACGGCACCCGGCATCAGGAGCACCGCGACGAACGGGACGAGGAAGGAGAGCGTGAGCGGGACGCCGAAGCCGAGGACCAGCAGGCGCCGGCCGCGCAGCAGGGTGAGCCGGTCGGCCAGGACCATGCCCCGGCGCTGGAGGGCGACCGAGGTCAGTTCCTGGGCGAGGAAGTAGCCGGAGACGCAGAAGCCGATCGCGGGGACCACGGTCTGCCCGATGACCGGGATGAAACCGAGGGCGAAGAGCAGCACCCCGTACAGCGCGACGCGCAGCAGGATGCGGAGGGAGTCGCGGGCGGAGATCCACAGTTCGCGCCAGAGCGGCAGCCCCGACTCGGGGACCTGGCCGCCCTCGCTGCGGTCGACCTCCTCGGAGAGCGACTCGTAGAAGGGCTGGCCGACCAGGAGCGTCACGGCCGTGAAGGTGATCACGGCGAGGAACAGGCCGAAGACGAAGACCAGCACGACGAGGGTGTTGCGCAGCAGACCCAGCCAGGGCGAGGACCAGTCGTCGGCGAACGGGGTCGCCCAGGCGACGAAGTCGTCGGCGCCGTAGCCCAGTCCGGTCAGCGCACCCGCGTATACGACCAGGGTGATCAACCCGGGCAGCAGACCGAAACCGAACCACCGGCCGTGCCGGAAGGCCCAGCGCTGACCCTTCATCAGATAACCGAAGCCCACCCCGAGATCGCTCATGCGGATCAGCGTACTTGCGTGAACCATTGACACGTCCCCTGGCCCGTCATTACGGTCACGCCAGCATTTCGAACGAGTGACGAAATATCGAACAACCGAGAGGCGTTCTTCCGTGCGCATCACCGGAATCAGCACGCATGTCGTCGGCACACCATGGCGCAACCTCACCTACGTCCAGGTTCACACCGATGAGGGCCTCACCGGCGTCGGGGAGACCCGGATGCTCGGACGTACGGACGCGCTGGTCGGGTATCTGCACGAGGCTGCGGCGAACCACGTCACCGGCTCCGATCCGTTCGCGGTGGAGGACCTCGTACGCCGCATGAAGTACGGCGACTACGGGCGGGCCGGGGAGATCGTCATGTCCGGCATCGCGGTCGTCGAGATGGCGTGCTGGGACATCAAGGGCAAGGCGCTGGGCGTCCCGGTCTGGCAGCTGCTCGGCGGAAAGGTCACCGACCGGGTCAAGGCGTACGCGAACGGGTGGTACACCACCGAGCGGACCCCGGAGGCGTACCACAAGGCCGCACAGGCGGTCGTCGAGCGCGGGTACCGCGCGCTGAAGATCGACCCGTTCGGTACGGGCCACTTCGAGCTGGGGCAGGAGGAGACCCGGTACGCGGTGTCCCTCATCGAGGCCGTACGGGACGCCATCGGCCCCGACACCGAGCTGATGCTGGAGATGCACGGCCGGTTCAGCCCCTCGACCGCCGTGCGGATCGCCCGCGAGATGGCGCCGTTCCGGCCCGCGTGGCTGGAGGAGCCGGTGCCGCCGGAGAACCTCAAGGCGCTGAGCAAGGTCGCCGAGAAGGTCGATCTGCCGATCGCGACCGGCGAGCGCATCCACGACCGGATCGAGTTCCGCGAGCTCTTCGAGTCGCAGGCCGCCGACATCATCCAGCCGGACATCGGCCACATCGGCGGCATCCTGGAGGCCCGCAAGCTCGCCGCGACCGCCGAGACCCACTACACGCTGGTCGCCCCGCACAACGTGGGCGGCTCCGTACTGACCGCCGCCAGTCTCCAGCTGGCCGGCTGCACACCGAACTTCAAGATCCTTGAACACTTCAACGACTTCGCGGACGCCGACATCAAGAAGGTCGTGAAGGGCGCCCCGCAGGTCGACCCCGCCACCGGCTGCTTCGAGCTGTCGCACGCCCCCGGGCTCGGCGTGGAGCTCGATGTGGACGCCGCGGCCGAGTTCCCGCAGCAGCAGGCCCGGTTCGACCTGTGGGCCGAGGGCTGGGAGAAGAGGCAGCCCAAGTGAGTGCCCTCTCACGCTCGCTGGTCGTCGACCGGCCGGGGCAGCACCGCCTCGCCACGGGCCCCCTGCCCGAGCCGGGGCCCGGCGAGGTCAGGGTGCGGGTCGCCGCGGCCGGGATCTGCATGAGCGACCGCGAGGTGTACGACGGGCGTCGCGACCCGGCCTACGTCCGCTATCCGATGGTGCCGGGACACGAGTGGGCCGGGACCGTCGACGCGGTGGGCCAGGGTGTCGACCCGGCGCTGACCGGCCGGCGGACGGTCGCGGAGGGGTTCCGGGCCTGCGGGCAGTGCGAGCGGTGCCGCTGCGGGGAGACCTCGCTGTGCACGGCCGGGTACGACGAGACGGGCTTCACCCGCCCCGGCGCCTTCGCCGACCACCTCGTGGTCCCGGCCCGGCTGCTGCACCTGCTGGCCGACGACGCCGATCTGCGGGCCGCCGCCCTGCTGGAGCCGGCCGCGGTGGTCGCCGCCGCGGTACGGGCGGGGGCGCCCGAGCCCGGCGAGCGCATCGCGGTGGTGGGTGCGGGCACGCTGGGGCTGCTCGCCGTGCAGCTCCTGGCCGCCGTGTCGCCCGGCGAGCTCACCGTGATCGACCCGCGGGAGGAACGGGCTTCCCTGGCCGTGGACTTCGGGGCGGGCGACACCCGCACCCCGAAGCAGGCCGAGGAGGTCCGGGGCCGCTACGACCTGGTCGTGGAGACCGCGGGCGCGGCGACCACCGCAGCCGACGCGTGCCTGCTGGCGCGGCGCGGCGGGCGCGTGGTGCTCACGGGCATGTTCACGCCGGGGGCCGTGGGCATCGACCCGGTGCACCTGTCGCTGAGCCAGCTGACCGTGCGCAGCGTGTTCGGCGCACCGTCGGCGGCCTGGTCGTACGCGGTGCGGGCGTTCACCGCCGGGCTCCTGGATCCGGCGCCGCTGATCACCCACGAGTTCCCGCTGGAACGGTTCGCGGAGGCCGTGGCCCTCGTCGGCGCCGGGGACCCGGAGACCGGCAAGGTGCTGTTGCGCCCGTGACGGTGGCTCCGCCCTGATCCGTACGCCGGTACGGAGGCGAACGACGACCCCCCGTACCGGCGTACACCCAACCTGTCCTTGTTCCGAGCTCTCGAATATGAAGGACCAGCCGTGAACGACGCCACAGCTTCTCCCCCCGGCCCGCGCCGCCCCGGCGACTCCGCGCTCACCGCGCTCGGCCTCGGCGCGGCGGCCCTGTCCCCCGCCGACGCCTCGCCCCATGTCTTCCCCGACGGTGGCAGCTGGCGTACCGAGATTCCGTCCGTGGAGGGTCCGGAGGCGCTCTCCGTCGTCCTGAAGGAGTCCACCGAGCTCGACGTCCCCGTGCACCGGATCAGCCAGGGCAGCGGTGTCTGGATGCTGACCGATGCCGAGATCAGCGAGATGGTGGCGGGCTGCGCCGAACGCGGCGTCGAGCTGTGCCTGTTCACCGGACCGCGCGGCACCTGGGACACCGGCGCGTCCACGCGCACGGACTCCGGCGGCGCGGGCCTGCGGGCCCGTGGGCACGATGCCCTGGCCGGCTGTGTCGAGGATGCCGTGAGGGCGACCGAGCTGGGCGTGAAGTGCCTGCTCATCGCCGACGAAGGGGTCCTGTGGACCCTGCACCGGATGCGGAACGAAGGGCTGCTGCCCGCCGGCACCACGCTCAAGGTGTCCGCACTGATCGGCGCGGTGAACCCGGCCGCCGTACAGGTCCAGGAGCGGCTCGGCGCCGACTCGGTCAACGTGCCCTCCGACCTGACGCTCGCCCACTTCACGGAGATCCGGCGGGCCAGCCGCGTCCCCCTCGACCTGTACGTCGAGGCACCGGACGACCTCGGCGGATACGTCCGGATGTACGAGGCGGCCGAGCTGATCCGGCGCGGCGCCCCGCTCTACCTGAAGTTCGGGCTCAGCAAGTCGCCCGGCATCTACCCGTACGGCAGGCAGGTGCGGGAGCTCGCGCTCGCCACCGCGCGGGAGCGGGTCCGCCGCGGGCGGCTCGTACTCGACCTGCTCGCCCGGCACGGTGCCGACGGCGGCATGTCACCGCTCGGCTCCCGGCTGCCGGGCGAGCTGCACCGCTTCCCGACCGGCCCATGACTGTCCTGAACCACTGAGAGGCGCTGATCACGATGCGTGTACGCGGAGCCGCCGTAGCCGCAACCGCCGTCACCCTGGGGCTCGTTCTGACCGCCTGCGGCCAGGAGGCCAGGGGTGGCAGCCGCTACCGGGCCGACGACGCCAAGGGCGGAACCATCGGCCTTGCCATGCCGACCAAGGCGTCGGAGCGCTGGATAGCCGACGGCCAGAACATGGCCACCCAGTTCAAGAAGGCCGGTTACAAGACCGACCTCCAGTACGGCGACGACAAGGTCGAGAACCAGGTCGCCCAGCTGGAGAACATGATCACCAAGGGCCACCGGCTGCTCGTCGTCGGCGCGATCGACGGCTCCGCACTCTCCGACGTCCTGCAGAAGGCGCACGACGCGCGCATCCCCGTCATCTCCTACGACCGCCTCATCACGGGCACGAAGTACATCGACTACTACGCCTCCTTCGACAACGAGAAGGTCGGCGAGCTCCAGGGCCGGTACATCCTGGACCGGATGGGGCTGAAGGAGCCGGAGAAGGGTTCAGGCGAGTCGTACAACATCGAGCTGTTCGCCGGGTCGCCCGACGACAACAACACGAAGTACTTCTGGAACGGCGCCATGAAGGTGCTCACTCCGTACCTGGAGTCCGGGCAGCTCGTGGTCCGCAGCAGGCAGACGAAGCTCAACCAGGCCACCACGCTGCGCTGGGACGGCGGCACCGCGCAGAAGCGGATGGACGACCTGATCAGCAAGAGCTACGGCACCGAGAAGGTCGACGCGGTCCTCTCGCCGTACGACGGCATCTCGATCGGCATCATCTCGGCCCTCAAGAGCGCCGGCTACGACGGCGACGACCTGCCGGTGGTCACCGGGCAGGACGCCGAGCTCGCCTCCATCAAGTCGATCATCGCGGGCGAACAGACCCAGACGGTCTTCAAGGACACCCGCGAACTCGCCAAGCAGGCCGTGCAGATGGGCGACGCGGTCCTCACCGGGAAGAAGCCCGAGGTCAACAACGTGAGCGACTACAACAACGGCGTGAAGACCGTACCGTCGTACCTGCTGAAGCCCGTCTCCATCGACAAGTCCAACACCCAGCTCCTCGTCGACGAGGGGTACTTCACCGCCGGGCAGCTCAAGTGAGCCGCCCCGCACTGGAGATGCGCTCCATCACCAAGACCTTCCCCGGGGTCACGGCGCTCTCCGAGGTGAACCTGACCGTGCGGGCCGGGGAGATCCACGCGATCTGCGGCGAGAACGGGGCCGGCAAGTCCACCCTGATGAAGGTCCTCAGCGGGGTTCACCCGCACGGCAGTTACGAGGGCGAGATCCGCTTCGAGGGCGAGCCCGTCGCGTTCAAGGACATCCGGGCCAGCGAGCGGCACGGGATCGTGATCATCCACCAGGAACTGGCGCTCGTCCCCCATCTGTCGATCGCCGAGAACATCTTCCTCGGCAACGAACAGCGGAGCAGGCGGGGCTTCATCGACTGGAACGGCACGCTGCGCGAGGCGTCGCGGCTGCTCAGGCGGGTGGGCCTGCCTGACAATCCACAGACCCCGATCTCGGACATCGGTGTCGGCAAGCAGCAGTTGGTGGAGATCGCCAAGGCCCTGTCGAAGGAGGTGAAGCTGCTCATCCTGGACGAGCCGACCGCCGCGCTCAACGACGAGGACAGCGCGAAGCTGCTCGGCCTCATCCGGGAGCTGCGCGAGCAGGGCATCGCCAGCATCATCATCTCCCACAAGCTGACCGAGATCCGGGAGATCGCCGACTCGGTGACGATCCTGCGCGACGGGCGGACCATCGAGACGCTGACCGTGCGGGAGAACGCGGAAGCCGAGCCGGAGCTGTCGGAGGACCGCATCATCCGCGGCATGGTCGGCCGCGACCTCGACCACCGCTTCCCCGAACGCACCAGGTACGAGGGCGAGCAGGGTACTGCGCTCACGGTGAGCGGCTGGACCGTCCGGCACCCCGTCGACCACCAGCGCAAGGTCGTCGACGACGTCTCGCTGACCGTGCGCCGGGGTGAGATCGTCGGGATCGCGGGCCTGATGGGCGCGGGCCGCACCGAGCTGGCCATGTCGGTGTTCGGCCGCTCGTACGGGAGTTACGTCGCCGGGGACGTGGAGGTCAACGGCAGGCCGGTCCGTACGAAGACCGTGCCGGAGGCGGTCGCGGCGGGCATCGCGTACGTCACCGAGGACCGCAAGACGTACGGCCTGAACCTCATCGACAACATCAACCGCAACATCTCGCTGGCCTCGCTGCCCGGCATGGCCAGACGCGGCATCGTCGACGAGCACCACGAGCGCCGGGTGTCCGAGCGCTACCGCGCCTCGATGAACATCAAGGCGCCCACGGTCTTCGAGCAGGTGGGCCGGCTCTCCGGCGGCAACCAGCAGAAGGTCGTGCTGAGCAAGTGGGTCCATGCCGACCCCGAGGTACTGATCCTCGACGAGCCCACCCGGGGGATCGACGTCGGGGCGAAATTCGAGATCTACAGCGTCATCGACAAGCTCGCGGCCGACGGCAAGGCAGTGCTCTTCATCTCCTCGGAGCTGCCCGAACTCCTCGGCATGTGCGACCGGATCTACACGATGGCCGAAGGCCGGCTGACCGGTGAGATCGACCGGGCCGACGCCACCCAGGAAGCCCTGATGCGCCGGATGACGCGCCAGACATCAGAGAACAGAAGCTGAGGCCGCCATGAGGACCACCGCCACACCACCCAAGGACGCCACCTCGCCGTCCGTGACACAGCCCGCCCTGCGTGTGCTCGCACAGAGCGTGCGGACGAACATGCGCCAGTACGGCATGCTCATCGCCCTCGTCTTCATCGTCGTGCTGTTCCAGATATGGACCGACGGCACGCTGCTGCTGCCGAACAACGTCTCCAACCTGATCCAGCAGAACGGCTACATCCTCATCCTGGCGATCGGCATGATGATCGTGATCATCTCCGGTCACATCGATCTGTCCGTCGGCTCGCTGGTGGCCTTCGTCGGCGCCATGTCGGCGGTGATGATGGTCAAACACGACATGCCCTGGGTCCTCGCGCTCGTCCTCTCGCTGCTGATCGGCGCGGCGGCCGGGGCCTGGCAGGGCTACTTCATCGCGTATCTCGGCATCCCGTCGTTCATCGTGACGCTGGCCGGGATGCTGCTCTTCCGCGGTCTGACGCAGATCGTGCTCGGGGGCCAGTCCCTGTCGCCGTTCCCGGAGGGCTTCCAGAAGATCGCCAAGGGCTTCATCCCGGAGATGGGCCCGTACACGCAGTATCACAACCCGACGCTCCTGATCGGCCTGGCCACGATCGCCTTCCTCCTCCTTCGCGAATGGCGGGACCGCAAGCGCCAGTTGGAGTACGAGCTGGAGGTGCTCCCGGCCGGCCTGTGGGCGGCGAAGTGCGTGGCGATGACCGCCGCGATCGTCGCCTTCACCCTGACGCTCGCCAGCTTCCACGGCGTGCCCGTGGTGATGCTGATCATGTGCGCGCTGCTGCTCGGCCTCGGTTACGTCATGCGCAACGCGGTCGTCGGCCGCCATGTGTACGCGCTCGGCGGCAACAAGGCCGCGGCGATGCTCTCGGGGGTCAAGGACAAGAAGGTCACCTTCCTCGTCTTCGTCAACATGGGCGTCCTCGCGGCGCTCGCGGGCTGCGTCTACGCGGCCCGGCTCAACGCGGGTACCCCGCAGGCGGGCCTCAACTTCGAACTGGAGGCCATCGCGGCGGCGTTCATCGGTGGCGCGTCGATGAGCGGCGGCGTCGGCACGGTGATGGGGGCCGTGATCGGCGGGCTGGTCCTCGGCGTCCTCAACAACGGGATGTCGCTGGTCGGGATCGGAACCGACTACCAGCAGGTCATCAAGGGGCTCGTGCTGCTCGCCGCGGTGGGCTTCGACGTCTGGAACAAGCGCAAGGCCGGCTCGTAACCACCCTTCGCACAGAAGGAGGTCGGGCATCAGGAGCGGCGCCCCCTGTACACGGGGGGGCGCCGCTCCTGTTCTGCCGCCGCCCACTCCGTCAGACCAGCCGGATCATGTTCCAGGACATCGGCTCCAGGGTGGCCGTCAGCGAGGAACCGGTGAGCGTGGTGCCCTCGGCGGGGTGCGGGACGACACGGGCGGGCTCGTCCCGTGTGTTCCGTGCCTCCGGGTCCGCGTCGGCGAGGACGCTGTGCTCGGCGACGCCGGTCAGGCCGAGGCCGTGCAGAGCGACCTCCAGCGGCAGGGACCCGGTCTGGCTGCGGTTGACCGCGAACACGGTGACGGAGCCGTCCTCGCCGCGTACCGCCGTGGCGTGCAGCAGGTCCGCCTCGCCGTACTTCGCCGTCTCGTACGTGGGCGAGTCCACCCGGACGTCGAGGACCTGTCCCCGCCCGTGCCTGGCGGCCTGGGCGAAGGGGAAGAACGTGGTCTGCCGCCACGCGGGGCCGCCCGGCTCGGTCATGATCGGGGCGATGACGTTGACCAGCTGGGCGAGACAGGCGACCGCCACCCGGTCCGCGTGCCGGAGCAGGGCGATCAGCAGCGAGCCGAAGACGACGGCGTCGGTGACCGAGTAGACGTCCTCCAGGAGGCGGGGGGCCTCCTGCCACTCCTCGAAGTCGCTCGGGTTGGGCCTGTCCAGGTACCAGACGTTCCACTCGTCGAAGGAGATGTTGATCTTCTTCTTGGACTTGAGCCGCGCGCCCACGTGGTCACAGGTGGCGACGACGTTCTCGATGAACGACTCCATGTCCACGGCGGAGGCCAGGAAGGAGTCCCGGTCGCCGTCGGTCTCCCAGTAGTAGGCGTGCATGGAGACGAGGTCGACCAGGTCGTACGTCTCCTCGAGCACCGTCGCCTCCCACTCGGCGAAGGTGTCCATCGAGGAGCCGGAGGAACCGCAGGCCACGAGCTCCACGTCCGGGTCGAGCCGGCGCATCGCCCGGGCGGTCTCCGCCGCCACGCGGGCGTACTCCCCGGCCGTCTTGTGGCCGGTCTGCCAGGGGCCGTCCATCTCGTTGCCGAGACACCACAGCCTGATGCCGAAGGGGTCCTTGTCGCCGTGCTCGACGCGCCGGTCCGACAGCGCGGTGCCGCCCGGGTGGTTGGCGTACTCCTGGAGCTCGATGGCCTCGGCCACACCCCGCGTGCCGAGATTGACCGCCATCATCGTCTCGGCCTCCGGGCCGGCCTTCCGTACGAAGTCGACGAATTCGCTCAGCCCGAAACGGTTGGACTCGGTGGTCCGCCAGGCCAGATCGAGGCGGCGCGGGCGGTCCTCGACGGGGCCGACGCTGTCCTCCCAGCGGTATCCGGAGACGAAGTTCCCGCCGGGGTAGCGGATGGCCGTGGGGCCGAGCTCACGGATCAGTTCCAGCACGTCGCCGCGCAGGCCGGCCTCGTCCGCGGTGGGGTGGCCGGGCTCGTGGATGCCGGTGTAGACGCAGCGTCCGAGGTGCTCGACGAAGGAGCCGAAGAGGCGGGGGTTCACCTCACCGACGGTGAAGGAGGGGTGCAGGGTGAAGCGTGCGGGTCGGGTCATGATTCCCTCGTCATGTGTGTGCGGAAGGGCGGGCGTCGGTCTACCGGGCACGGGGTCTCAGACAACGGACGGCCAGCCGTCCTCGCCCCAGCGCAGCTCGTTCAGGCCGAGCTTGGGCGCGCCGTCGTCCTCGCCGTCGTAGTAGTGGTGCACGAGCACGTCGGCGCCCCGGTCCCTCATCAGCGACTGGCCGCCGGGGCCGATGTACCTGCCGTGTCCGGCGAGCAGCAGATCGCCGCCGCCCCGGAGCATGGGCGTGCCGCCGCTGTCGGTGTACGGGCCGGTGAGTGAGGTGGCGCGGCCCACCTTGATCTTGTAGGTGGCGCTCAGTCCGGAGCAGCAGGCGTCGTAGGAGTTGAACAGGTACCAGTACGCACCGTGCTTGACGATCGCCGGCGCCTCCACCGCGTACGGCAGGTCGGGGCGGGTCGCGAGGTGGCGGACGGCCGTGTCGGCCGTGTGCGCCTTCCCCGTACGCGGGTCGAGCCTGATCATGCGGATGCCCGACCAGTACGAACCGAAGGCCATCCACAGCTGGTCGCCGTCCTCGACGACGTACGGGTCGATGGCGTTCCACGCGTCGCCGGTCTCGCTGGCGAAGACCTTGCCGCGGTCGGTCCAGGTGCCGGGCCGGCCGGACGCGGACGTCGCGACGCCGATCGCGGAGTGGTTGGAGCCCCAGGAGGACAGGGAGTAGTACAGCCAGTACGTGCCCGCCCGGTAGGTGATCTCCGGCGCCCACGGGTCGGCGGTGTCGTTGTACGCGTACCACCAGGCGGGCGGGGTGGCGAAGGCGTCGACGGCCGCCCGCTCCCAGTGGGTGCGGTCCTTCGAGACACGGGCCTCCAGGCGGCCGTGGGTGGAGTAGGCGACGTAACTGCCGTCCTTCAGACGGATCATCGTCGGGTCGTGGATGGCGGTGTCGCCGGTGACGGTCTGCGGGTCGGGGTAGGCGGTGGCCGTCGCCGCCGAGGGCAGCGTCGCGAGGAGTACGCCGACGACGACGGCGAGGGCTGCCACGGCTCGGGTGCGTAACACGGTTCTCCTACTGTCCGGCGAGGCCCGTGTGGGCCACGCCACTGACGATCTGCCGCTGGAAGAAGACGAAGACGATGACCAGCGGAAGACCGGCGATCAGGCCGCCCGCCATCAGCTGGGCCCACTGGATCCCGTAGGAGTTCATGACGGTGGCGATGCCGTTCGGCATGGTCATCAGGTCGGGGTCGGTGGTCACCATGTACGGCCACAGGAAGTTGTTCCAGGACGCGATGAACGTGAAGATGCCGACCGCGGACAGGGCGGGTTTCGACAGCGGCAGCACGATGGTGAAGAAGACCCGCCAGCGTCCGGCGCCGTCGATGAACGCCGCCTCCTCCAGTTCGCGCGGGATGGACTGGAAGAACTTGTAGAGGATGTAGACCATCGCGGCGGGCGCGCACTGCGGCAGGATCATGCCCCAGTAGGTGTCGACCATCCCGAGGGACTGGACGGTGCTGAACAGCGGGACGCCGAGGATCGCGGGCGACACCATGAGACCGGCCATGACGAGGACCAGGGCCGCGTTCTTGCCGCGGAACTCGGTACGGGCGAACCCGTAGCCCGCCAGGGCGCTGACCAGCAGCACGATGACGGTGACGCACACCGAGACGACGAGTGAATTGACGAACCAGGTCGGGATGTTCCCCGCCTCGAACACGTTCCGCCACGCCTGGAGGGTCCAGTCCCGCGGCAGCCAGTGCACCGGGATGGCGACGGACTCGGCCTCCGACTTCAGCGAGGTGAACAGCGTCCAGAGAAGCGGCGCCATCCACACCGCGGAGAGCAGGGCTCCGAGCGCGGTGAGCACGGTCTGGCTCGCGGACCACTTCTTGCGGACGCTCTTGCCGGGGGTCACCGTGGCGGCGGTCATCGCACGCCCTCCTCACGCTTGCGCAGCAGCCACATCCGGCCCAGCGAGAGGACCGCGATGATCACGAAGAAGATGTTGGAGATCGCGGAGGCGTATCCCACGCGATAGCTGGTGAAGCCCTCTTCCAGGGCGTACTGCACATAGGTGCGGGTGCTGTCCTCGGGACCGGACCCGAAGTCGTACATAACGACGACCTGGTCGAAGACCTGGAGCGAGGCGAGGACCTGGAGGGTGATGACGAGGCCGGTGATGGTGCGCAGCATCGGCAGGGTGATGTGCACCATGCGCCGCCAGGCGTTCGCGCCGTCCAGCGCGGCCGCCTCGTAGAGGTGGTGCGGGATGCTCTGCAGTGCGGCGAGGTAGAGCAGGAAGCTGAAGCCGACCGTCCACCACAGGGTGGCGATGACGACGGCGATCATGGCGGTGGACTTCTCGGTGAGCCAGGGGGTGTCCAGGCCCAGCACGTGGTTGACCATGCCGGTGCCCGGGTTGAACAGCCATTGCCACAGGTTGCCGACGACGGCGGACGGCAGCAGGAAGGGCGCGAAGAAGCAGAGCCGCCAGAGCCACTTGGCGTGGTCGATGTGGTGCGCCAGCATCGCCATCAGGAAGGCGGCCACGACGATGCACGGCACGACGAGAAGCGTGAAGTACGCACTGTGGCCGAGGGATTCCCACATCAGCGGGTCGCGGAACGCCTCGGTGTAGTTGTCGAGTCCGACGAAACGGGTGTCGGCGCCGGAGATGTTGGCGTCGGTGAAGCTCAGCCAGATCCCGCGCCCCACCGGGAGGACCACGAACAGCGCGAACAGCGCGAGGAACGGGGCGATGAACCAGCCGCCGTGCTGGAACCCGCGTCCGATGCGGGCCCGGCTCGTCCCGGTGTCCGCGGCACGGACGGGACGTACGACGGCCGGCCGGACAGCGGTCTCGACGGCGCTCATGCGGCTCCGCCTCCCTCGGTGACGGCCTTGCCTTCCATCGGGTTCTTCATCGCGAGGAGCTTTTCCAGGACGGCCCTCATCCGGCGGGCCGCCATCTCCGGCTTGACCGAGCCGAGGTTGGAGCCCGCGATGACGGGTCCGACGCGCTGGGCGAGGATTCCGGTGGAACCGGCGAACCACACCGGTGGCTCGACGGCCATGTGGTCCATGGCGGAGACGTACTCGGACTGCGGTTTCAGTGCCCGGTACGCCTTGTCGGTCAGCGTCGGCGTGTACGCGGGGATGTGCCCGCCCTTCGCCCAGTCGACGGCGTGCTGGACGACGTACGCGGCGAGCCGGTGCGCACCCTCGTCCGCGGCCCCGCCGCGGCTGCGCTGGTGCGGCAGCACGAAGCAGTGGGACTCGGTGTGGGTGGCGGCCTTCCCGAAGACGGGCGGCAGCGGTGTCGCACCGTAGTCCAGCCCGGCGCCCGCGTAGACCGGCACCGACCAGCCGCCCTCCCAGGTGAAGGCGGAGCCGTTGATGAACGTCTCGGCGTCGGCCGCGCCGACGGTCGTGTAGCCGTCGGTGACGTGCCGGCGCAGGAACTCCAGGACCTCGGTCGCCTTGTCCTCGTCGAAGGTGAGGCTCATACCGTCGGAGCCGACGCAGGTGCCGCCGAGCTGGGTGTAGAAGGAGAGGAAGAACCACCAGCAGAAGTTCTGGTCCGCGGCGTGCAGGCCGAGCGTCTGCAGACCGCCGCCGACCGCCTTCTTGGCGGCCTTCAGCCCGTCGAACCACTCCTGGGTGGAGGCGAAAGGCACCAGGTTGCCGTCGTCGCCGGTCAGCCCGGCCTTCTCGCAGACGTCCCTGCGGTAGAAGTTCAACTGGGGGTGGATGTCGAGCGGCAGGCCGTATAACTTGTCGTCGACCACGCCGCGTTTCCACAGCACCGGGTTGAAGTCCTCTTCGCGCACGCCGTGTTCGGCGAGGAGCGTGACGTCGAAGGCGTCGAGCAGCCGCCCCGGCGCGAAGCCCGGTATCCGGCCCAGATGCATGACACCCAGGTCCGGAGCCCGGCTGCCCGCGGCCGCCATGGCCAGCTTGGTGTAGTACGGATTCCCCCACTGGAGGGTGGAGTCCTTCACACCGATGCCGGGGTTCGCCGCACGGAAGGCGTCCAGCATCGCGATCATGTTGATGCCGTCGCCGCCGCTGAAGAGATTCCAGTAGCGCACGCGCGTGTCCGCACCGGAGGCGAGTGCGGATGCCCCGCTGCCCGTCGCCGCGAATCCGAAGCTTCCTGCCACAGTCAGCCCACCGAGCCCGCTGAGCAGCTGCCTTCGGTTGAGGTCAGGTCGTCCCATGCCCTGCCCTTACTGTTCGACATTTCGAATGGCGCTCGTAACTTCGGACGGACCGTAAAATCGATTCAACGGCGCGTCAATGGGTTACGCGAAGGTTTCGGACAACAGCCGAAATCCCGAACGGTGAAGCACCGTCAGGTGACCTTTCGCCCTGCGGTACGGCAAAGGGCCGCACCCCCGAAACGACGGGGTGCGGCCCTATGGGCGTTGTGCGGATCAGGCTGCCGACAGGGCGACCTTGATGTTGCCGCGGGTCGCGCTCGAGTACGGGCAGACCCGGTGGGCCTTCTCGATCAACGACTGGGCCGTGGCCCGGTCGACGTTCGGGATGGTCGCGGTGATCGCGACCTCCAGGCCGAAGCCGCCCGCCCCGGTCTTGCCGATGCCGACCGAAGCGGTCACGGTCGAGCCGGAGACGTCCGCCTTCTCCTGACGGGCGACCACACCGAGAGCGCCCTGGAAGCAGGCGCTGTAGCCCGCCGCGAAGAGCTGCTCCGGGTTGGTGCCCGCTCCGCTGCCGCCCATTTCCTTCGGCGGGTTGACGACGACGTCGAGCTTGCCGTCGTCAGTGGAGACACGGCCGTCACGGCCGTTCTCCGCAGTGGCGATCGCGGTGTAGGCGACGTCTATCTGCTGGATGGTCATGCCGAGGATTCCTCCTGCTGATGCGCCGCGACTCGCGCCCACGATCGCGACGGCCTGCCGGAGAGCCTAACGGGTGGCCCGGAGCGGCCGGATGGCGGTCAGACCAGCGAGACGATCATCTTGCCGGTGTTCTCGCCGCGCATCAGGCCGAGGAACGCCTCGAAGCCGTTCTCGATGCCCTCGACGGTGGTCTCGCGGTACTTCAGCTCGCCGGAGGCCAGCCAGCCCGCGACATCCCGCACGAACTGCGGCTGGAGCGCGGCGTGGTCGCCCACGAGCATGCCCTGGAGGCGCAGCCGCTTGCCGATGACCAGCGCGAGGTTGCGCGGGGCGGCGGTGGGCTCGGTCGCGTTGTACTGGGCGATCATTCCGCAGATGGTGGCGCGGCCGTGCACGTTGAACGAGGAGAGCGCCGCCTCCAGGTGCTCGCCGCCGACGTTGTCGAAGTAGACGTCGATCCCGTCCGGGGCGGCTTCGCGCAGCTGCTGCCCGACGGGCCCGTTCTTGTAGTTGAACGCGGCGTCGAAGCCGTACTCCTCGACGAGGAGCTTGACCTTCTCGTCGGAGCCCGCCGAGCCGATGACCCGCGCGGCACCCTTGATCTTCGCCAGCTGGCCCACCTGGCTGCCGACGGCACCGGCCGCGCCGGAGACGAAGACGGTGTCGCCCTCCTTGAAGGAGGCGACCTCGAACAGGCCCGCGTAGGCGGTGAGTCCGGTCATCCCGAGCACGCCGAGGTAGGCGGAGAGCGGGGCGAGGGAGGCGTCGACCTTCACCGCGTGCTTGGCGGGGACGTCGGCGTACTCCCGCCAGCCGAGACCGTGCAGGACGTGGTCGCCGACGGCGAAGCCCTCGGCGTTGGAGGCGATGACCTCACCGACCGCACCGCCGTCCATGGGGTGGTCGAGCTTGAAGGGCGGGGTGTACGACTTCACGTCGTTCATCCGGCCACGCATGTAGGGGTCTACCGAGAAGTGCAGGTTGCGGACGAGAACGCGGCCCTCGGCCGGTGCGGTGACGGGGGCCTCACGCAGCGCGAAGTCCTCGGCCACGGGCCAGCCGCTCGGGCGGGCGACGAGGTGCCATTCGCGGCTGGAGGTGGGAAGTGCTGCAGACATGGGCTCGGGTCTCCTAGATGCCTTCCGGGGGAAGCAGGAAATGCTTCATGACGTGAAACAACCATGCTCCTGAATATTTCACCTTGTCAAGCAAGTGGGTATCCTGTGTGTCATGGCCACCCCGCGCACAGACCCCCTGACCCTCGAAGTGGTCGAGCTGATCGGCACCGTAGTGGCGCGCTACTACGAGGAGTACGAGCGGGCGGCGGCCGCGCACTCGCTCACCGGCGCGCAGGCCAGGGTGCTCGGGCTGCTCTCCCTGGAACCGATGCCCATGCGGAAGATCGCCCGGAAGCTGCGGTGCGAGCCGTCGAACATCACCGGCATCGTCGACCGGCTGGAGGCCCGCGGCCTCGTGGAGCGGCGGCCCGACCCGTCCGACCGGCGGGTGAAGCTGGCCGCCCCCACCGAGGAGGGCATCGGGACGGCGCGCCTGCTGCGCGAGGCCCTCGGCTTCGCCCGTGAGCCCCTCGCCGGGCTCTCGGACGCGGAGCGGACCGTGCTGCGGGACCTGCTGCGCCGCATGCTGGGCGTCGACGTGACCCCGTGACGTCACGGCCTCCGGCGGGCGCGCCGGCCCGTCAGGTGCACCACCACAGGAACCAGTCGCACGTCTCGGTCGGCTGCGGGGCCGGGGCGGAGGGCGGCTGCGGTGTGGGCCGGGCCGGCTCCTCGGCGGGGCCCGAGGGACCGGTCGACGCGTCGTTGCCGTCGGGGACGGGTGCCGCGGTCGTGGAGGCGGACCCGGAGGGCGAGGGCGTGGCCGACGGGGAGGTGGAGTCGCTGGGCCCGGAGCTGGACGCCGCCTCCGTCTCCGACTCCGAGGGCTTCGCGGCGCCGGTCCCGGTGGTGCCCGCCAGGGTCGTGGGGCGCTCGGTGGGGCGCTCGGTGGGGCTCTCCAGGGGTGCCGGGTGGTCGGGGGTGAGGCTCGACGAGGGCTCCGGGGCGGGCTCGGCCGTCGTGACGGACTCGCGCACATAGTCCGCGGCGCCGCTGTCCCCCTCCGGCGCGGTGGCCAGCCGCGTCACACCCAGCGCCCCGACCGCGAGCACCACGCCCAGCACCGCGAGCAGCGCCGTACGGCCCCGCCGCCGGTGACCGCGGCGGCCGCGGCCCTCCTTCCCGCTCCGCCCCCCGCGCCTTCCCGCACCGCGTCCGGCGCTCCGGCCGCGCACGGGCTCGGCGGCACGACGGCGGCGTCCCGCGGCCACGGAGGGCTCGCGGGATTCCTCCCGCGGCTCCGGTTCGTGGCCGGAGTACGCGGGGACGGCGTAGGGGCCGAGCGCCTCGGCGGGGGTTCCGCACCCGGCACAGGCCAGAGCGCCGTTGAGGTGTCGTCGGCACGGTCGGCAGTAATCCATGGCGCCCGCAGAGTAGACGTGTGCAGTTCAACGGAGGAAGCCGCACAGGTGAGGATCGTGTGTGGAAGCCGCTGCTCCGAGGCGTGGGCGTCCGATACGGGTGACACCGCTCCGATACGCGGCACACACGGGAGGATGGGCGGCATGACCGCTCCCGCCCCGTTCGGGCCGCTCGAATTCCAGCTCGTCCTGCTGCGCCGGATGGCCGATCACCAGCCGGAGCTCGTCGAGGAGGCCCGGCAGGAGCTGAGCGCCTCGCTCGCCGACATGCGGGAGGCGAACCGCCGCTGGCAGGCCATGGTGCGCGCGCCCCGGGGGCGGGGAACGCTGCGCCGGTACCGCTCCGTACTCGGGGAGCCGGAGCGCTCCGTACGCCGCAAGGTCGGCGATCTGGAGTGCGACGTGCTGTTCTGGCCGGTGCCGCTCTGGCCCGGCCTCCGGTTCGAGGTGATGGCCGCGCCGGGCGGAGCCGTATGGAACGAGTGGCTGGTCCGCGCGCCGGACGCGGCCGGCCCCGAGCTGCTCACCGTCGAGGATCTGCGCCCCTGGTCGTGCACCGTGGACGAGGTGGCCAGAGCCTTCGCGCCGGCCAGGCCGATGGAGGGCAGCGCGCCGACCCGGTGGGCGCTGGCGATCACCGATCCCGGCAGCGGGCGGCCGTACGTCGCGGAATTCACCTGGGGGCTGTTCCAGCGGCTGCTGTCCGGCTGACTTGGTGCCCCGTCAGCTCGGTACCCTCCTACGGCTCATCCCAGCGCGCGCGACGCCTCCCCGGGGGCAACGATGCAAGGAGAACCGGCTGCCGCCGGTGCCCCGTCCCAGCGTTCTTGGGAGAACCTGCCGTGACCGTCAGTCTTGAGCAGTTGCGCCGTTGCCACATCGCCGTCGATCTCGGGGCCGCGAGGACCCGTGTGTACGTCAAGGGGCTGGGGCTCGTTGTCGACGAGCCGAGTGTCGCCGCCGTGAACACCCGCACCGGTTCGCTCATCGCCGTCGGCGCGCTCGCCGAACAGATGACCGGCCGGACGCCCGCGTACATCCGGGTGGTCCGCCCGGTCTCCGGTGGGACCGTCGTCGACATCGAGATGGCCCAGCGCATGCTGCGTCATCTGCTCGGCGACAAACTCCGCCGCCAGTTGCGCCGCAAGCCCCGGCTGCGCGCCGCCGCCTGCACCCCGCACAACAGCGATCCGCTCGCCCAGCGCGCCGCCGTCGAGACCCTCGTCGGGCTCGGCGCCCGGCGGGTCGAGCTGGTCGACACCCTGATCGCGGCGGCCGTCGGCTGCGGCCTGCCCGTGGAGCTGCCGACCGCCACCATGATCATGGTGTGCGGGGCGGCCACCACCCAGATCGCGGTGCTCTCTCTCGGGTCGATCGTGACCGCCGTGCGGATCCCGATCGGTGGTAACGCCATCGACCACGCGATCATCCAGCACCTGCGCCAGCATCACGAGCTGATGCTCCCGAGCCAGTCCGTGCGCCCCCTGCAACTGGCGCTCAGCGGCAACGGCCTGACGCCCAAGGGCCCCGCCACGACCGAGATCCACGGCCGCGACGTGGCCACCGGCCTGGCCCGCTCGGTGCAGGTCGACACCGCCGCAGTCCGGCAGGCCATCCACACCCCGCTCACCGCGGTGCTCGACGGGCTCGGCAAGGTGCTGCGCGACTGCCCGCCCGATCTGGTGGCCGACCTGGCGGACTGCGGCATCATGATGGTCGGCGGCAGCGCACTGCTGCCCGGCCTCGACCAGATGCTGCGCGATGCGACGGGCATGCCCGTGCACATCGCCGAACGGCCCGACGTGTGCTCCGTGCTCGGTCTCGGTGCCATGCTGGAAGGCAAGATCCATCCGATGGTCCTCGACCCGCTGGCCGGCTGACAGCCGGCAGCGCCGAAGGGGGAGCGCATGCCCCGGGAGTGCACGGCACAGGACACGGAGCCGGACACGGCACAGGACACGAAGCGGGACGCTGAGCAGGCCACGAAGCAGGACACGGAGCGGGTCACGAAGCGGAACTCCGGGCGGGACGACGAGGCGGCGGGAGTCCGGCGCGCCGCGCCGCCCCGGCTGCCCGAGCTGCTGGAGGCGGTGCTCAGCGTCGGGGCGGATCTCGACCAGCGCGCCACGCTCCAGCAGATCGTGGACACCGCCACCGCCCTGACCGAGGCACGCTACGGGGCGCTCGGCGTCCTCGATCCCGCGAGCGAGCGCATCACCGAGCTGTACACGACCGGTCTGACCGACACGGAACGGCGGCGCATCGGCCGGCTCCCGGACGGCCTCCACGGTGTCCTCGGTCTCCTCGTCGACGATCCGCAGCCGCTGCGCTGCGACGACGTGAGCGCCGATCCGCGTGCCTGCGGCGTGCCGCCGGGGCACCCTCCGATGCGATCCTTCCTCGGGGTCCCGATCCGGGTGCACGACGAGGTGTTCGGCAACCTCTACCTCGCGGACAAGCGCTCCGGGCGCTTCGACGGCACCGACACGGGGCTGCTGCGGGTCCTCGCCGCCCAGGCGGGCATCGCGCTCGGCAACGCCCGCCTCTACGAGGCGGCCCGCCAGCGGGAACGCTGGATCGAGGGCGCCGCCGCCGTGACCACGGCGCTGCTGACCAGGGCCGACGCCACGGACGCGCTGCGCACGGTCGCCGAGCGGGCCAGGGTGCTGGCCGGGGCCTACGCCGGGGTGATCCTCCAGCCGACCCCCGAGGGCGGGATGGAGATCGTCACGGCCTCCACCCCCCACGACCCGGCCGGCATCGTCGGTACGGTCATCGAGCCCGGCTCCCCCGTCCTCGTCCAGCTCCTGGGCGGCGAACCCGTCTTCATCGACGACTCGGCGTCCGATCCCCGGATGACGACGCCGGTACGGTCCCGTTTCGGCCCCAGCATGATGCTGCCGCTGCAGAGCGGGGGCCGGCTCATCGGCACCCTCGCCCTGCCCCGCGGGCGCGGTGAACCCCCGTACTCGGCCGTGGAGCGGACGCTCGCCGTACAGTTCGCCTCGCACGCCGCCCTGGCCCTGGTCCTCGCGGACTCCCAGCACAACGGGGAGCAGCTCGCGGTCTACGAGGACCGCGACCGGATCGCCCGCGATCTGCACGACCTCGTCGTCCAGCGGCTGTTCGCGACCGAGATGATGCTGGAGTCGACGCGCCGCCGGTTCACGGCCCCGGAGACGGACGAACTGCTCGGCAGGGCCGTCGACGAGCTCGACTCCACCATCCAGGAGGTCCGGACCACGATCTTCGCCCTCCAGCAGCCGCCCGCCGAGGTGCCCGCCACCTTCCGCGGCCGGGTCCTGCGCGAGACGGGGGGCGCGGCGGCCGTGCTCGGCTTTCAGCCGTCGGTGCACTTCACGGGGGCCGTCGACGCACTCGTCGGGGAACCCGCCGACACGGAACTGCTCGCCGCGCTGCGCGGCGCCCTGGCCGCCGCGCACCGGAGGGCCGGGGTCCACACCATCGAGGTCGAGGTGGACGCGACGGTGCGTACGCCCACGGGCGGTGCGGCGGTACGTCTGGTGGTCGCCGACGACGGGCGCGAGGAGGACGGCGCGCGGTCACCGACCGTCACCTGGCAGGCGCCGCTCTGAGGGCGATGCGGGTGGTGGAGTGGGCGACACCCGCCTCACGTTTCAGCCGCCGCAGCAGCGTGTCCAGGGCGCCCGGGTCCGCCGCCGTCGCCCGGACGAGGTAGTCGTGGCCGCCCGTCACATGCACCACCTCCGTGATGCCGGGCAGCATCAGCACCGAGCGCTCGAACTCCTCGTTCGTCGTGTCGAGGCGCAGGGACACATCGATGAAGACGACCAGGCCCGAGCGGGTGTCGGCGGCCGGGTCGATGATGACGGTGAAGCCGCGGATGACTCCGTCACGGCGCATGCGGCGTACCCGGTCGCCCGCGGCGTTGGCGCTGAGGCCCACGCGTACGCCCAGGTCTCGGTACGAGATCCGCGCATCCTCCTGGAGGACGGAGAGGATTTCTCTGTCGAGCCTGTCCATACTGCGATTGTCGCAGCATGGGCGGGAAAGCGACTGTGCGGAGACCGGAACCCGGTCCGCGGGCGGCCGTACCCCGCATGGAGCACTCCGACGGGCCCGCGCCGGGTCCGCGCCCTTGACTTGTGCCGTGGATACCGCCGTCAAGCAGCCGCCGTCCCCCGCAGCGGAACAGTCCGCCGCTCCCTACCGCAATCTCGCGATGGCCACGGTCGGCTTCGCGCTCACCTTCTGGGCCTGGAATCTCATCGCCCCGATGTCGGCGGACTACAAGGACAGGCTGGGGCTCAGCTCCTTCGAGCAGTCCGTCCTGGTCGCCGTGCCGGTGCTCGTCGGCTCGCTGGGACGCATCCCGGTGGGCGCGCTCACCGACAGGTACGGCGCCCGGCTGATGTTCCCGCTGATCTCGGCGCTGACGGTCGTCCCCGTGCTGCTGCTGATCCCGGCGAAGAACTCCTACGGCGCGATGCTCGCGGTCGGATTCCTGCTGGGCCTCGGCGGCACCACGTTCGCCATCGGCGTCCCGCTGGTCAACTCGTGGTTCCCGCCCGCCAAGCGGGGCTTCGCGCTCGGTGTCTTCGGCATGGGCATGGGCGGCGTGGCGCTGTCCGGCTACTTCACGCCCCGCATCGCCGAGCGCGGAGACAGTCTGCCGTTCCTCGTGGTCGGCGGGGCGCTCGTGCTCTACGCCCTCCTCGCCGCCGTACTGATCACCGACCGCCCCGACCGGAAGATCCCGACCGACACCCTGGCGCACCGCCTGGGCGAGGCCGGGAAGCTGCGGGTGACCTGGGAGCTGTCCGCGCTGTACGCGATCGGCTTCGGCGGCATCGTCGCCTTCGGGGTCTATCTGCCGACGTACCTCAAGACCTGGTACGACCTCTCGCCGACCGACGCGGGCACCCGCGCCGCCGGGTTCGCCCTGGTCACCGTCGTCTTCCGGCCGATCGGCGGCTGGCTCTCGGACCGCATCCACCCGGCGATGGTCACCTCGGTGGCCCTGCTGGCTGCCGCTCTGATGGCGATCGTCCAGGCATTCGACCCGCCCCTGGTGCCCGGCGGCACCATCGCGATGCTCTGCATGGCGGCCGGTCTCGGCACCGCGAGCGGCAGCGTCTTCGCCCTGGTCTCCCAGGTGACACCGCAGCCCAAGGTGGGCAGCGTGACGGGCATCGTCGGCGCAATGGGCGGTCTCGGCGGCTTCGTACCGCCGCTGGTGATGGGCGCGATCTACAGCGCCAAGGACTCGTACTCGATCGGCTTCATGCTGCTGTCCGATCTGGCGCTGGCCGGATGCGTGTACGCGTACGGGCGGATGCGCACGATCCAGCGCGACGGCTGACCCCCGGCCCGCGCGGCCCCTAGGCTTCGCCGGGTGACGACTCTTCTGCCTGCACTCCAGGATCCGTCCGGCCCGTCCGGCACCATGGCCTCCCGGGAAGCCGTCCGGTTCGGTGAACTCTCCCTGACCTACGCACAGATGGCCGCCGCCTCGGACGCCCTCGCGGTCCGTATCGCGGGCGCGGGACGGGTCGCCGTCTGGGCCACGCCGACCGCGGAGACCGTCGTCGCGGTGGTGGCGGCGCTGCGCGCCGGAGTGCCGGCCGTGCCGGTCAACCCGAGGACGGGCGCACGCGAGCTCGCGCACATCGTCGCCGACAGCGCGCCCTCGGTGGTGCTCGCCGGGGCCGCCGACGTGCTCCCGGCGGCGCTGGCCGGGCTCGCACGCCTGGACATCGATACGGCCGCCGCCGCTCCGGACGCCGCCTTCCCCGAGCCCTCCCCCGAGGCTCCCGCCCTGATCGTCTACACCTCCGGTACCACGGGCCCGCCCAAGGGCGCGATCCTGCCCCGCCGTGCGATCGCCGCCTCGCTGGACGCGCTGGAGGACGCCTGGCAGTGGACCGGCGACGACGTGCTCGTCCACGCCCTGCCGCTGTTCCATGTACACGGCCTGATCCTGGGCGTGCTCGGGCCGCTGCGCCGGGGCGGTTCGGTGCGCCACCTCGGCCGGTTCTCCGTCGAGGGCGTGGCCGCGGAACTGCTGTCCGGCGGCACGATGCTCTTCGGTGTGCCGACGATGTACCACCGGCTGGCCGAGGCGCTCGGCGACCCGGCGGGCTCCCCCGGGCTCACCAAGGCGCTCGCGGGCGCCCGGCTCCTGGTCTCCGGGTCGGCGGCGCTGCCGGTCCACGACCACGAGCGGATCGCGGCGGCCACTGGCCGCCGGGTCATCGAGCGGTACGGGATGACGGAGACCCTGATGAACACGGGTGTACGCGCGGACGGCGAGGCGCGCCCCGGGACGGTCGGCCCGCCCCTGCGCGGCGTCGGACTCCGTCTGGTCGAGGAGGACGGCACGGTGCTCGACGACCCGGCCGTCATCGGCGAGATCCAGGTGCGCGGCCCGAACCTCTTCACCGGCTATCTGAACCGGCCCGACGCGACGGCCGCCGCCCTCACCGCGGACGGCTGGTTCCGTACGGGCGACATGGCCACGCTCGACGCCGACGGCTATGTGCGGATCGTCGGCCGCAAGGCCACCGATCTGATCAAGAGCGGTGGTTACAAGATCGGCGCGGGCGAGATCGAGAACGCCCTGCTGGACCACCCGGGTGTCCGCGAGGCCGCCGTCACCGGCGAGCCCGACGCGGATCTCGGCGAGCGGATCGTCGCCTGGGTGGTGCCCGCCGATCCCGGCTCGCCCCCCTCGGCCGATGAGCTGTCCGGCCATGTCGCGGGCCTGCTGGCGCCGCACAAGCGCCCGCGTACGGTCCGCTACCTGGACGCCCTGCCCCGCAACGACCTGGGAAAGATCATGAAGCGGTCACTGGGTCGCTGATGTCCCGACGCGCAAGGTGATAAATGGTTGGTTAGCGTGAAAAACAGGACCAATCACCAAGCGAAGAGAGAACAGCGTCATGGCCGAAACACCTGAGGGCGCGCCGATCTGGGCGGACGCCACGTTTCCCGACATCGAAGCGGCCAAGAGCTTCTACGGGGATGTGCTGGGCTGGTCCTTCGGCGAGTCGTCGCCGGAGTTCGGTAACTACACCCAGGCGTACGCGGACGGGAAGGCGGTGGCCGCCGTGTCGCCGCCCATGCCCGGCCAGGAGGCCCCGGCCGCCTGGTGTCTGTACCTCGCCTCGTCGGACGCCGCCGCCACCGCGGGCAAGGTCCGCGACAGCGGCGGCCAGGTCCTGATGGAGCCGATGCGGGTCGGTGACTTCGGCACGATGGTGCTGGCCGCCGACCCGGGCGGGGCGGTGTTCGGGGTCTGGCAGCCGGACACCCACAAGGGGTTCGAGGCGCAGGCCGTGCCCGGCGCGTTCTGCTGGGCGGAGGTCTTCACCCGGGCGCCGGAGAAGTCGGACACCTTCTTCCCCCGCCTCTTCCCGTACCGGGTGAAGAAGATGGAGGACGACGCCATCGACTTCGCCGTCTACAACCTGGGCGAGGACGCCGTCCTCGGCCGGATGAAGATGACGGACGACTTCCCGCCCGAGGTGCCCTCGTACGTCAACGTGTTCTTCACCGTCGCGGACTGCGACGCGGCGGTGGCGAAGGCGACGGAGCGCGGCGCGGTGCTGCGGTTCGGGCCGATGAGTAGCCCTTTCGGACGGTTCGCGGCCCTCTCCGACCCGCAGGGGGCGGAGTTCTCGGTCATCGACGTCACCACCACCGAGGGCGAGATGCCCTCGCTGCGCGACGCGGGCTGAGCGGCGGCAGAAACCTACATCTCACGCGGGACCCCGGCCGTTTCCCCACGGCTGCGGGTCCCGTTGGTCGCGCTGCGAGCAACCACGCGCTCAAGTACGGGATTTGACGGCCCGCCGCTGTACGACGAGGCCGCCGGCGGCGGCACCGTCCGCGTCAACGTCGTCACCGAGAACCGCACGGACCTGCCGAGCGCGGCCGACACTGGACGGCAGCGTCTCCCTCATCGGTGGTGACCAGGCCGCCGCAGCCGGTAAGACGGGCGAAGGCAGTGCGATCGCCATCCTCGACACCGGAGTCGCCACCGGCCACCCGTTCCTGAAGGCCCGGGGACACCGCGCGCTGACGCCGGGGCCGGGAGGGATGTCGCTCGTCTGTCCGTTTCAGTCCTGCTGCGTCCTCTTCGATCCTGAGAGCACCATTCGCAGGTACCCCCGCGGATGGGTGGCGGCGTACGGGGTAACCGGAGAAGCGTTCGGGTCGTCCATGCGTACACATCGGTGCGCCTCGCCTGCGGGAGGTCACATGCCGGGTCGTAAGCCGTCGACCAGAGTCGGCTCGAGAAGGGGACACGGCATCCTCACCGACCGCTATCGGCTCGGTGAGCTGGTCGGCGCGGGCGGTGCGGCGGACGTGTACGAGGGGACCGACCTACGCCTCGGGCGGTCTGTCGCCGTGAAGATGTTCCGACCCGGCGCCGACGCCGTCCTCGAGGAGCGATTCCGTGACGAGGCCGTGCTGCTGGCACGCCTTCAGCATCCAGGGCTCGTCACTGTGTACGACGCCGGGCGGCACGAGGACCGTTCGTACCTGATCATGCAGCTGGTACGGGGCCCCACCTTGCGGCAGGAACTCGCAGCCACCCCCATGACGCCGGAGTCCGTCGCTCGACTTGGCGTCCGCCTCGCCGACGCTCTTGCCCATGTGCACGCAGCGGGAATCGTGCATCGGGACATCAAACCCTCCAACATCCTGCTGGACGCGGAGCGCAAGCCCTATCTCACGGACTTCGGTATATCCCGCCTCATCGACGCCACATCGCACACTGCCCCCGGTGCACTCGTCGGCACCGCCGCCTACCTCGCACCCGAGCAGGTCCTCGGTAAGGGGGCCGGCTCCGCGGCAGACATCTACGCACTCGGGCTCCTTCTGCTCGAATGCCTCAAAGGCGAACTCGAATACAGCGGCCCGCCCGTGGAAGCGGCAGTGGCCCGCCTGCACAGGCCGCCCGTCATCCCCGACCACATGCCGGCGCCCCTGGCCGGCCTTCTGCGCGACATGACTTCCGCCGACGAGGCCGTACGACCGGACGCACATGACTGCACCGCCACCCTGACGGACTTCGCCATGGACCCCACCGCCGCCCCGGGGCCGGCCGACCCCACGTCCCACCTCGCTGTCGGAGATCAAGGGGAGGGCGACAAACTTTTTCCCCTCTCAACCTCTCCGCGAGGGGAGACACCTCAGCCACCCACAAGGGCATCACTCCCCCGGCGCGCGCGGACGCTCCTTGTCGGCGGCACCACGCTCGTCGCTCTGATCGGTGCTGCCCTCACCACCACTGCCCTCATGCCAGGCGGCACCAGTGAGCAGGAAGCACCCACTTCGCCTACATCCGCGTCCGTACGGCACAGCACTGGGGAGCCCTCCGTCGGCTCCTCGGCCCCCGGGCCCGTTCGAGAGTCCGCCGGCAAGCCGTCGGCCGATTCCCCGGGCTCCACCACCTCCTCCGGTGCGCCGTCCCACGGCCAGGACAGTCGGAGCGACAAGAAGGCGGGGAAGAACGCGGGCCAGGGCGGCAAGAAGCACGCCCGCGGAGGCGACGCTCCCAGAAACAAGGGTCCGGCCTCTACCGACGAGGGGAAAGGCAAGCGTCGTTGACGTGAGCGGCAGCCGAGGAGCGTCCGCCGATCGGCGAGACGGCTGCTGAGCGCGCTGACCGGCGCTGGGTGGAACTGCTCCAGGAGGTGCGGGTGGCGCAGACGGGTGTACAGATCCTGCTGGCCTTCCTGCTCGGCGTTGCCTTCACACCGCGCTTCACGGAACTCGGCACTACGGACCGCACGATCTACGTCCTAGCCATCCTGCTCGGTGCTACATCCGGGGGCGATCCCGGCCCGGGTGCGGAAAGCGTGACGGTGGACGTACTCGACCTTGAGCACGCTGCTGCATGCGACTGCCGGAGAGAGCCCGACCCGTCGGCGTGCGCGGCAAGGTACGGCCGCAGGCGACGCAATGTGCGAGGACCCACGTTCGCCGCACCTTCGCAAGGCGCCCGCCACGCGCAAAAGGCTCCCGTGAAACACGTTTCCCCAGGTCAGAACGATTCCGCTTGGGGATGCTCGGTGGTGCGTTTTGGACTCGAACCCAAACCGGTGACGCGCCTCACTTGCCTTTTTCTTGATGAAGCGGGCATACCAACCTGTGTCCGTCCGGCTGCATCCCGCTCGATCCCCTTCGATCCGACTCCCCTGTTGACATGTCAGCACGGCCCGCAGATCCATTGCATTCGCAACACACAGACCGAAATACCTACGCCGTAGGCCCACAAATGAGTGATGGGGGCGCAAAGCGGCAGGATCGACTCCGCCCAAGGAGTACCCACGCTGACCCCAGCTCCGGCGCAGAGACTCAGAAGTCCCGCCTTGGCCTCACAGGGCGTTTAGCTGCGGCCGTGCGGGTCACGGTTTCACTGCCCCGGGAAGAAGTCATCAACATCCTCGAGGACACACTCAGCCCCGCCAACGGCCCCTCGACGACCAACACGCGTCGGATTCAGCCGTCGGCAGAGAAGGTAACGGGCAACCTCTACGGGCGGGCGGCGCCCTCTCGCGGCAGAGGGCGCCGCCCAGATGCATGTCGAGTGCAATCGCTGTTGCCCGAGGGCATCTAGTCTATTCTCGTACTAGCATGAGTTCGGGGGTACTCGGGATCCTCCTTAGGCGGTGGAATGACGGACGCGACGGCCGACTGGCAGACGGGGTGGCTGCGGGGAGCTCTCGAACTGGCTCTCGCGGCGGCCCTGGCCGAGGGAGCCGCACATGGCTATGCGCTGGCGCAGCGCCTGGCCGCGCAGGGGTTCGGGCAGGTGCGGGGAGGTGCCCTGTATCCGGTGCTGGGGCGGATGGAGCGTGACGGGATGGTGAGCGCTACGTGGGAGCCGGGCGAGGGCGGGCCGGGGCGAAAGGTCTATGCGCTCACCGAGGCGGGAGTCGAGAGGCTCCGGGATCAGCGGGGGCAGTGGGCCAGGTTCTCGGCCCTGATGGATGGCCTGTTGGAAACGGATCGAAGCAACGAGGGTGACGGATGACCGCACAGCACGGTGAGACGCGTGAGCAGTGGGCGGCGCGTCTGGAGCAGCGGTTAGCTCTGCAGCCGGGCATGGACCGGGCCGCGGTGGAGGATGTACTCGGCGAAGTCGGCGAGTACTGCGCAGAGACCGGCGAGCACCCGAGGGAGGCTTTCGGGGATCCTGACGAATACGCCCTACGGGCCGCCCGGGAGCGCGACCCGGTCGGTGAGCGGGCCGGACGGGACTGGGCCGGACTTCGTCCGGCTGACCATCTACGCATAGGCGTGTACGGCGTTGCCCTCTTGCTGGTGGTCGGGGCTGGGATGGCGCTGGTCCGCGGCGAGTGGTGGGTGAAGCTCACCTTCGCCGGTGTCGCCGGGTCCGTCCTGGTCATGGCTGCGATGGCGGCAAGTGGCTCGGTTCTCGCTTTGCGTACTGCCGGCCGGGCCAAGGCCGCAGCCGCCGCTGCGGTCGGCGTCCTGGTCCTGGTCGTGGCTGGTGCCGTTGCCTTCCTCGGACTGTCGCACGAGCCTGTCGGGCGGCTGCCGGCGTGGACGTTCGCCGTGTGCGGGGCGTCACTCGCACTCTTTGGCTGGCGGCTGGAACCCTCGGCCGACTCACGACGCAGAGCCACGACCGCGTCGGCCCAGGAGACGGGCGGCACGGAACCCGCGTTCTCCGTGGGAGCCGACGCGGCGGTGACCGATCGGTGGTTCGGCCACCTCGGTGACCTGCTGTCCGGCAGACATGGCATCCCCCGCAGTCGCGTGCGGCAACTGGTCGCCGAGGCCCGGCTTCACCTCGCTGACACCGGGCGCGCACCGGCTGAGGAGTTCGGTCCCGTGGAGGTCTACGCCCTGGAGTTGGCCGACCAGTCCGGCAGGCGGGCCTGGTGGACACGCGAAGGTGGGTATCTCACGCTGCTCGGCGTGCTGTTCGCGGGCTACGGGCTGGACCGTGCCGTCAACAGCGACTTTGGCTGGGCTTTGTGGGTCTGTCTCGGGGCCCTGGCTCTAACCCTGTCGCGGCTGGCTGGACACCTTCTGAAAACCCGCACCTGAAAGAACACGCCGGAACTGGAAGAACACCACCCGTCCAGCTCAGCGGGCGAACGCCTCCGCCCAGCCTTCGCCGCAACCTGGTCGACTGGGGCTGCCTGCGAAATCAGAGAAGGACAGTGGTCAGGCGCGTACGTCCCGTTGCTGCACTTCCTTGAGGACCGCCGCCACCGTGGCGAAGTCGTTGTCCACGTGGAGCACCGTGTGACCGTGATGGACCGCTGTCGCACACAGCAAGAGGTCGATGGCCCCGGCCCCTCCGGCCCTGCTACGGCCGGGCGGGCCCCCGGGGGCGGCCGTAGCAGGGGCCACTGGCTGCCCTCGAAGCCGGAGCCAGGGTCAGGGGCCGGTCAGCCCGTCAGGGACCTCCACATCGTCAGCGGTCGGTCCTCGACCGTGACCTGGTCCTCGTGGCCATGGCCGTCGCGGATCACGATGATCCGGTACTTGTCCTGGTGGAACACCCAGAACAGACTCATGCCGTTGATCCGCTGCATGTCCGGTACCGCGAGGAATTCGTCGACCCGCGTGATCCCGTCCAGCGATCGCCACAGGTCGAGGCCGCGGTCGCCGCGTTCGAGGGTGTCCCGGTGCATCCTGCCATCGGCGACCGAGATGAGGCGGTAGATCTGACGGTCCATCAAGGTGTGGAACACCCAGTACCAGCTCTTGCCGTCGACCCGCTGCATGTCGGGGACCGGCAGGAAGGCGTCCACCCTCTCGATGCCGTTGAACGAGACCCAGGCGGAGAGCGGGCGGTCCGGGAGGTCGATCGCGGAGGTCTGCTCGGGCGGGAGTCCGGACTCGGCGCCGTCGGCGATCGAGATCTTCCGGTAGACCTGCCGGCCTTCGACGGTGTGGAACAGCCAGAACCGGCTGCGGCCGTCGATTCGCTGCTCGTCCGGAACGGGCAGGATCGCGTCGACCTTCTTCACCCCGGCGTAGCACGGCCAGGTGGTCAGCGGCCGGTCGGGGCGTTCGCGGACGTCGGCGTGCTCGTCCCCGTCGGCGATGGAGACGGTCCGGCAGACGGCGCCGTCGCTGCCTGTCCCGTACGCCCAGTACCAGCTCTTGCCCTTGTCCCGCTGCATGTCGGGGATGGGCAGGAAGGCGTCGGTCGGCCGGACGTCAGCGGGCGGCTTGTCGGTGAGCCGGCCATCACCGAGCAGCCGCAGCAGGGCCAGCGAGGGTACGAAGGAGTAGACGGACCCCTCGGTGACGACGAACTGACCCAGGCTCAGCTGAGTGGTCTTGCCTGGGGTCTCGTAGCTGAGCTTTCCGGCGGCGCCGACCATTCCGTCGGGGCCGGGCTTGTTGGGCCGGTTGGGCGGAAAGTCCGGGCTGTCGACCCACGCCTTCTGGATGAACTCGAACTGCTGCACAAGGTCCGACTGGTAGCAGACGAAGAGCAGGCCGCGCTTCTCGTCGGGCCCGCCGGGTCCCTCCGAGGCGGGGTCGAAGGGCGCGCCGTACGGGGCACCGCGGCGGATGATCCGGCGGCGGTCCATCACCGGATTCTCGTCGAACGGCGGATCACCGGGCTTCTCCTGCAGGCCGTCCCGGGGGTTGGTCTTGCGCAGGTGCGAGAAGAGCGGGGTGATGAAGCCTTCGGGGTCATTGCGGTAGCCGAAGTCGTTGTCGTCGCCGGCCAGCGCGTTGGAGGGCCTGTCGGCGTTGGGGCACGTGGCGACGGGGGTGCCTGAGCGCCACCGGCCGACGAGGCGGGCCGCCAGCCACTCCGAGGTGGCCTCGCGTGGCACCACCTTGGCCTCCTTGAGCACCTTCAGCTGCCCGGCGACCTGGGACCAGAAGCCCGGGACGTCCTGGCCGAGACGCCGCACCACCTGGAAGGTGCCGTTGTCGGCCCAGTCGGGCGTCTCGTGCGGCACGCCGCCGACGCGGTCGTGGCCGACGACGAACTCGCCGGGCGGGATCAGCCGGGTGCCGTGGTGGCCCTTGACGTACTCGGGCTTGACGGGGTCCGGCTCGTCGAAGCCGATCACGCCGGGCTCGCTGACGCCGTCCTTGAAGCCGAAGTGCTCCTTGCCCCTCCGGCTGCCGGACAGTGTGGCGGTGTCCTGCTGGAACACGATCACGATCTTTGCCGCGGCGCACGCCTCGCGCTGCTGTCTGACCGTCGCCTGGAGGTCCTGGACGGTGTCGGAGGCGACGGTGAGCACAGCGTGGACGACCTGGCCCTTGCCGTTGCCGAAGAGCCACATCTCCGGCGAGCTGTCGCCGGTGTCCCCGAGCGCCCGCTTGTCCGAGCCCTGTTTGAAGGCTTCCAGGCCGCTACCCGGCTTGACGGAGGGAAGCGGGTCCTTTCCGGTCAGCTCCCGCAGGCCCGCGCAGGTGAAACCGACGTTGATCCAGGTGGCCTTCAGCGCCTTCGGGTCGTCGCCGACCGACGCCTTCCTGGCCTTGCTGAAGGCGGCGTTGAAGGTCGCCACCTGCCTCGTCGTGGAGATCTGCGGTTCCAGGGCCTTGACCCAGGTGCGCGCCCTTGCCGGGTCCTCGAACTTGAGGAACAGCAGGGTCATCTGGTCCTTCTTGAAGCCGGCGATCACATCGCCCTGGATGTCGTCGCTCTCACGCAGTTTGAGATCGTCCGCCATGTTCTCTCCAGAAGATCGACACCTCCACGTCAATGTTGCGCAGAGTAGTCAATAGAGTACGCAGCACGCGCATACCCTTCCACTGACCGACTGGCCGATGAGCCCGATCGTCACCCGCTCGCTGTCCACAACCTTGCTGGTCGGTGGCACGTGAGGTGCGTTGAGGTGCCTTTCGGGGGCGGGATCACCCGCCTGCATGTCTCAGGGCGACAGCCAGGTGACACGCGGGAACACTGGGCTTCGTCACCGTGTGTGAACACGTGGCAGTCCCGGCGCAGCCCGTCCCCCACGCGTCCCCGGTCGGCGCGGCTGCGCCCTCCTCTCTGCTGCAAGGAGTCCCATGTCCCGCAGTAATCCACCCATGCCCGCCCGCCGGAGGCTCGCCACGGCGATCTCGCTCTGCGCCGCCACCGCGATGGCCGCGTCCATGGCAATGGCGTCGGCAGGCCCCGTACTCGCCCACACCGGTGACGGAGACCAGGGCGAAGCCTTTCCGTACGCCCCCGCCTCCCGGGCGGCGACCGCACCGGTCACCATCGACCCGGCAGAGGCGGCGACGCTCGGCAAGGAGCACGCCGAGGAGCACGCCCGTACCCGGAAGGCACTGGCCGGCGTCGGCGAGTACCCGCAGACCACCCGTACGGAGCGGCTCAAGGCACTGACCGCCTCCCAGGAGAAGGCCAACGCTTCCTTCGACGCCGCCGAGTTCGGCCGGTTCCGCGAGTACTTCCAGTCCCCTGATTTCGCAGCCCACATCGCGCTGCTGCCCACCGGCAAGGTCCTGCTGTTCTCCTTCGAGCGGATCGAGACCAACCCGCAGAAGGAACCCGCCCCCACCGACACCATCGGCAAGGAGAACGCCGGCCGCGCCTGGATCTGGGACCCCGCCAAGGGGACCGGCCCCAGCGCGTTCACCGAGAAGAAGCCGCCGGTCATCAACATGCCCGACGGCAAGAACGAGCCCCGCCCGGCCCCGTTCTTCTGCGCCGGCCACTCCTATCTGCCCAACGGCATGCTCGGCGTCTTCGGCGGCAACCTCGGCGGCAACGGAGGCTCCGGCGCCAAGCTGTCCCTCGTCTTCGACCCATGGACGGAGGATTGGTACCTGAACAAGGACATGTCCGTCGGCCGCTGGTACCCGAGCGTGGTCACCGGCGCCGACGGACGTCAGGTGATCATGTCCGGTCAGTCGGAACTCGGCTGGGGCACCCCCACCCCGGTAGTCGAGCGCTTCCCCGCCGCGATCCACCCGCTGCCCGTCGACAAGTCGGTCAAGCCCGTCGGCTGGGGGGTGGACAAGCTCACGACCGAAGCCCCGTTCAAGTGGGACTATCCGCAGCTGTTCTCGCTGCGCGACGGCAAGATCTACGGCCTCGGCCGCTCCGTGGACCAGCAATGGCTCTTCGACACCGCCGCCGACACCAAGACCGACCTGCCGAACCGCCCGGACATCAACAAGGACAAGCCCGGCCCGGACGGCGGGGAGTGGAGGCGCAACTACGGCTCCGCGGTCCCCCTGCCGGCTGGCTTCCGAGGCCCCGACTCGGTCCTGGTCCTCGGCGGCGACCGCAATGACCCGAACACCTACCGGCTGGCCGGCGGCAAGTGGAGCACCGAGAAGCCCCGCGCCTTCGGCCGTACCCAGGACGACACCCTGCTCCTGCCGAACGGCAACCTGCTCAGCGTCAACGGCGCCTTCGACATCCGCGACTACGGCAACGGACCGTACAACCCCAACGCCGACCTGAAGTACCGCCAGGTCGAACTCCGCGACGAGAACGGCGACTGGAAGCTCGGCCCCGTCCAACGGCTGCCACGCGGCTACCACTCCAACGGCGTGGTCCTCCCGGACGGCCGCGTCATGATCACGGGCGACGAGCTCCAGCAGCTCGCCAACGACCCCGACATCACCGACAACAACAACGGCAGCATCGAGATCTACGAGCCGGCCTACCTCCACCAGGCCAGCCGCCCCTCGCTCGGCCTGATCTTCAACCCCAGCGTCGGCTACAACGAGAAGATCACGGTCAGCACCAGCACGCCCAACGACGTCACCCGCGCCGTACTGCTGGCACCGACCACCGCCACCCACTCGATCAACACCAGCCAGCGTCACCTCGAACTGCGCATCAAGAGCCGCAGCGGCAACTTCCTGGAGCTCCAGGCCCCGCCGACCGCCGCCGCGGCCCCGCCCGGCTACTACATGCTCTTCCTCCTCAACGAGGAGGGCGCACCGAGCAAGGCCGGCTGGGTCCAGCTCAAGCCCCCGACGGCCGCAGGGGCCACCGCCGCCAAGATGAAGGCCGGCGACTGACACCCGCTGTCTTCTCCGGGACGAGCCCCCAGCCTGGTCACGGGGCACGGCTCGGGCTCGCCGCGGACCGCACAGCACCGGTGTCGCGTACGGGCGGGTCTGACCTGCCCGGTGATCTCGGTGAGCTGAAAGTCCGCAAACGGATCAGCCCCGACAACAACGCCCGCGCCCTGGAAGCAGTACGCCGGACGTTGGACCTCAATGCCGGCACCGATCTGATCACCGGCCAGGTCCTGGACCCTCTGCTGTACGTAGAGCTCCTGCCGCTCATTGAGCAACTCAGCGGGCGCACGGTCGACTTTGGCCAAGTGGATCGGGAACAGGTCCGCACCCTCAGCGCCGTCGAACGGCATTTCTTCGCTGTACCGAAGGAAGTCTGATGGAAGCGGTCTCTTGCACCGCCCAGTGGACGGCCGCCGCCCGCGCGCTGGAGTCCGAGCGGTCCGATGCGCTCTCCGCCGACCCCTGGGCGCGAACCCTCGCCGGCGGCAGGGCTTCGACCTGCTCGACCGCTACGCCGGTGCGGGGACCAGGCTGTACCTGACGGTGCGGACCAGGTATATCGACGAGGCCGTACACACCGCGGCGAGCCGCGAAGTGGGGCAGGTGGCGCTGGTCGTGCTGGGATGGACACTCGGGCGGCACGTCTTCGCCGGCCGGAGGGCACGATCCTGTACGAGGTCGACCACCCCGAGTTGCCGGCCGTCAAGGCCGCCTTCTCGGCGACGGCTACGCACAGGGGTGTGAGCGGCGGGAGGTGCCGGTCGACCTGACCGGTGGCTGGCCCCGGCACTGGCGGCCGCCGGCCTCGACCCGGCGCGGCCCACACTGTGGGTGGCGGAGGGGCTGTTCTTCTGTCTGCCCGCCGTTGCCGTGCGCGGCCTGCTGGGCGTCATCGCCGAACTCTCCGCACCGGGTTCCGTGCTGGCTGGCGACTTCATCAGCGCCACAGCGCTGACCAACCCGTACGCGCGCCCGTTCCTGAAGAATCTCTCCGACGACGGAAGTCCCTGGCAGTTCGGCACCCATGACCCGCACGAATTCCTCCGCGAAGCGGGCTGGCAGCCCCTGGATCTGCGGCAACCGGGCGAGCAGGGAGCCGGCTTCGGCCGCTGTCCCTATCCGGTGCCCCCGGCCACAATCATCCGCTCGGGCCGTATCGGCGGGAACGGAGTGACCGGGGCCTGCCCGCACAGCGACGGGATCTGTGCTCTGGTGCGTGCCGGACTGCTCATCGGCTACCTGCCCGACGCCCCCGTACGAGTCGATCTCACTCCCGTCGACTTCGCCGCCGCAGCCGTCCTGGCCCTGCAGGACACGGCCGGCCACCGCACCCACCATCTCCTCAGCCCCGCACCCGCGACCATGAACCCCGCTCGAACGGGGATCGGTTAGGCGTTCGCCACACCAATTTCCCTTCACCCAGCACAGCCACCACCCCCGAAGAGCGATGGGAGCCCGGCGCCCAGGGCCGCGGACCACCCTGCGCCGCAACGGGATTCGTGAGCCTCCATCCTCACGCAGTTCCTACGTGTCTGCCGCCCCGCGCCTCGCGACGTTGCTCCGAAGCTCACCGGTCCGGCTGTTGGCCGTATGCATGCGCGTACGGCCAACAGCCTGCCCAGCAGTGCTCAGGGATTCGCGACCGACGGATTCACGGCGTCGAACACCATGACCCCAGCCTTGGGATCAAGGAAGAACGTCGCTTCGAACGCTCCTCCCGTCACCTGGGAGGTGAAGCTCTCACTCACCTCCCAGGCCACCCCCTTGGGCACCTTCGGGGAGATCCCTCCCAGCGTGGCCGGGGCTTCCTCGGCCGGTACCCAGTCGTGCTCCTGCTGGAGCCGTTCGGTATCGCCCCTCGCCAGCTGAGCCACGCCCGAGACACGGAAGTCTGTGGGGCCCGCCATCTCCGACGGCCTCCCGAACTCCTTCGTGACCCATTCGACGGCGGTGATGTCCCCGAACTCCGGGAACCGCTCGAGAACCGGCCCCTTGTCCCGCTCGATCGTCTGCTCCGGCTCCGCCGTCTCCGGCGAGCGGGCCGAAGACCCCGCAGGACTCCGGACACTCGCGGTGTCGGCCACACCGCTGCCGCAGCCGGTGATCAGTGCCAGTGCCGCGACCAGCATGACTCCCCTGCGCGTCCGACGGACGTCACCGCGGGCCATTGGTCACCACCGTGCTGCTTCCCACGTCTCCCCTGTTCCATGTGACGACTCGGGTAAGCGATCCGCTCACCATGAACGGTTTCGCCCAGCCGAGCGTAGCGAAACGGCCGTTCTCGGCGTCCGCCGCACCCGATGCCTTGTCCGTCATTCCCTGGTTGAAGTCGTAGCGGTCCATGGCGTGGACCGTGACCGTCATGGTGAACTTATCTCCCTGTGAGGTGACTTCGGCGCTACCCCAGATCTTGTGATCGCCCAGAGTCTTGTCCCAGTTCTCGGTCTTCGTGTACAGGCCGGCGCCGGTCATGCTCCGCGCCCCGCCCGTCATGTCGAAGGTGGACTTCCCGGTCTTCCCGCTGAGGATTTCCGCGGCGTTCTGTGCCCGGGCGATCTCGCTGTCGACGAACGCTCCGATGGCCTCATCCTCGTGGTACCCCTCGTTGTAGTTCACCTCGAAGTCCGCCCCGGTGTTCTCCCTGTAGCGGGCGTAGGCCGGTATGGCGTCGTCGAGGGCGCCGTCACCGTAGAAGCCGAGCGAGGCGAGCAGGCCGCCACCGATCATCTTGGCCTTCCACTTGTTCCAGCTCACGTAGTCGCCCGCGGTCGGCTTGGAGTTGGGGTCGTAGGGGAAATCGTCGTCGTACGTGACCTTGGGCTCACTTGGCGCGCCCTCTGTGTAGCCGCCACCGCTGGCCGGCTTGGAGGGTGCCAGGAAGAGGCTGGTCATCGTGCTGCCGCCGCCGCACACGTCCTTGATGCCCTCGGCGCACGGCAGGTGCCCGTCCAGCTCGATGAAGCTGGTGGGGTTGCCGCCGGTGAAGGCGTAGCGGTTGCTGGTGTACGGATCGGAGCCGAGGCCCATGTCCGCGAGGGCACCGTTGTACATGTCCCGGGTGGTGAAGCGGTTGAGGCCCGGGTTGTAGTTACGGAATCCCATGTCGTACGTGCCGGACTGGGCGTCCCAGCGCTTGGCGTTGTACCGGTAGGGGTTGTAGCTCTCCTCCGTCGGGTCGCCCGCCTCCGGCTTGTCGATCCCGGTGAACTCGGACTCGTCGTCGTTCCCGTAGGCCGTGTACCCGTAGGTGGCCTTGGTGTCTCCGTCCTTGGTGGTCAGCGTCTCGACGTCGGTGTGGCTGTTGTAGCCGTAGAAGCCGTCCTCGCTCGTCCCGTCGGTGTTGTGCTTGACCTGGGACAGGCGCTCGCCCCACGGGCTGTACTGGTACGACTTGGTCAGCTCGCCGGCCACCTTCTCGTCCAGCACCTCGCCGGAGAGGCCGAGGTAGTCGAAGTCGGTGGTCTTGGCGTCCACGGTCTTGGTCGCTGTGCGGTCCAGCGGGTCGTAGGTGTACTTCGTGGTCTTCTCGGCCCCGGCGTCATCGAGGCTCATGCTCTCGGTGACGTGATCGAAGCCGTCGTAGACGGTGCGCTCAACGAGCTTGCCACCGCTGGTCACCGACTGCTGGCGGCCGAACGGATCGTAGTCGTACGTGGCCGTGGCCCCTGCGGTGGTCGCGGAGAGCAGCCGGTTGCGGTCGTAGTCGTACGTGGTCGTGTCGCCCTTGACGGTCTGGGACACGACGTTGGCGTTGTCGTCGTGGGTGTACGTGTCGGTGCCCGCGCCGTTTCCGGTCTTGACCGATTTGGAGAGCCGGTCGGCCGGGTCGTAGGTGTAGGCGGTGGTGGAGTCGAGGTACGCCGTGTTGTTGTCGGCGTTCATCTTCTTCGCCACGTCCTGCGACTTGTTACCGTTCGGGTCGTAGGTGTAGGTGTGCGACGACACCAGGGTGCCGTTGGCCTTCTTCTCGGCTTGGGTCCTGACGACACCGTCGAGGTAGTAGGTGTGATCCACCGTGTTGCCGTTGGCCTTGGTCTCCTTGAGCCGCTGCCCTCGGTCGGTGTACGTGTACGACGTGACCTTGGGCGCCGTGTCGGTTGCGGTCTTGCCGACCGACACCGTCTTCACGAGGTCCCGGGGATCGTAGGTGTAGGCGGAGTGCTGGTCGGGATGGACCACCGTCTCCGGCTTTCCGTTGGCGTCGTAGGTGTAGGAGGTGGACTTCTTCTCCTGGCCCGCGAGCGCCTCGGTGACCTTCTGGACCTGGTTCAGGCCCGTGTGGGCGATGGTGTACGCGTCGACCCGTGCACCGGACGAGGTGTCGTCGATCGACGTCAGGTTGCCATTGGCGTCATAGGCGTACGAGAACGAACGCTTCTCGGTGTCCGTGTCGCCCGAGTTGTTCCGCACCAGCTTCACGCCGTCGGCGACGACCGCGCCGCCGGTGTTCCGGGCCAGCTGAAGCTTGGCCGCATTTCCCCGGGTGAAGGTGAACGAGCCCAGCGAGACCCAGGTCCCGGAGTTCGCGTTCTGGTCCTTGGCCACGTCGGTGGTACCGCCGGAATGCGTCACCGTGTACTTCGCCGCCGTGGCAGCGCCAGTGACCTTCGGGTACTTGACGTAGGCCGTGTAGGCGCCGTCCTGCGGGATGTTGAGCTTCCAGGTGAACGCCTCGGTACCGGTCCCGGCGGCGTAGACCTGGTGGTCGTAGCCCTGCTGGCCGGTGATGCTGCCCTTCGTCCAGGTCCCCGTCGACGAGGTGTTCTGGGTGTCGGAGTTGTCGACCAGGACCACCGAGCTGCCCACCGGCACGCCGTCGTCCGCCTTGGACTTCAGCTTGCCGTCCGGGTAGAAGCCCCAGGTCATGGTCCGGTTGGACGAACCGCCTGCCGAGGTGAGCGTACGGGCGGTCTGCTGCCCGAGGTTGTTGTAGTCGTACGTGGTGACGATGTCCCACGGGTCCGTGGAATTCTTGGTCCAGCCGTTGTCGAAGTACTGGAAAACGGTGTCGTTGCGGACCGTCTGCCCCTCCGACGGAGGCAGGGAGGTCTTCTTGACCCGGCCCACCTCGTCGTACTCGGTCTCCGACCAGACCTTGTGGTTGTAGCGCGTGTCGCTCGGGTCGTACGGCTGGATCTGTCGCTTGGGCCGGTTCATCTGGTCGTAGGTGGTCTCCTGGACGAAGTCCTCGGAGGTGGCACCCGTGGCGGTACCGCGCGGAGAGTGGACCTTGGTGGTGTTGCCGACCTGGTCGTACTCGTACCGGACCGTGCGGTAGGTGATGGGGCTGGTGCCATCGTGCGGGGTCTTGACCTCCTTCTGCATGCCCCGCTCGTCGTAGGTGATCAGGGTGGTGTTGCTCTCCGCGTCGGTCGAGGACAGCGTCAGCGAGTCCTTGTCGTACGTGCTGGACGTCGACTTGCCCGCGGCGTCCGTGACCGTCGTTATCCGGTGGTTGAGGTCGTAGACGGTCTTGCTGGTGAAGTCGGTGGAGTCGGCAGTCGCGTTCTTCTTGGGGTCGATGACCTTGGTGACGTTGCCCACGTTGTCGTACTCGTACGAGATCTTGTCGCCCACCATGTTGGAGACCGAGGTCAGCTGGTAGATCTCGTTGTACGTGCTGACTGTGCGGAAGTCGTCCGGGGTGGTCGTGGTCAGCGTCCCCTTGGGCTCGGTCGAGCTCTTGAGGTTGCCGACCTTGTCGTAGGTGTACGTTGCCACGCGCTCGTCGGCGGTGGTCGTGTCCTTGGGCGCGGTTGCCGATATCAGCTGGTCGGCCGCGTCGTAGACGGCGGTCGACTCGGCCAGGTTGGGCGCCTTGGACAGGGTCACGTTGTCGTTCGCGTCGTAGACCGGAGCCGGGGTCGTGATGAGCACGCCGGCGTTCTGGTCCTTGGGCGAGGTGCTGGTGGTTGGACGGCCGAAGACGTCGTAGCCCTGGGTGGTCTTCTTGGACAGTGCGTCGGTGACCTGCGTGACCTGGCCACGCTCGTCGTAGACGAACGCGGTCGACCTGTTCAGCGCGTCCGTGATCGTGGCCGGATAGCCCGTCGCCGCGAAGCCGGTGTTCACGGTCGCGTTGCCGTTGGCGTCGACGGCCTTGGTCAGCTGGCCGAAGACGTCGTACTCGTACGTCGTGGTGTAGTCGTCCACCGTCGTGGTGGCTACGCCCTTCGGGTCGGTGACCTTGGTGAGGTTCCCGAAGGTGTCGTAGCCGAACTGCCAGGTGCGGCCCTCCGGCGAGATCTTCTTGGCCAGGTCGGCTCCGAAGCCGTCGGGACGCGGCTTGTACTCGTACTTCTGTGCGTTGGCCGGGGCGACGCCAGATGCGCATTCGCTCTGCTCGGGGACGCCGCTCTTGTTGTTCTCGGCGTCGCGCTGCCAGAGCGGGTAGCCGGTCTTCTGGTCGTAGCAGTACGCGGTCTTGGCGCCGTTGGCCTCTTCGAGGTACGTCACGTTGTTGTCCGCGTCCCAGAGGAGCTTCGTGGTCTGCGACTTGGCGTTGACGGTCTGTACCGCGCGGCCGAAGTCGTCCATCACGAAGGCCGAACTGTGCTGCTCGGCGTCGGTGACCGTCGTGTCGGTGAACTTGGGGTTGGCCGCGTTCACCTTGTACACGAACCCGGTGGTGCCCTGAAGCCGGTCGGTGAGGGACTGGGTCCACCAGTGGTACTTCGGGTCGTCGCCCTCCTTCGGGTAGTAATACGCCAGGCCGGTCGCATTGCCCCGGGGGTCGGTGGCCTTGACCAGCTTGACGTTCTTGTTGCCCTGGGTGGCGTCGTACTCGAAGAGGAACACCTTGGGCTGTGACGAGCCCGCGCCGTCGGTGAGCTTGGTGAGCAGGCCCTTGTCGGAGTACTCGAAAGTGACCTTGCGACCGGATATGTCGGTCATCGACTTGACGTGGTCGTCGACCTTGGTGCCGGCCTCACCCTTGGCGTAGTACTCGACGGTGAGGCTCTGGCGGGCGGCCGGGTCGGTGATGTACTTGAGGAACTTGGTGGGCTTGTTGTTCGACTTGCGCTCTTCGTACGTGTAGGTCTGTGTGTTGCCGTTCTTGTCGACGGTCGACGTCATGTAGCCGTCGCAGCCGAAGAGGAACCGAGTTCCGTCCGGACGGGTCATGGTCCAGGCGTCGGGGATCGGGTCCTTGAGCGGGGTGCAGTCGAGTCCCGGCTTGGCTTCCAGCTTGTAGTGGACGCCGGCCGGGGCCTTCCATCTGCCGTCAGGCTGCTTGGCGAAGATGTGCGTGGTGCCGTCACCGTCCGGGAGCTTGACCTCGGTCGGGTGGGGCTTGGGGTGGAACTCCAGCGGTGCGCCCAGGCGGGTGGGCCCCGCCAGTTGGCCGGACCAGCCGTGCCCGAGGACGGTGTCGGAGGTGTCGAGTGTGTTGTAGGAGAAGCGGGCGAAGGTGCTGATGCCACGACCGGGGTTGGAGAACGCGTTGTAGGACCAGACGCTGTTCCCGGAGGCCGTGTTGTTCATGACGGTGGAGCCGGCGCCGGTGTTCTTGCCCGCGTAGGAGTAGAACTTCTCCAAGCCGAGCTGGTTGGAGGTGGGGTCCTCCACCGCGACGTTCTGCTTCAGGCCCGGGATGCCGGCGGTGCCTGACACCCAGGTGCTGGTCGTCTTGTTGAATACGTCCCAGGTCAGGGCGTAGTCGGTGCGCTTGTTGCCCGAGTCGGAGTTGATCGGGGTCTTGACCTGTGCCTGGAGGCTGACCGAATCACCCGGTGCGACGTCCCGGGGCAGGGTGGTCTGGATTTGGTTGCCGCCGTTGGTGACGTCGGTGCCGTCGGGGAGGGCCCACTTGTAGGTGAGGGCCTGGTCGGTGGCCTTCCACGTGGTCGTGGTGGTGTTGGTGAGGTTGAAGTCGACCGTGTAGGTGGTGTTCGGCGTCATCCGGGCCGGGGTCTGCGGCGCGAAGTACGTCGAGCCGGTCGTCGAATCGATATACGTGACGACGATCTTCGGGTGGAGCTTGGGCTCGGCTCCCTCCGAGGACAGGAACAGGGTGCGTTCCTGCTTGAGGGTTTCGTCGGCCATCTTTATGGCGACGCCCTTCTGGGACGTCGGGGTGCTCACCCAGGACTGCGCGAGTGAGGTGACGTTCCAGTCGTGGCGCGCCGGGTCGTTGGTCTTGGACCCGTTGTCGGACACGACCGCGCCGACGTCACCGCCCTGGGCCGTCCAGGTGGTGGCGGCGTCCGCCTTCACCCACGTGGCCGTCTCATCGAAGTCCCGCGTCAAAGGTCGGAGTTCGTAGACCGCTCCGGCCGCGTCCTGACTGGTCTGGGTGCCCCACAGACGTACCGTCGCATCCAGCACACGCGCGGTCGCAGGAATGCCCAGGGCCGGGAACTTCAGCAGGGCACGGGTCTTGCCGTAGGTGAGGGAGTTGTTGCCCGCGGAGATCCAGTTCTGCGGACCGCCCTCGGTGAGCGCGTCGTGCGCCAGCGAGGGTTCAGCCGAGGACAGGGTGGTGTCGGCGGACGCCTCCAGCACCTTTGTCGTCCGGCCCGCCTTCGGGAGGCGGGCCAGCTGGGTCTGCGCGGGGAGGACCTGCCGGTCCTTCGTCTTCACCGCGATCATGTAGTAGTACGCGCGGCCGAACGGGTCCACGTCATCGGCCCGGGTCGGGACCGCGGTGGTGTCGGTGAACGACGTCGTGCCCGGCGCCACCGGCGCCACCATGGTGGCCGCGGACGGGGTGAACGTCTGGTTGATGGAACGGTGCACCTGGTACTCGACCAGGTCATCGTCCGTGCTCACGGCCGATGGATCCACGTACGCCGACCAGTTCAGTTCCGCACCGGTGTCGTGGATGGTGGTCGGGGTGGTGAGGTCGACGCCCTGGCGGCCGTAGGTCAGCACCAGCTTCGGATAGTTCGCCGACTCACCCGCGTAGCCGAACTCACTGCCCTCGTAACGCGGCCCACCCTTGGGCCCGTTGACACTCTCGTCACCGGCTTTGATGACGAATCCGTTGTTGGCGTTCGTGCCGTCGATCCAGGACTGGACGGTCTTGGTGACAGGGAAGGTGTGCCAGGTGTTGAGCTCACCCGGCTTCTTCGTGACGACACCACCCTTGGTGAAGCGCACCGCGTCCGCAAGAACGGTCGTAGACGTCGAGGCGGGGCCGTCTCCCAGGACGACCTTGCCCAGGGTGCCCGCCTTGAACGGGTGCGTGCCCAGCGTCTTCCAGACCCCGCCGGTACCGGCCTGCTGATTGACGGTGTACGCCTTCGTCCCGCCGCTGTACGTCACGGTGTAGGGAGCGTTCGTGGCGCGGTCGGTGGCCGGGACGTAATGCGTCTCGACCTGGTAGTCACCATCCTCCGGCAGGCTCGGCTGCCAGGAGTACGTGTCCCCCGCGACCGTGTCCTTGTTGTAGAGGTAGTCCTGGTTCGTGGCGTACTGCGTGTACGCGGTGTTCCCCGACGCCGGCCACGCACCCACCGCAGCGGTCCGCCCCGTGTCACCGTCATCGACGACAACAGAGGTGCCCGACAACTCACCAGTGAAGGTATTGGCGCTGTTCCACGTCGCCTGCGCCTCGGTCCACGGCTGCGTGGCGCGGTGCGCCGCCAGCTGGACCTCGGTGTCACCCGCGGTGTGGGTCTGGTCGTAGTACAGCTTCAGATCGGCCGAATCGAGCTTCGTGCCCGCCGGTACGCCGGTCAGCGGGAACCGCATCAGCGCACGTGAGGCCCCTGTGCTGGTGTTACCGACCGACAGCCGCCAGTTGTCGTCGTAGTTCGTCCCCGGACCGTCCGAGGAAATCATCACGTCCTGCGCCGTCGTCGGCGTCGGCGCGATCGAGATCGTCGGATCGACCGTCACCGGGTACTGCCGCTCCGGCGCGGCCAGCCACTTCGCATCGGGCGTGACCGTGAGCTTCCAGCCCTTGCCCGCCCTGGTGAGCTTCTGGCTGACCTTCTTGCTGTAGGCGAACCCGTAGGGCGAGCGGACGTCCTTCTTCGCGTCCGTCATGAAGGCCGAGGGGATCACCAGTACCGGATTTGCACCCTCACCGTAGAAGGAAACCGATCCGTCCCGACCCTGCTTCGGTGTCAGCCCGCCGGCGTCCAGCGTGAAGGTAAAGGAGACCGGGCTCGTGGGCCTTTGGCCCAGGACGATGTTCTCCTTCACCCGGCCCGGACCCACCTGGTACGACAGGTCCGCTCCGGCCACGGCGTCCCTGTAAGTGACAGTGTCACCCTTGGCCACGGGAGCGAGCTTGCCCGCGCCCTGAAGCCCCAGGGTCACCGCATGCCCGTCACCGGCCTCGAACCTCAGCAGCTTGCCAGGGCTCGAACCGAACCAACTGCGTGCGGTGTTACTCGTGTTGACAAATTCGAAGCCTTCGGCCCGGGTCTTGGTGACCGACGGGTCGATGTCCTTCCAGGACTTGCCCGACCGATAGCCGGTCGGCACCGCCGACACCTCGGCCTGCACCCGGCCGTCGGAGAGTTTCCAGTACCGGGCGTTCGCCGTGCGGCTCCCGGTCAGTTCGGCAACACGCTTGGCCTTACCGGCCGCCTTGCCCTTCGGCAACTTCTCACGGCTCGGCAGCACCGGCGTTCCACCGGTCGACGGCTCGTCCGGCTTGTCGGGCCCCTTGTCGTCGTCCGAGAACCAGTCCGCAAAGTCATGGAGAATACCCTCGTCGCGATCACCCGAAACCGGTGCCGCGTAGGCGACTTGCGGAAGCATGGTCCCGGCAACCGCCGATACCACGAGGCAGGCTATCGCCCGCCCATATCTTGCTTTCACGCCATTCCCTTCGCGGAAGCCCATCCCACCCAAAGCGGAATGGGAGCATCCATATGCGCCGGCGCGGACACTCCGTCGCCGGTCACACTGGATCTGACCTGGACCGGAACCCTTCGAGGCATGTCAAACCAGGCCACTTCACATGCGGAGAAATGGCCTCGCGAAAGGCGAGCCGGTCACGGCGGGGGGATTCTTCATCACGGAGGTGAGGGCCCGTCAACCACATTCACATAGCAGGCATTTCGTTGCGGTGATCGATGGCGGTTGAGGGCAGCTTGCCCGACATATCCATCGCCGGGCATCTATCGATACCGATGGTGTATAACCCAAGCGAATTTGCCTAGACCGAAAGTGTGGCCATGCTTGCAACAGGAACTCCGGCAAGCCCGGAGGAGTCAGAAAACCCGGAGACCACAGAGATTTCCGAGGCCCGGGACGATCGCGGCATCGACCGCCGAGGCATCGCCGTCGCGGCGGCGATACTCCTCGCGTGCGGCGGGTTCGTGGCGTACGGAGTCCTCGACCCCGACGAAGCGCCGTCACCCCGGCAAGCCATGCCCGCCGCCACCGTGACCTACGAGGTACTCGGGGAGGGCACCGCCGACATCTCCTACCGCGGCCCGAGTGGAGCGAGGGCGACCGTGGTCACGAACGCCCGTCTCCCGTGGAAAAAGACCGTGAGCGTCCCGCTCGGCGCTTCCTCGATCGTCAGCGTCACCCTCGGAGAAAACGGCGGAACGGCCAGCTGCACCCTCGCCGTAGGCGGCAAGCACATCCAACGTGGCACCGCCATCGGCTCCTTCGGCCGGACCACATGCAGCAGTGAACTTCTCGCACCCGCAGTATCCGCAGCCTCCGAAGAAGCCGCGTGACAGCAACGTCCGCTGCACGCAAAAACGCCCCCGGAAACGCGTTTTCCCAGGTCAGAAAGATTCTGCCTCGGGTTGATGGTGGGGCGGGTGGGACTCGAACCCACCGGAGTGACGCCTCTCACCTGCGACGATGCCGAAACAACGGACATAGCCACCCGTTTCCATCCGGCTGCATCCTCCTCGATCCGGCTGGAACGGGGGACCGTGCAGCGTTCGCTGCACCAGCCCTTCTTCACTTCAGCGCGACCACGGCCCCCGAGGCGTAGAGCGGAGTTACATTCGAGGGGCAACGGATCACCCGGGCTGCGGCGAACTTCGTGAGCCCCCTGACACCGTTACCAACCCACGGCGCGGCTACGTTCCGTAGCGGACGGGCCGACGGTGAAATCATCGGATCGTGATGTCGCCAGGGGTGCGACGTGCGGAAGTATGCCGCTCAGGTGCGGACCAGCAGTGCGTCGCGGGCGATGCCCTCCCTGCATCAGCTCGCCGTCGGTGTGCTCCGCCTGGCAGGGCGGAACAACATCACCGAGGGCCTACGCCATCACGGACGGGATCTGACCCGGCCGCCGGCGCCCCTCGGACTCACATGATCATTTCCAACCGATCGCGATAGCGACGCAGTTGTGGGGCGCTGCGGCCATGCACCATTACGGGCCGGGGAATACGCTTCTCGAAAGTTCGGCCGCGCCTGCCCCAAGCACGGCGTCTTTCGGTTCATGGGCGTGCTCACTGCTCGGCAAGTCGGTAGGTGGCGCTGTCCGGGTCGATCTTCACGATGACGCCTGTTGCGGCAAGATCGCGGAGGGCTTCGCGGGCTCGCTTCTCTTGCTGCCGCTGGTCTCCGTCACCGTGACCGGCGTCGCGGAGCGCGGTCACGGCGCGCCGGGTGTCCCAGGTGCCGCCGAGGGCTCGGATGGGCTTCTCCAAGATCTGCGCGATGGTCACGGGCGTGGGCCTTATTGCTCGGCGCGGTGATACTTGCGCTTGTGATTGGCGATGCTCTCCGCCGTTCCTCGATAGCCAGGTTCGCTGGAGCACTCGCGGCACTCCTCCCAGACGCCGGCGTCGACCGCAGCGCGGCTGACGGAGTGATGGGGCCCATAGCCGTGGGTGTGGAGGAACTCGGGCACGGAAGAGCCGTACTTGATGGCGATGACGGCGGCTTCGGCGACCTTGTCGTGGCCGGGTGCGAAGAACTTGCCGAGGCCGACTTCCTTCTCACAGCCGCACCAGCACGTGCCTGTGGGGATGAGGCGGAGCTTCTTCTCTGTCATGGGTCGAGCATGCCCAACCCTTGCATTGATCACAAGGGTTTAACCCAAGGAGTGCTCCCAAGGGTCACTTGCATCCGGGACAGCAACTCCCCACATCGAGAACGCCCTTGAACCCACCTCCGCCCCCGCCGGACAACTATGGAGCGATAGCGGTGTACCAGTCATAAACCTGGGCCACAGCTTGCAGATCGGGTCAGCCGAGGACGTACGCCTCATCACCGAAGCCGGCGAAGATCTTCAGCTTGCCGCCGAACGCCTTGACATAGGCAGCCAGGGTGTCGACCTCACTGCGCTGCAGCTAACCCTTCTCGATGCGGGAGACGCGGGCCTGGGTGACACCCATGACTTCGGCGACCTGGACCTGCGCGGTGTGCTGCCGCTTCCGCAACTCGGCGAGGCGGTGGACACGGGAGGCCAGAACCAACGCCTGTGCCCCCTTCTGGATCCGGTCCTTCTCCGCGTCGGTGAAAAAGAACTCCTCGGCAAGACCCTCCCAGGAAACGGCCTGTGAGTGCTCGATGTGATCAGCCATCGCGCCCCGCCCCCTCCGTCGATTCGCTTGAGATGTTCCGCTTGCGGCGGCCCGGAACCGTGCAGGTGAGATCCACGGAGCGAGTCAGGGCCATGTCGGCTGGCTGTCGCAGGTTCGTCTCCGGGGGTGCGCCGGCTGAGGTCGGGTACTCATGACGGGAGGGGCATCGGCCGCGATTCACGGCGACGACTGGAACATACCGCTGCAGGTCGGAGGCTTCCAGACAGATGCACCCTAGATTTCTAGTCTCGCTTGAGTCTGCACTCAATCCAGACTAGAATCACTGGCGTGAAGCGAAGAGACCTCATGAAACGGCTGAAGCAGATCGCAGCTGAGAAGGAGGTTGACTTCACGGGGCCGGAAGGCAGCGGACGGGGTCGGCACGAGACGTACAAGATCGGCGCCGCCAAAGTCCATGTCCCCCGGCACTCCGAGATCGCGGAGGGCACCGCCGCATCGATCATCCGGACGGCCGAGGAGGCGTAAGCCCCCTCGGCCTCCGGGCCAACAGTCCGCACATCATCGAACTGAGCAAAAAGGGGCGCACTGAATGACCACGCACAAGGCAACAGCAGAGCGTCAGGGGCGCTTCTGGGTCGTGAGCATCGACGGCCTTCCAAAAGGAGAGCAGAACGTCACGCAGGGCCTCACCTGGACCGAGGCCCACGACAACGCGCGTGATCTGGTCAGCCTCGTTCTGGACATCGAGGACGATCCGGCTGCCTACACCGTCGACCTCATCCCGGCCGACCCGGCGATGTTCAGGGTCGTTCGGGAAGCCGAAGAAGCCGACGCTGCCGCACAAGAGGCAGAGAGGCGCCGCCGCGTAGCGATGACACGAGCAGCAAAGACACTCGTCGGCCTCGGACTGACGCAGGCCGAAGCAGGACGCATGCTCGGCGTCACTCACCAGCGCATCGCCCAACTCGCACCCAAGGCACCGAACAAGAGCGCCAAGAAGAAGCCCGTTGCCGCCTGACAGGCATGACGTTAGTGATGGTTCCACTGACGGCCCGACGGGAGCGTCATGAATTCCTGGTGGACCCGGCTGCATACAAAGCGAGTGGTTTCCGTTGATGCCGACGGGGCAGGCATCTCGCCGCAGATCGGCTGCGCGTCCTGCGGATGACGTCGTGATCTGAACACCGCTCGACTAGGGGACCTCACCGGCACGCTACTGCCGTCCGGCTGGCCCGCTGTCGTCGCACGTGCTCGACGCGCTCATTGCACTCGGCACCCGCCTCGCCTCCCCCGTCGTCGGGCGCGGGCGCGGTGTCGCGGCCCCCACGAGCGAGACAGCGCCTGTAAGCCGGCCTGGCCCGCTGCGCGAGAGACTCGCCGTGCGGGGCGTGCGCGACGCCCAGGAATTGGAAAAGGTTCCTCACCGCCCGGCTCGGTCTACCCGCCCCCGGCGGTCAGCCAGTTGCCGGGGGCGGGCACGAAGTCTTCAAACGCGACCACCTCCCCACCTCCCGCCGGTTGAGGCAGCGCCTCGGGCATCAGGCTTCCGCCCAGAGCCAGCCATGCAAAGCTTCCCGATGACGGTGCTCGGGCGCGAGTGCAAGATCGACACACGTTGAGTGGAACGCGACGCCTCCAACGGCCGTGGGAGCGTACATAACCCTCCCACGGACACGGAACCACGAGAAGTCCAGGTCACAGCCGTGCAGGGCGCGTCCTGGATGCCAGAAGCCCCGCGGTCGCCACACCCCCGTGAGGCGACCGCCACACGCAAAACGCCCCCAGAAAACGGGTTTCCCCAGGTCAGAACGATTCTGCCCGGGGACGCTCGGTGGGGCGGGTGGGACTCGAACCCATCGGAGTGACGCCTCTCACCTGCGACGATGCCGAAACAACGGACATAGCCACCCGTTTCCATCCGACTGCGTCTGGCTCGATCCCGCACGGGCGGGCAACGGTTAGGTGTTCGCCACACCGCAGTTCAGCTCGGCCCTCCCGCAGCACAGGACCGCTGCACGCAACTCCCTTCTTCCTGCCACTGGGGCATTCGAGTCACCCGAAGCGATCCAGTCCTAACGGCCTGGACTCCGCGCGGCAGTCACGTTCCGTAGTGTGGCCGGGCTGCCTGCGGGCGGCGGAAGGTGGGGCCTGGCTCCCGTGCGAGAGCGCGGTGCCGTACTTGGCCATCGAGCTCTTGACCGGCATGAACCGGCGAGACGCCCGGCCGTGCGGGCGTCTCGTGTCGGAACGTCTGGCGAACGGCGCCCCCGCCCGGCTGCCCGGTCGTGCTGCCGTCGTAATGCGCGCGGACCGATGTCGTCCGCTCGACGGCATGCTTCGCGCGACTCACGGGCCTGCCCTGCGGCAGTGGGGGTACGGCTCAGCCTCGCGCCCGGTGCGTAACCTGCCGCGTGCCACCTCGCGGCAGGTGGGGTGCCGGCCGCCGGTCACTTGGCGAGGAACGCGAGGAGGGCGTCGGTGACTTCCTGGGCGTGGGTCCACAGCAGGCCGTGGGGGGCGCCGTCGATGACAACGTAGTCGGCCTGCGGGAGTGCCTGGTGGAAACGTTCTCCGGTGGCCTCGATGGGCAGGATGCGGTCGGCGGTGCCGTGCAGGATGAGTGTCGGTACGTCGATCTTGGGCAGGTCGGCACGGAAGTCGGTGGACCAGGTGGCCACGCAGGCCAGGGAGGCGTACGAGGAGGCTCCGGCGGCGACGTTCCAGCTGTTGCGGACGGCCTCCTCGCTGATGCGGGTGCCGAGGTTCTCGTCGAGGTTGTAGAAGTTCTCGTAGAACGCGGTGAAGTAGGCGTAGCGGTCGGCGGTGACGGCGCCTTCGATGTCTTTGAAGATGGTGCCGTCGACGCCGTCGGGGTTGTCGTCGGTCTTGAGGAGGAAGGGTTCGAGGGAGGCGAGGAAGGCGGCCTTGGCGATCCGGTCGGAGCCGTAGGTGCCCAGGTATCGGCCGACCTCGCCGGTGCCCATGGAGAAGCCCACCAGAACGACGTCGCTGAGGTCGAGGGTCTCCAGGACCACGTTCAGGTCGGCGGCGAAGGTGTCGTAGTCGTAGCCGGTGGTGGGCTGGCTGGAGCGGCCGAAACCGCGCCGGTCGTACGTGATCACGCGGTAGCCGGCCGACAGGAGCGCGGCGGACTGCTTCTCCCAGGAGTGGCCGTCGAGCGGGTAGCCGTGGATCAGCACGACCGGCTGCCCAGAGCCGTGGTCCTCGTAGTACAGCTCGACGCTGGTGGAGTTTTCCTGGTCGACGGTGATGAACGCCATGGTGGTTACTGCCCTTCGGTGTGAATGCGTCTGAGGGTGAAGTGCCCGGTCGGGCACGGCTGTGCGGTGAGGTGCGCGATGAGCGGCAGGGAGGAGCCGTCGGTCATCGGACCGTGCGGGCCGCCTGCTCGACGATGCGGGTGACGGCTTCGGGGCGGGATACGGATACCGCGTGCGACGCGTCGATGGTCGTCGTGCGGGCCTTGGCGCGGGCCGACATGAAGCGCTGGGCGGCCACAGGGATGTTGCGGTCCTCCGTGGTGACCAGCGACCAGGAGGGGATCGTCTTCCATGCGGCCTCGGTGGACTTCTCCTCCAGAGCGGCGGCGGCGACCGGACGCTGGCCGGCAGCCATGAGCTCGGCCTTGTCCGCCGGCACGTCCGCGGCGAACTGGTTGCGGAACTTCTCGGGCTTGATGTACACGTCCGCGCCTTGACCGCCGTCGGGCAGGGAGTAGTTGACGGACTCGACGGCCTCGCCGAGGGTGCTGCCGGGGAACTTGTTCGTCAGTCCGATCGAGCTCTCGCCCGCGTCGGGCAGGAAAGCCGCGATGTAGACCAGAGCCTTCACCTTGGCCTCGAGGCCCGCGGCGGCCTGACTGATGACAGTACCGCCGTAGGAGTGGCCGACCAGGACCACCGGCCCGTCGATGTGGTCGAGGACGCTGCGCAGGTAGGCGGCATCGGTCGCCGGACCGCGCAGGGGGTTGGCGGCGGCCACAACCGGATAGCCGGCGCGCTGAAGCCGGGCGACGACACCGTCCCAGCTTGCGGCGTCGGCGAACGCTCCGTGTTCCAGCACGATCGTCGGACGTGGCGCGTGGTGGGGCGTCGCGCCGGCTGTACCGGGCAGGGTGACTGCGGCGACGGAGAGGCCAACGGCCGTGGTGACACCGAGCAGCACGGATCTGCGGCTCGGACGGGCCAGGTGAGTGATGCGCATGCGTGAAAATCCTCTTGGTTGGTTGATGGTCCTCGACGGACCGTGCGGGCGAAGCAGGCCGGTGCGTCCGAGGAACAGGGCCCCGAGTCGCCTCGCCGGTGGCTGAGTTCGCGTACGTCCGCCCGCGCTATGTGATCAGCACGGATCGGCCTGCTGGTGGCCGTCGTCGGCAGCGGTACGGAGAGTGCGGCTGCGGGTCTGCGGCTCGAGTGGTCCTGAGGCACTGCTCTCGCCCGGTCGCCGGGAGTGGAGCGTCCTTCGTCTCGTATGACGACCGGACGGCCGGACCGGTTCACCCGAAAATGGGCTGCTCGTTCGCGGTCGTCGCACGCGCCCGGGAGGCCTTCGCAGCGATGCGGGCCCTGCTCGACACCGGCCGTTCCGCCCTGTGCCGGCAGCTTGCGGTACATGCGGCGGTGATCGGCGGGACTTTCACCACCGACCCGCGGGGCCCGGTGTGGCCGCACACGGAGTCTCCTGCCGAGCCGGGGGTCGGGCGCACGTCAGCCGGTGGATTCCAGGACTTCGTAGACCTGCTTGATGTAGTCGTGGGTGCGTTCCGAGCCGAGGATCCCGTCGCCCACCCTGTTCATCGTGTACGCGAACGTGACACCCCGGTCGAGGTCCATCATGACGATCGAACCGCCCCGGCCGACCCAGAAGCAGATTCTGCCGGTGGGCATGTGCGGCATCGTCCTCGGGTCGGCGAGTGCGTAGCCGATGCCCCAGCGGACGGGGACGCCCAGGAACAGGTCGACTCCGTCGGCATGTACATCGAGCACCTTGTCCACCGTCTCCGCGGAGAGAAGCCGGAGGCCGTTCACCTGACCACGCCGTGAGATGACGGAGAGGGCACGGGCCAGACCTCGTGCGTTGCCGTGGCCGTTGACGGCTCCGAGTTCGGCGGAGCGCCACTGCGGGGTGTCCACGTGCTCGTCACGGGCGGGGCTTCCGGCCAACGTCCTGGTGAAGATCCCTTCGGGATCGAGGCCGGTGGGTATCCCGGAAAGCTGCGAGGGGGCCACCAGATCGGCGATGCGCGGCCAGTCGGCCTGACGCGCACCGATCTGGACATCGGCTTGCGTCGGCTTGGCGATCTCGGTGTCGACGAACTCCGTCAACGTACGGCCACTGACCCGCCGGACAAGCTCTCCCACCAGTTGTCCTTGAGTCTGCACGTGGTAGCCCGAAGCGGTGCCCGGCTCCCACCACGGGGCCTGCGCGGCCAGCCGGGCGCTCGCGGTGGGCCAGTCGTACAGGTCTTCCATGGAGAAGGGCTGCTCCCAGCCGGAAAGTCCCGAGGTGTGGGACAGGACGTGCCGCACCTCGATGTGCTCCTTTCCCTGGGCGGCGAACTCGGGCCAGTAGTGCGCCACGGGGCGCTGCAGATCCAGGGCGCCCCGGTCGACGAGGAGAAGAGCCGCGAGATTGGTGAGGGTCTTCGTGGTCGACCACAGGCTCACCAAGGTGTCCCGGTGCCACGGCACGGTCCGCGCTTGGTCCGCGTGGCCACCCCACAGATCGACTTCCATGACCCCGTCCACATCGACGGCGATCGACGCACCCAACTCCTCGCCGGCTTCGAGGTGCGCGGCCAGCGCAGCTCGTACCGGTTCGAACCGGGCAGTGCTCGTTCCCTCGACGACCATGTTCTTCTCCACTCCGGACGACAACCGTTCGCTCATTCAACGGGCTGAACGTCACAGCGGTTCACGTATCGCAGCAGGTCATGGCATCTGTTCACATGCGGCTCCCGCGAGGGACGGATACGGAACCCGTGCGCAAGCCCTCTCACTCCGCCGTGCCGCCCCAGGGCGGACGCGTACCGATCGCGAGCCGTCGGACCCGGACGATGCGGATGCCGGTCTGCGGGGTAGAGGGCGGTGGCGACCTGTCGGTGGACGGACGGGAGGCTCCTCCACCCCTGGTTGCACACGGCGATCATCCGGCCTCCCGAGGACCGGACCGGGCCCCGGGCCCTAGTCCCGAGAACGTCGGGGAGACAGCCCAGGGGCGGCTCCGCAGACGGTGTCACCGTCTATTTCGCCCCTGACCTCCCGGCCGCATCGCCAGGCACACCACGCCGGCCCCCGCATGAACCAGGAGACCTCCCATGTCCAAGCGCATCCTCCTCCCGTCCCTCATCGGCGTCGCCGCCATCGGCGCGGTGACTGCAGGTGGCCTCGCCATGGCCTCACCCGCCACCTGACTGCAGGTGGCCTCGCCGTGGCCTCACCCGCCACGGAGCCGACCGTGAAGAATGACCAGCCCCATTGCGTAACTCCGCCGAGCAGCCGCGCCGGGCCGCTCAGCTTCTCGGCGGAGGTGCAGGACGATTCGGGCGTCCACGGTCTCAAGGTCCTCGTACGGCCCGCGAGTGCCGAGCTTGATCCGACCGAGGCGGAGATGCGCGCGGCAGCTCGCCCCGCTGTTCATGGAGACCGCGACCGCGCCCGAAGTAAGGCGCTCAAGTGGTGAACGGGAGCACCCTTTTCTACGTTGCGCTGATTGGACGTGCATGCGTCCCTGCGATGCCGCCGTGCGCTGCGGCTCTCGGCGGCACCACACCACCATGGAAGGAACAACTCACCAGTGAAGCGCTTCATCACACGCCTCGCGGTAGTCGCGGCGGCCGGAGCTATGGCCGTCGTGCTGCCTGCCTCGTCGGCGTCCGCCATCAACCGCACCGATTGCAATGGACTGGGTCTCCTGAAGCTTCACAACGCAGGCGGCGACCTCTGCTTCGCCAACGCGGGCGTGCAGAGCGTGGCGATCTACGGCGTGGACCGGATCTGGACCGGAGACAACAAGGTCACGTTCGAGTACGTGCCGAGGCTGGGCGAGCCGGCGACCAGCGGGACCGTGGACAAGTGGCATTTCGGTAACCTCTCCATCCACAAGATCACGAAGATCAGGATCTGGTAGCGTCCGTCGCCGCGAATGAGGTGACAGCGGGTCCTCATCAGCGATGACGTCGCTGCGCTGGGTCCATCGAGTCTTTTCGGCGTCGCCTCTCCAGGGCGGAGCCGTGGCGGCGATGTCCGTCGTGCGGCTCGGGCTGCGGCAGCTCCGGTGGAGAATCCGCCGGAGCTTCCGGCGGGCGACGCCTCGTTCGACAGGTGCGCGGGCCTGGGCGAGTGCCCGCTTCAGCGTCCGTACGGCCGGTGACAGTTCGCCGTTGAGCGGGCGGCGCGGCCCAGGAGTCAGCACCGGTGCAGGCGCGGTCGGCGACGATCGGAACGTCCTGGCGCTCGCGGATTCGGATGAGGCGGTGAGTGCGCGCGGCGGTCAGTTCCTGAGCGCGGCCCGGCAAGGTCTGCGAGATCCACAGAAGGCCGACCTTCGGGATCGGTGACGATCCTCGCGTCCACGCCGTGGCGCCGGTGTTTGTGGGCGCAATAGGCGCTTCCGTCGCCCATGCGGTCGCACTCGCTGAGGGTGCCGTCCGGCAGCACGTAGTCCGGGTCGTGCTCACGCAGTGTTTGAGCAGGCCTCGCGTCCGATCCGCGAGGAGCCGCACGACGGCGGTGGCATATCACGATGGGCCGCACGGAGGTGACGGTGTCCACGGCTGGACTGGTGGGGGTGCGGACTCTCGCGGGCGTATCCGTGGCCGTTCAGGGTGTAGTGCGGGTGCCGAGTTCGGCGGCGGCGTCGGCGTAGTCGACGAGCAGCCGGGCGAATTCGAGGCGTTTGGCCTGGGACCAGTCGCGGGTGATGTGCTCGAAGGCCTGGCGGTGCTGGCTGCTGAAGCGGTCGCGCAGGGCGATGCCCGCGGGGGTGAGGTGGAGCACGGTGCGGCGGCCGTCGCACTGGGAGGCGGCGCGTACGAGAAGGCCTGCGGTGATGCAGTCGCTGACCATCCGGCTGGCGACGGAGGAGTCGACGGTGAGCTGGTAGGCGATGCCACCGACGGTCATCTCGCCGTCGGCCTCGTCGACGATGTTGATGACCTGGTTGCGGGCCATGTCCTTGCGCGTGACGGGTGGATCGACGTCCACCAGGGCGGTGCGGCGGCGCAGTCGGGCGAACGCCGCGCCGACCGCGTTCAGCAGCGCGTCGTCCTGAGTCTCGTCTCCCCTGGTCACACCTGACAGCGTAACCCCAGATCAATGCGAACCACAATTGCATGCAATAATGCATGCATCTGCATTTCGCAGGAGACTGGTGGGGCCGGCGGGACCGGTGACCGCCCTGGACGGACAACGACAGGAAACAGTCATGAGCGCCACGGCCATCATCAACGCACGGGTCTTCGACGGCGACCGGACACTGGAGGCGAGCACCGTCGTCATCGACGACACCGGGATCCTCGCGGTCGGTGGGCAGGCGCCCGCGGGCGCGGAGGTCGTGGACGCGCGGGGCGGGACGCTGCTGCCCGGCCTGATCGACGCCCACGTCCACACCAATGCGGAGTCTCTCGCTCTGGCACTGCGGTTCGGGGTGACGACCGAGCTGGAGATGCAGGGGACGAACACCGCCGACAACCGTGCGCACATCACCGGTAACGATGCCCTGGCAGACGTGCGCTCCTCCGGATTCGGCATCACCCCGCCCGGCGGCCACCCCAGCGAGCTGTTCCCCGAGGGTTTTCGTCCCGGCCCGCCGCCCGGTACGGCCCGGCCGGCTGGGCCGGCGCCGCTGATGCCGTTCTCGACCACCCCCGAGCAGGCCGTCGGGTTCATTCCGCAGCTGATCGAACGCGGCTCGGACTACATCAAGTTCATGGTCGACGACGGCTCGATCGAAGGCCACCCCGGCCTGCCGATGCTCGACCGGGCAACCCTGGACGCGGGCGTCGCCGAGGCCAAGCGGCTCGGCATGCTCACCGTCGCCCACACACTGACGATCGACGCGACCCGCATGGCGATCGAGGCCGGCATCGACGGCCTGGTCCACCTGTTCATGGACGGCCCGCACACCGACGAGATCATCACGCTGATCCGGGACTCGGGCGCCTTCGTCGTGCCCTGCGTCGTGCTGGACGCCTCGATGATGGGCATCAGCGGTGACGAGCTGGCCGACGACCCGCGGGTGGCGTCCCGGCTGGACGAGGCCTGGACGAAGACACTGCGCAGCAGCTTCAACCACTACCCGCAGGGGAACATCACCGACGTGCTGGCATCCGTGCGCGCGCTGCACGACGCCGGTGTCGACATCCTGGCCGGGACCGATGTGTCCATGGCGCTGCCGTTCCTCGGCGGACTCGCCCACGGCGCCAGTGTCCACCACGAGCTGCAGTACCTCGTACGGGCGGGCCTCACCCCGGTACAGGCCCTGCGCGCGGCCACCTCCACCGCCGCCCGGCGCTTCGCCCTGACCGACCGCGGCCGTATCGCCGAAGGCCTGCGCGCCGACCTGCTCCTCGTCGACGGCGACCCCACCACCACCATCAGCGACACCCTCAACACCCGGGCCGTATGGCGCCGTGGCACCCGGCTCGAAAGCTGACCGCCGACTGCCGCCCACCACCCCATGCCGCCGACGCAAATCCACCGACTGCGCCGCCTTGCCGTGAGGCAGAGCCCGCCGGGACCGCTGCAGCGAGCGGGCGGTCCCCGGCGGGCATGTTCGGCGCGCCATATCCCGTGTGTCCTCAGCTAAGGCGATTGTGCGTCCGGCACCCGTATCGACGTGCATACCCACTACTCGGCGGCAGTGTCGCCGCGCTGCCGACCCGCCCCGGTGCCCGTTTTCGTGGCCCCGCAATGGGGCTGCCGACCTCCGGGCTCGGCATGACTTCCCCCCTTGTTAACCATGATCCGAGGGGGTGTGTCACCGAGCCCGGAGGCACTGACCCAGCGCCGATTAGGGGCAGGACCACCGGCTCTTCGCAGGTCGGGAGGCTCTTCATCATGTGCATGTGGCGATCGGCGCCGTGGACAAGGCCGGGCAGAAGCACGGCTGCAGGATGCACGTGATCGACACCGGCGACATCGACATCATCTCGGCCTGGACGTGGCAAGGGCGAACACCACTGTGGCCTCGCACCGATGCCGCGAACCAGACCAAGACCCGCCGATGCCCTTGTCCGCGAGGCGATCTCCGCCCGGCGCCAGGAGCGCAGGGCGGAGATCGCCTCGCAGGAACCGGGGACTGATCAGACCCGGTTCTCCGCCTGGAACATCCAGCTCTGCTTCTCCAGATCAGCCGTGAGTCCGATGAGGAGGTCCTCAGTGACCACATCCACCGGGCCGATCTCGACGATGCGCTCACGCAGTCTTTCGGCAACCGCGGAGAGCGCGCGCACCAGGGCCTCCACGGCGTCGCTGTCCTTGGTCCAGCCTGACGGAAAGGCGGGCACCCCGCTGGTACCCGCTATGGTCCCGGCCCGTCCGTCCGGGCTGACGCCCAAGGCGGCCGCACGCTCGGCCACCGTGTCAGCGTGGTTCCGGGCAACAGTGGCGGCCTCGTCGAGCTGGACGTGAACCGAGCGGAAGCGCGGGCCGTACACATTCCAGTGGGCCTGCTTGGCCACCAGGGACAGATCGAGAAGGTCGGCCAGGGTCGCCTGCAGCGCCGCACCCGCGGTTTCGCGCTCGCGCTCCGGCAGAGAGTTGTTGATAACCAGCACAGGAGTGCCGTCCTTTCGTGAGAGGCGCCGACGTCCTGGTCGCGGGCGCCGACGACTGCCGTTGGCAGAAACGTGCGCAGCTCGTTTCTGTGGGGCGTTGATGAGCCCGAGGCTAGGAACGGCGGGAGCCCGCCGTGGGTTCAGCTCATCCGGCAACGGATCCCGAACCGCGCGTGCGGGGTTCGCTCGGGCGGACGACGGGCACCGGGCAGAGCTCGTACGTCCCATGCGTCCGTGACCGCAGTTTCAGTCCCCGCCCCGTCACCTAATCCCGACAAGCGCTACCGAGAGTGGAATCCCTCATGCAGACGACACAGGCAAGCCCAGCTCCAGCCCCGTCCCGGCTGAGCGAAGAGCGCCGGCGAGTGACGGGGGCAGACCCCGACGCGGCGTACCTGCGCTCGTACTTCACTTGTGTGGTACTTCCCAGCTTGGACCACAGACCCCGCTGAAGATTATGAGACCGGCAATGCGGGGCCCGTGGGAGAGCTCCGGCGGGCACGTGGCCTCGCGGCGGCTACACCCCCAGGATCCCCTGCTTCTCCAGCGCCTTGCGCAACGCCCGCATGGCATAGAAGGCACGGCTTTTGACGGTGCCGGGCGGTATGCCGAGGTGCTCGGCAGCCTGATTTACGCTGCATTCCAGGAAGTACATGAGGCGGATGACGGTTTGCTGCTGCTCGTTCAACTCCCCCAGGGCCTGCACCACAACATGGGAGTTGATCGTGGATGCCGTGCTGTCGCTGGATGTGTCCAGCTCCTCTACGGGCATGAGTTCCAACGGCCTGACCTGGCGCGCCCGGTAGTGGTCGATGACGAGATTTCTGACCACGGTGAACAACCAGGGTCTGAGGCGTTCGTTGCGGCTGCCCAGGAAGCGGGCGTGCTTCCAGGCGCGGGCCGCGGTCTCCTGGAAAATGTCCTCTGCCTTGTGCCAGTCACCATCCAGCAGGCGCGTGGCGTATCGGACGAGCAGAGAGCCGTACTGGTCGTAGATGTCCTTGATGAAGGCGTCGCAGTCAGCGTCCGATGCGAGGTGCCGGGTCTGCGACGAAGTCGGAACGAGGGCAGTGGCCCCCGGTTCCATGATCCCGTTCATGAGAGGCGCCCGATCCTGTTCGAGTGTTCCGTGGCGTGCAGGGGGAAAGACGCCGGCTTTCAGGCGGTGAGGAAGTCGATCAGAGCGGCGTTGACCTCGGCTGCGTGGGTGAGCAGTAGTCCGTGCGGAGCGCCGTCGATCTCGACATAACGCGCATCGGGCACGCGGCGGCGGAACTCGCGGGCAGTGGCGTCGATCGGCAGGATGCGGTCGGCGGTCCCGTGCAGGATCAGCGACGGCACATCGATGCGCTCCACGTCGGCCCGGAAGTCCGTCAGCCACGCCGGGACGCACGCGTACGCCGCCATGGGCGCCGAGCCGATGGCAGTGGCCCAGTTCGCCCGCAGCGCGGCCTCGCTGAGCCGCGTCCCGAGCGTCTCGTCGGTGTTGAAGAAGTCGACGAAGAAGCTCTCGTACCACGCGTAGCGGTCGGCCTCTGCCTGCTCCGCAATGCCATCGAAGACGCTCTGCGGCACACCGGCGGGGTTGTCCGGCGTCTGCAACAGGAACGGCTGGAGCGAGCCGAGGAACGCCGCCTTCGCCACCCGCTGCGAGCCGTGGACGCCGAGGTAGCGGGCGACCTCACCCGAGCCCATCGAGAACCCCACGAGAACCACGTCACGCAGGTCCAGCTGCGTCAGTACGGTGTCCAGGTCGGCGGCGAAGGTGTCGTAGTCGTAGCCCGTCATGGTCTTGCTCGACCGGCCGAAGCCACGGCGGTCGTAGGTGATGACGCGGTAGCCGGCCTTGACCAGCGCATCGGTCTGCTTCTCCCACGACTGCCCGTCAAGCGGGTAGCCGTGGATCAGGACGACCGGCTGCCCCTCCCCGTGGTCCTCGTAGTAGAGCTCGATGCTGGTCGAGCCCTCGGCTCCGACGGTGATGGTTCCCATGATGTGCCTTCCCGCTCGTCCGCCGTGTGCGAACCGGGCATGGCACAAACCTAGGAAACAAGCAGGGGGGACCGCGTCCGTCGGACTACGTCTTCGGCGTACGTCAAGACGCCGCGCCTTCGGCGTACGTCATCCTGCCGCCCAGCACCGCGGCGAGCTCGCCGCGGGACGTCACCCCCAGTTTGGGGAACATCCGCTGGAGATGGGTGCTCACCGTCCTGGGCGAGACGTACAACCGCTCGCCGATCTCCCGGTTCGTCAGACCCTGCGCGGCGAGCTGGGCGACATGCAGCTCGGTGGAGGTCAGCTGGTCCACCGCGGCCGGGTCCTGGCGAGGGGACGACGCGCCCGCGGCGCGTAGCTCCTGCCGTGCCCGCTCCGCCCATGCCGACGCGCCGAGGGCGTCGAAGATCTCGCGCGCGGTCTGAAGGGAGGCGCGGGACTCCGCGGGCCGCCGGTGCCGCCGCAGCCACTCGCCCAGGGCGAGGCACGCTCGCGCCCGCTCGAACGGCCATTCTGTGGGGACGGCGTCGAGGGCCGCCCTGTAGAGCGGCTCGGCGGCATCCTGCGGGCTCAGCAGGGCCCGGCCCAGTCGCAATCCGCAGAGCAGGGCGGGCGAAGAAGTCATTTCCCCGAGCGGGGTGAGCTCCTGCAAGACGTCGCGCGCCACCTCCGGGGATTCGCTGCGCACAGCCGCCTCGGCCAGCTCCGCGACCGCGTAGAAGCGCAACCAGGGGTGAAAGGCGGAGTCAGCCGGGTCGAAGACACGGTGCAGGTGCCCGTACGCGTCACCGTAGCGGCCGTGGCAGAGCGCCGCCTGCCCGCGGGCCATCTGCACGATGGCCAGCACCGGGCGCCCTCCGCTGGGAAGGGCCGCGCGCTCGGCTTCCGCCGCCCACGCCTCCGACGCCGGGTCGCCGCTGACGGCGGCCAGCTGCGCGCGGATGGCGTTCACCATCGCGTGCACGAGAGGCTGACCGGTTTCGTGGGCCAGTGACGCGGCCTCCTCCGCGGCGAGGAAACCAGCGCGCACGTCACCCAGCCGTGCGGCGCTCCCCGCCTGGACGCAGAGGGCGCGGGCCAGCATCGACAGCCTGCCTTGCGCTCGCAGGGCGTCCAGCGACCTCGCCGTCAACCGGCTTGCCAGGGCGGGAGCACCCACCGTCACTGCGGCACCCCCCAGGAGCTGGTCTCCCTCTGGGTTCTCGGACGAGCGCTCCATCTGCCCTGCCAGGCCTTCCATGACCGCTCCCCCGCGCTCGACCGGGGCTGAGTACGCCCGCAGAGCGACCAGGTCGGCGTCGTCGGCATGCACGGGCATCCGGTCGGCGGCGGCGGCGACCCGCTCGCGGGCGGCCGGCCCTGGCTCTCCCCAGAAGCATTGCAGGACCGCGCTCCACAGCATGCGCAGCCCCAGTGTCGGTTCACCTCCAGCGGCGATCTCGACCGCCAGCTCGGCCAGTGCGGCGGTCGCGGCGCCCTCGCCCCGTGTCCCCTCGGCCAGAGCGATGCTGACCCAGGCCGCGCGGCCTTGGTCCCGGACCGAAAGATCCAGTGAGCGCGCCTGGGCCAGCAGATGTGCCGCGACGTCTCCTTGGCCCGACTCCAGCGCGAGCTCCGCCGCCCGGAGCAGCCGGTCTGCCCGCGCGGACGGGTCCTTCGTCAGCTCCGCAGCCCGCCTCAGCGCGGCAAGGGCTGCGGCGACACCGCCTCGCCGCAGGGCTCTGCCGGCAGTGGAGTCCAGATCCCGTGCTACTCGTTCGTCGGGACCCGCGGTGGCGGCGGCACGGTGCCATGCCTGTCGATCGGGCTGCCCCTGGAGCGCGGCGGCCAGAGCGGCGTGTGCACTCTGTCGTTCCGCCGCGGTAGCGGCGTGGTACATCGCCGAGCGGATGAGCGGGTGCCTGAAGGCCAGCCCCTGGGTTTCTACCAGACCCGCGTCAATCGCTGCGTCAAGAGTGGCGGCGTCGACCACCCTTCCGAGCATCCGGGTCGCCGCGGCGAGGCATTCGTCCATCGTTCCGTCACCGTTGAGGGCCGAGAGGAGCAGAACCGTATGGGTGTCGGCCGGAAGGCGAGAGACCCGTGCCGTGAAGGTCCTCTCCAGCCGTGCGGTCAGCGGCAACGGACCTGGGTTGAGCGCGTACGCCCCGCCGACCGACTGCAGCGCTACCGGCAGCTCGGTCAGTGCCAGCGGGTTCCCGGCGGACTCCTCCAACAGCCGCCGCCTGACCTGCAGTCCCAGGCCGGGGGCCACCGCGTCCAACACCTCACCCGACACCTCATCCGTCAGCGGACCCAGGTGCAGCACAGGCAGGCCGGCGCTGCTGAGGCGGTCATCAAGGCGCCGGGTGACGGCGACCAGGACGAGGGGGTCGGACTCGATCCGCCGCGCCACAAACCCGAGCACATCGAGGCTGGCATGATCCATCCAGTGGGCGTCCTCGACGACCACCAGCAGCGGCGCCTCTGCTGCCGCGTCTGTCAGCAGAGTCAGCGCGGCCAGGCCGACGAGGTACAGATCGGGGACGGCCTCGTCGACGAGCCCAACGGCTGCGAGCAGCGCAGTACGCTGACGCTCCGGCAAGTCGTCAATTCCGTCCCGTAGTTGGTGAACCAGCTGGTGCAGGCCGGCACAGGGCAGGTTCTCCTCCGACTGGACCCCCACAGCAGTGATCACATGGGTCCCGCCGCGCGCTGCCGCGGCCGCGGCCTCCGCGACCAGCGCCGACTTGCCCACCCCCGGCGCACCGATGATCACCATCGCGCCGCCCGACCCGGTGGCCCCCTGCTCGACCAGGGCGGCCAGCGCGCGACGCTCCGTCTCGCGACCCAGCAGCGCCCGCTTCTGCATGCCTCACTCCGATTCTCTGCGTCTCCCCAGCACTCGAGGGCTCCGCGTCCTCGGGGAACCAGGCGACCCGGCGACATCTCCAACTGGCAGGCGATCTGGAGGCCGGGGCTGGATGCCATTCGTACAATGGTATGCACGCCGCCGGGTGGGAACGACCGCGGTACGCGCCCGTGAAACCGAGCCGCCGAGATCACGGCGGGGCCGAACGGCTTTCGGGCCCTGACCTAAGGCCCGGGTTCACGCTCGACCTCTGGATGGTGGCCGGAGCCGCGCTCGCGGCGGGCATCATCGCCTGCCTCAACGATCACCTGATGGTCAGAGTCCGCATCGGCGTCAGATTGCGGAACGAGCTTGCGATGGCGAAGCAGTACAAGCCCGGCGCGAGGACCCAGACACCCGGTTTCCATCCGGTCAGCTCCTGTGCCGGATCCGTGAGAAGCAGTCGCTGTGAACCCCGCCGTACCAAGCGTGCCCTTACGAAAGGCGACCATACGGCGACCTGAGCAGGACCGAGCTCCCGGATGGAGCGAGGCGGCGATCGCCCAGTCGCGGTGCGCGAAGCTCTTGCTCGACTACAAGAGGCCGATGAAGTCGATGAGCCCCGAGGGCCGGCAGGGAGGTTAACGCCCTCCTCGAACTCTCCCTCTCCCATGCGGCAGCGGCAGACTGCTACGGCCCCCTCGATCAACGATCAGGGGAGGACGACGTCAGTGTGGTGGGCATATCCATCAGCAGCCGTGGGATTGCTTCACGACGCTCCCACGGGGACGTCGCTACAAAACCCCAGGTCAAGCCGTTCAGGGCTCCTCTTCAATGTGCGAGGACTCACGTTCGCCACACCCACGCGAGGCGAACGCCACACGCAAAACTTCCCCGAAAAACACGTTTCCCCAGGTCAGAACGATTCTGCCTGGGGGTCTTGGTGGGGCGGGTGGGACTCGAACCCATACAAGTGACACCTCTCACCTGCGACGATGCCAAAACAACGGACATAGCCACCCGTTTCCGTCCGGCTGGGTCCTGCTCGATCCGGCTCGAACGAGTAGCGGTTAGGCGTTCGCCACACCATCCCCGCTTACGCGTACCTACTCACCGACTGGCTCTGGGGAGCGCCAGAAAGCACCCCAAGCCGCGTTCCTGACTCTTCCCCTGAGACCGGAGAGACTACTGACCTCGGCGGGCCCCGCTGTCACACTGCGTAGCGCATGAGTTGGCGGCCAACACGCCCTGATAGCGGCCCAGCACGAGGGCCGGCAGATCAGTGCGGGACATCACCAGCTGCGAGATGCCTTCCGGCGGCTTCTCCCGGCTGCGCCGCGGCCGGCGCCGGTACGGTTCCGGGGCAACGAGCCGGTGCGGGCGGTCGCATGCACTCCTCGCAGACTCAGCGCCTTGGACACGAGGAGAAATTTGAGCAACTCGTACGTGCAGCTCAACTCCTCGGCCAGGGCAGAGAGGGAGTGATCGTCGACGGAATCCTCGCCGTTCCGTCGGATTGGGCAAAGGCTCTTCGTCGTCCTCGTGAAACGTTCGGAAGGAGAACGGTCATGAAGTACGTGTTGTTCGTCGCCACTGACCCCGCCGGAGAGTCGACCGACGAGAACCCGGAGACATGGGTCGAGAAGTGGAGCGATAGTGGCGTCCGTATCGAGGGGATGCCGCTCAAGCCGGTCACCGAAACCAGAACCGTCCGCGTCCGCGGAGATCGGGTGCTGGTCACCGACGGCCCGTTCGCCGAGACGACCGAGTGGATCGCCGGGTACGACCTCGTCGAGGCCTCCGACCTCGACGAGGCGATCGAGGTCGCCGCCTCGCACCCGATGGCGACCGGCGGACGCATCGAGATCCGGCCGGTCGAACCGCTCGATCTGGGACCGGGTACAGGGAACGTCCCGCACGAGGGCGACGCGCCCGCCTCCCGCTTCCTCGGGATCCTCAGGGCGGACCCGAGCGCGCCGGCCTTCACCCCTGATCCCGCCTCGGTGGCCGAGTGGGTCCGCGACGGTCTCGCCTCCGGCCGTTACCTCGGCGGCGAGCACCTGCGTCCCGTCCAGGACGCCACCCTCGTGCGGCGCCGCGGAGGGGAACTGCTGATCACCGACGGCGCGTACGCCGACGTGCCGGAGTGGGTGACCGGAATCGTGTTCATCGACGGTGAGTGGGAGGAAGCGATCGATTACCTCTCCCGCTGTCCCATGGCACGATCCGGCACCGCCGAGCTGCGCGAATTCTGGACGGACTTCTCGTGAGTACCGGGCCGGCAGACGTCCGGGCGGCGCTCGCCGAGGCGTACCGCGGCGAGTGGGGTGTTGTCTTCGGTACGATCGTGCGCCTCACCGGCGACTGGGAATTGGCCGAGGACTGCGCGCAGGAGGCGTTCGCCCGCGCCCTGTCGGCCTGGGAGCGTGACGGGGTACCGCGCAGACCGGGAGCGTGGCTGGTGACCGCCGCCCGGCACCGCGCCCTGGACGTGCTGCGCCGCCGGACGACCGAGCGCGGCAAGCTTGCCGAGGTCGCCGCGATCGAGGCAGTCCGCGAACCGCCGCCGCCCGGAGACGAGAGGCTGCGACTGGTGTTCACCTGCTGCCACCCGGCGCTCCCCCTCGAATCCCGGGTGGCGCTGACCCTCCGGGCGGTCGGCGGCCTCACCACGCGCGAGATCGCCCGCGCCTTCCTGGTCAGTGAGGACACCGTGTCGCAGCGGATCCTGCGCGCCAAACGTAAGATCGCGGCCGCCGGAATCCCCTACCGGGTTCCGCCGTCCGGGGCACGCGCCGAACGGCTGGACGGAGTTCTCGCTGTCCTCTACCTCGTGTTCACCGAGGGATACGCTCCGAGCGACGGGAGCGCAATCCGTGACCCGCTCGCCGAGGAGGCCATCCGGCTCGCACGGCTCGTCGCCGCCGAGGCACCGGAGGAGCCGGAAGCACGGGGGTTACTCGCGCTGCTGCTGCTCCAGCACTCGAGGCGCGCCGCCCGGCTCGACGAGGACGGCAGCCTGATCACGCTGGAGCACCAGAACCGCAGGTGTTGGGACCGCTCGCTCATATCCGAGGGCGTGGGCCTAGCCCGGGAGGCGGTCGCGTCGGGCGGCCCCTACGTGCTCCAGGCGGCGATCGCCGCGCAGCACGCCCTCGCCCCGGCCGCCGCCGCAACCGACTGGGTGGCCATCGTGGCGTTGTACGACCGCCTCCTCGCCCTGCGTACGAACCCGGTCGTGGCACTCAACCGCGCGGTCGCCCTTGGAATGCGCGACGGTCCGCAGGCGCAGCTGGACGCCGTCGACGCCCTGGGAACGCCCAAGGAGCTGACCGGCAACCACGCCCTGCCCGCCGTCCGCGCGGACGCGCTGCGCCGCCTCGGCCGGACCCGCGAGGCAGCGGAGGCGTATCGGGCGGCGAGGAGCGCCGCCCCGAACGACGCGATCGTCCAAGAATTCGCCAAGCGTCTGGCCGAGTTGGGGCCAGGGGTGGAGCCAGACACGCGAGCGAGTTCGTCAACCAGGAAGGGAGTGACAGTACGGGACCTGACGGAGACACTCGGGTCTCGCGGGACAGCGTAACGACATCAACAGTCGCAATCAGTGGCCAACACCTTTCCGGGCCGATCCGAAGAATCAGATGAAGGGAACGTCCCGCTGTGGCCGATACTCACCACGAAGTCCTCGACCGGATCGCCAGGGGCTCGTCCACACGGAGTCCGAAGCGGCCTTCCAGTCGCCCCGCGCCGCGCGGACCAGATATTCGAGTACAACCGAACGCCCCCGAGCGAATGTGGGAGGCGTCGGTCGCTGCTCGTCGCGATTTTCGGCTCCGTCCGGCGAACGCACGGCACTGTTGCCACCGTTCCACGCCGGGTTCGGCAGCAACGCCCACATCGGCGACGACTTCTTCGGGAACGTGAACCTGACGCTCGTCGATGACGTGAACATCCGTATAGCGACGGAGTCATGATCGCGCCCAGCGTGACGCTGACCACGACGGGACACCCGGTGCATCCCGCGCGCCCGGCTGACTTCGGGCGGTTCTCCGAGCCGATCGTGATCGAGGACAAGGTGTGGATCGGCAGCAACGTGGTGATCCTGCCCGGCGTCCGGATCGGCTACGGGTCAGTCATCGGCGCCAGCAGCGTCGTCAGCCGCAGAGTTCCCCCGATGAGCTCCGCGCTCGGAACGCCTTGCCGTGTGGTCCACCCCATCACGGACGAGGACCTCACCATACGTACTGCCTAGGGTCGCCCTCCGTCTCGATGCCCCCGCGGGAAGCCATCATGCACATCGCGTTGTTCCACTCGGTCCTCGGTCTGCGCCCGGTCGAACTCCTCGCCGCCGAGCGGCTGCGACGCGCCGGGCATGAGGTTTCCGCCCCCGACCTTTTCGGCCGCGAGACCGCGGCCACTATCGACGAGGGATACCAGCTGATCGAACGGATCGGCTGGCGAACAGTGGTTGACCGCGCCCAACAAGCCCTCGGGGGTATGCCTGGCGAGACCGTCCTCGCCGGCGTGTCCATGGGTGCAGGCGTCGTTGCCGAACTGTGGCCCGAGCGCCCGGACACCCTCGGCGTCCTGCTCCTGCACGCCACTACCGCCCTGCCCGAATCCGTGCGCCCAGGTCTCAGGTTGCAGGCGCATGCGGCTGAACCGGACGGTTTCGCACCGCCCGAGAAGGTTGCCGCACTCCGTCGGGCGGCAACGGAGAAGCGCATCCATCTGGAGATCTTCCGTTACGCAGGCGCCGGTCACTTCTCCACCGACCCTGAGCATCCCGGCCATGACCCGGCTGCTGCCGAGCTGACCTGGCACCGCGTGCTGGACTTCCTCGGCTGACCGATCGTCCTGTGTATGTGATCGAGTCGGGGCGTTCCGGTGGGACAGGGACCACAGGTGGGCCTCTCGCGAGGTAGGCGTTCATCCCATCTGCGCCGGGCCCCGGACGAGCAGCGCAACGGTCCGCCGCGGTCAGTGTGGTCGTACGTCCCGTTGCTGCACTTCCTTCAAGACCGCACCCACCGTAGCGAAGTCGTTGTCCACGTGAAGCACCGAGTGACCGTGATGGACCGCCGTCGCACACACCAGAAGGTCGATGGCTCCGGCGGCACGGTGCTGCCCTCGCTGGGTGAGCTTGTACTGCGCGGTGTCGACCCAGCGCCACGCACTCTTGGGAACCGGGGCGTGATGACAGAGGGCATCCACCTCCTCGGCCAACTCGTCCCGATGAGCCGGGCTTGTGGCCGAGTAGAGGAACTCTGCCCTCGTGGGCTCGCAGATATGGAACACACCGGCGGCGATGTGCCCCTCCCAGGGACCCAATGCCCCCGGCGTCCGGAAGAGGTACCAGAGGGCGGACGTGTCGAGGAGGTATGTGATCACTCGAAGGCTGCCCGCCGGGCCTGCTTGGCCGCTGCATGCGCCGCAGCCGCAGCCTCGAACTCGCCCCGCTCACCCCTCGCGGCCAGCTTCTCAGCAGCCTCCAGCCGCTTGATGCGCGCCACATAGTCCCGTAGGGCCCCGTTGACCGTCTCTTTCTTCGTCGAGACACCCATGAGCCGCATCGCCTCAGCCAGCGCCTCGTCATCGAGATCGACCTGGGTCACAGACATATCAGCCACCCCTCACCCTGAGTCCATGATGTACATAACTACGATACATCACCAACATTCGCGGCGGCAGATCATCGAGCACAAGCCAGCCAGATAGGATCCGACCCCGACGGCTACAAGCCACATACCGCGTGGATGATGTCGATGCGGTGAGGCAGGGCCGCTGCCTCGGCAGCCGTGGGAGCCTTCACACCACGCACCCCGCCGAAGACTCGAACAAAACCCCAGGTCACAGGCCTCTTGACCCTCACGGGGGACGCAAAACGCCACACATGCGCCGAACCGATTCGGGACACCCAACCCCGCGAGATCCATGTTTCCGCAGGTCAGAACGTTTCCGCAGGGTGAAACTGGTGGGGCGGGTGGGACTCGAACCCATTCAAGTGACGCCTCTCACCTGCGACGATGCCGAAACAACGGACAAAGCGGCCCGTTTCCATCTGGCTGCATCCTCCTCGATCCGGTTCAAACGGGGATCGGTTAGGCGTTCGCCACACCGCCTTCTCTGCATCCCGCGCTCCTATCGCAGCCGCGGAGCTCAGGAAGACTATGCCTGCCAACGCTCCCGAATCACTGCGCAGGTTGCGACGGGTTCCCCATGGCTTGGCCCATGTTCGCGCACTGCGTGCAGTTACGTTGCGTAGTACCGCAACCGTGGGGTCGAGTGCCCTCTCCCGCTCGATCCGGCTCCAGCGGATGCGGTGCCTCTTGCTCACCTGCCCGCTGCGGGACGCCCCACAGAGTCGGCTGCGGAGCACTCCTCGGCGAACCATCGATCTCACCCAGGTCAGCACGAGCCCCCGGCCCGCTCAGGAGACGTGTGTCCGCCAGCCGGTGAGTTCGCCTTCGTCCGCGTTCTCGAAGCCGACCGCGGCCGGTGCGTCGCCGTCCGCCAACAGGTGGACGGTGCACTGCGTCAACCGGCCACCGGGCGGGGCCATTTCCCCGGTGGCCCCGGACGGGCAGGTGGCGATTTCCAGTCCGTCGAAAGCGAAGGTCGGTGCGCCTCCGATCTGCTGAGCGCCCTCGGTGAGCACACGAACGCTGCTCGCCTGGCCGGGGTAGAGGTCGGCCTTCCCGGTATTGCGGTAGGTGATCGTCACGAAGTACGGGATGCGGTCCCGCTGGTCTTCGTCGAGTTCGGCACCGGCGAGGTCGGCCGGGCTGCCTTTGCGTACGGACTTCAGCGTGGCGGGCAGTTCGAGGATGCCCCCCTTCTCCTCGCCGGCGTCCCAGCGGACGGCGATGGTGTCGCCCTGGGCCGCCATCTCCTTCGAGGCCGCAGCGAGGCCGCCGTCGACCGGCCAGGAGGCGACCTGGTCGGCCGGGCTGATGAACCCGCCCCCGGCGGTGTGCGTCACGGCCATCACACCGACGCCCTTCGACACCATGTACGTCCCACAACTGGTGTACGAGTCGCCCGGTGCCAGCGCGTCCGGCGCGGAGTCCTCGCAGGGCGACGAGGCAATCCCGTTGACCTGCGCTCCGGGCATCCAGTCGGTGCCGGTCAGGGCGAGGTTGCGGAAGACCTCGTAGGCGTAGGGGATCTTCTTCTTGCCGGTGTTGGTGACCTCGAAGGTGAGGTAGTGGGGGATCTTGCCCTTCAGGTCGCCCTCCAGGCGCACGCCGTCGAGGGCGTCCTCCGAGGCGCGGACCAGGCCCTTGACCGCGAGCCGGATCCCGTACGTCTTCCCGCCCTGGGCGGTATGGACGACTTCCCGGGCGCCGGTCTCCACGGGCAGCTCCGTCCCGGAAGCCGGACTTCCCTTCGACCGCACCACACCCTGTACGCCCGCACACCCGACGAGCAGGGCTATCCCTGTCGCTCCCACGGCAATCATCTTGAACTGCCTGCTCAGGCGCACTGATTCCCCTTGTCACACAATGCTCTGCGATCTCCTGTTGATCGGCACATGTTAGGCGGCCGCTGTGCGCCGGCCTGCGGCGCCCCAGGGCGCGTATTCCCGCAGCTCTCGGCCTCGTCAAAGTGCACACAAATCTCGTCCGGCTGATGTGAGCGATGCAAGGCAGCCGGGCCGCTCCCCACGCTGCAGAGTGGGGAGCGGCCCGGCCATCGGCGCGGTGTTTCAGATCGAGCTCAGTACCACCGGCCGGCCGACTGACAAGGAAGCGAACACCTCGTCCGCCGCGAACGCGCCGCAGCCAGGTACGGCTTCGCGGACCTCAAGACCTGGCGGATCCAGACCAAACTCCACATGAAAGCCCGATACTTGAGCACACGCCAGAGAGCCCTGCTCATCCTGGCAAACGCCAAAGCCCAACGCTGACGGACGGTCTCGCGCTCGGGAGACACGTTGGTGGTTCCTCAATGCTGAGGTGGCTACCGCTCAGGATTTGAGGACGGTGCCGAGTCTGCTTCCGCTGGGGACGCCTGCGGCGGTCTTGCTGATGAAGGTGGCGGTGCCGGTGGATGTGCGGTAGATGGTGGTGCCGTCGCCGTTGTTTTCGCCGGAGGCTCCCAGGACGAGACCGGTGGTCCCGTTTCCGGTGAAGTCACCTGCGGTGACCGCGCTTCCAAGGCCGTCGCCGGTTTCACCGCCGCCGCCGATGCCGCCGGTGCCCTGGCTGAGTCCGGTCGCGTCCCGGAGCGCGATACCTTCCGGGGTGCTCGACAGGTTGAGGAGTAGGACGCTTCCTGCGTCGGCGTTGGTCACTGCGTTCACCGTTGAGTCCTGACCGGGCAGACCGGTGACGATGTCGAGGGTCTTGTCTCCGTTCAGGTCCCGCAGTGCAACTGAAGCTCCCATGGCGTCTCCTGTTTCGGAGTCGCCGGGCACGTTCGTGGTGGACTGGCTGAAGGTGGTGGTGTGGCCGCGGTAGTACAGGCCGTAGTCCTGGCCGAGCTTGACCGTGACCTGTCCACCGGTGGTACCGCCGTATGCAGGGGCGACCTCTGCCGGGTCGGGCTGGCCGATGACGATGTCGTCGCGGCCGTCCTGGTTGATGTCGCCTGCGTCGACGGTGCGGCCGGCGCCCATCTGGATGGCCATGGCGTGGGTGAGTCCGGTGGCACCGGCACTCTGGTACTCGTAGGCGCGTGCCTGTCCGTAGCGGTCGACGGTGGTGACGGCGACGTCATCGAATCCGTCCCCGTTGAAGTCCCCCGCCGCGACGTCCACGTGGGTGAGGTCTTCGAAGGTGAGACGGTGGGTTGATGCCTTGGCCGTGGCGCTGTCACGCCATACCAGCCAGCCTCCAGAGCCTCCGGAGCCCAGGCCGACGCCGACGACGTCGTCCAGGCCGTCCCCGGTGATGTCGCCCATGGCGACCGCAGTACCCAGACGCGCCAGGCCCGGGCCGCGGGGGTCGTCATCGGCGGTGGTGAAGTAGCTGCCCTGGGTGAGCTGGCTGCTGCCGGTGAGGACCGTGACGTTGCCCCGTTGCTGGTACACGCTGTCCGCCTCGCCGGGTGATCCGACGGCAAGGTCGGTCAGACCGTCGCCGTCGACGTCCCCGTAGGCCACATCCGCGCCGAAGCGGTCACCGGGCTCGGGCGAGCCCGGAACGGTACCGCTCTGCGAAATGATCATAAGCCCCGTCGCTCCGGGGCCGGTGCTGCTCCCAGGGAGGACGGACACAGAGCCGGCGGCGGAAGACGCATCTGGGGTGCCTGCTATCAGGTCACCGACTTTGTCGTTGTTGAAGTCCGCCAGGCGCGGGGGAAGCAACTCGTCCGCCCACGAGGCACCCGGCGATCCCAGGGACACGAACCCGCTCATGGCCAGAACCACTGCCACGGAACGGACGCTTTGCCGGACGGGTGTGTGTCCGGCTCGGGCACGGCGACTCATCTACTGCTCCTTGAAATAGCGCAAAAAGAGGTAAAGGGTGGGATGGCGTCGGCCGTATCAGGTGGTTCGGGCCTTGAGCCAGGAGATGACCGCGTCGAACGTGCCGGGGGTGGCCAGGAGCGCTTGTCCGTGAGCGGAGGAGCCGGCGACGATTTTGGTGGTGACGTCCGAGGCGGGAACGCCCGCGCTCTTCGCGGCTGTTTCCAGTGCGGTGGAGTGCGTGGAAGGTACGAAGTCCCCGTCGGAGTGGAGCAGGTACATCGGGGCGTCGCCCTTGGTGACCCAGTTCGCGGAGTCCATGGCACGCCAGGTGTCCCAGCAGCCGATTGCCCGGTTGGTGGTGTCGTTGTCGGTGGAGTCAGGGGAGCAGCGGGCCAGGAGTGTGGCGTTGTCGCGGAGCTTGCGGATCTTGGCGACGGTGGAGGTGTTGCCGTCCTGCCAGGCGCGGTAGGGGGATGCGACGGGAGACAGCCCGACGATGCCCTTCAGGCCGAGGGCATTCGTGCCGCGGGTGGCGGCGTCTGTGGCCATCTGCGCGCCCGCGGAGGAACCGACGAGGAGAACGTTGTCCGGGTCGGCGTCGTACTGGTCGGCGTTGTCGCGGATCCACTTCACGGCACTGGTGACATCGTCACGCTGAGCCGGCCAGGCCGCGTCGAGGTTGAGCCGGTACTTCATGGTGAAGACCTGGAAACCCTGGTCGGAGAATTGCTGCGCATAGGTTCCCCAGCTGGCGTGTTCGTACCAGTAGCCGCCGGTGATGAGTACCACCACTGGGCGGGGTGCCAGGGACGGGTTCCACGTGACCTCGACACTCTGGTGAGGGTGCGTGCCGTACTTCTGGACGGAGGTTTCGGCCGTTGCTGTAACGGCTGTTTTCGGTGCGGCGGGTGCTACAGCTGTGGTGCCGGCGATGGCCAGCACCACGGACGCGAGGATCAGGAGAGGGCGACGCACAAGGGGCCTCTTTCAGGGAAGGGAAGGCAGGAGCGGTGAAGCATGCCCTGGCGGACATGGGGGTGGCCCCGGGAAACGCGCTGGCGTTTCCCGGGGCCGGAGCGTGCTTGTTTCTGCGGTGCGGGGTCAGCGCATGCCGGCGCCGAAGCGCAGGCCGACCGCCGGGAGTCCGTTCTTGCCGGGCTCGTACGTCACGACTGGCGCACTGCCGCCGGCGTTGATGTTCGCCCACGGCACGGTGTGCGCACGGCCGTACGCCGACGGGCCGTCAGGGACGCCGACGTAGAGGTGCGTGCCCGTGGCGGTGACCGCGGTGCCGACCTTCTCGCCCGTCACCGGGACGCCGGGAAGACCGGCGAGACCCGGGTAGACGGTGCTGTCGGAGTCACCCGGCGCACCGATCATGCCGAAGGTGTAGATGCCGCCGGCGTCCGTGGCCGTTCCGATGTCCTCACCCGGAACACCCACAGCCATCAGAGTGTTCTGAGCCGTGCTCACGGCCGAGGGGTTCGTGCGCACGGCGGACACGGAGTGGCCGAACCGGTCAGCAGCCTCGTTCGCACCGGAGATACCGGTGGTGCCCTGGTGAATACCGGTCATCGGGACGAAGCCGGTCGGGGTCAGCCGGACCACATCGACCCGGCCGGTGGTCGCGATCGTTGAAGTACCCTCACCCGGGGTGCCGACCACGAGAAGGGACTCCGTCCCCGTGGCAGCTGCGGTGGGCTTGTAGGCGACCATGTCGAGCGCATACCCGAACGTGTCGCCGGCTTCGGACGCGTCCTCGATCTCAGCGAGGTTCTGGTCCAGCCCAGCCAGAGCCGTAGGAATGTTGGCAGCGTTGCGCGTGTGGTTGAACACCACCACAGCCCCCACATCAGCCAAGCCGCCGATCGCCTCACCCGGCGCACCGATGGCAAGGTGCTGCGGAGAACCAGCCAGAGACGCACCGAACTCGTCATTGCTCTCAAGACCACCAGGCACACCTACCGAGCCCTGGTTGATCAGAACATTGTTCGTCGATGTGCCGTACAGGTAGACAGCCGCACCGGCATCAACGAAGCCGGATCCGTCCTCACCCGGAACACCGACGGCGAGATACGGCACGCCCGTGATGGTGGTACCGGCCGTGACGGCCTGACCCATACGGTCACCCGCCTCCGCACCCATACCCAACAGCGCCCCGTTGCCAGAACCCTGGACAAGGTCCACTGTCACCTTGCCCTGCCCGAGACCGGCGGGCGAACCGTAAACGATGTGCGCACCGCCCGCTCCAGCCGCAGTGCCGATCGCTTCGCCCGGCACGCCGACGACCAGGTCGGTGCAGTTGTCGAGGTTGTGGTCGAAAGTTGCCAGCGACCCTCCGAAACGGTCGTTCGCCTCCGCGGAACCAGACACGATGGGCAGCGCCTGGGACAGTTCCGCGTTGCCCTTCCCGCCGCCGTAGACGACCTGCACACGTCCGGCCTTCGCAGCGCTGGAGACCGTGGCATCCGGGTCCGCGATCGCGACGTCCCGCTGCCCGTCACAGTTGAAGTCGCTGGCCCCGAAGGCGACGTCATCGACCCACTGCTTCAACCCGTCAATGCGGGCTCCCACCGCGTTAGTTCGAGTCTCGGCCACGGGCTCGCCAAGGCATCCCCCCTGCCAGGACCGGCTGCCAATGGCCACAAGGGCCAGCTTGCCGTTCTCGGTGCGAAGCGCCGGGGCGCCGGCGTCACCCTTGCAGATGGTCGTTTCCGCCGGGGTTTTCGCGGTGAGGTCGACGCCCGTCGCCGAGGTCGCTCCGGCTGAGAAGACGGAGGTGTGCAGCTTGGCCGGTGCCCATTCGTCGCTGGTCCGGCCATAGCCGACGACGGTGAGTTCTTCGCCGGTGGCCGCTGCCGTGCCGGAAATTGCTACCGGCGTGACGTCGAAGGCTGGCTGGTCCAGCCGTACCAGCGCAAGGTCGCGTTCGGGCTGCGGAATCACGTAGGAAATAGCACTGGTGTGGGTGCCGGTGGAGTCCAGGTCGGACCGGCCGAGCGTGATGGTGGTCTTGCTCTTGGGGGCGCCTGGCGTGGCGTCGATGCTTTCCGCAGGCTTGTCGGCGAAGCAGCTCTTGGCGGTGATCGCCCAGCGCGGGTCGACGAGAACCGCGGTGCACGAGCGAGTCTCCCCGATGCGGAGCTTTCCTGTGAATGTGTGTGTGGTGTCTCCGGCGGGCGGCGGAGTCGCGGGTGTGCTCGTCCCGGTGACCCGCATCTCCAGCAGGACGGCCTGCTGCGGATCAGATATGTCGGCCTCGCCGAAGCCCTTTGAAGTGTCGCGTGGGACGGTCAGGCTCTCGGTGGTGCCTTCGATCGAGACGTCTGCCTCGATGTCCCGGTCGTCGGTCTCGATACGGTAGGCGCGGGGAATGTTGACACTCAGGTAGCCAGTGCCCGCGGCCGCGAAGCAGATCCGGGAGTCGCCAGTCTTCAGGTTCCGTGCCCACACCTTGATTTGGTGAGGGCCAGAGCACAAGGTCAAGGTGATATTGCCGTCGCCGGCGATCAGGTCGGCGCCAGTCTCTTCGAGAAGGTCGGCACGGTTGGGGTAGGCCCCGTCCTCAACTGCATAAGGGATGTCGGTATCTGCCGGTGTCTCACCGGCTGCGGCGGCCAGAGGGGTGGGCGCCCCCACAGCGGCGGCCATCACCGCAGCCGTCACGGCCATCGATCTGCGTATACGCACTGAAGTTTTCGCCTTCCAAGGACGAACCCCGCCCTGCGAGTGCCGGAGGGTTCAAACCGAATCGGGTGACCGTGCCAAGTGCGGCAGTCGGTCGTGTTCGCCTGGGGAGGCCGCCGGGTCAATATAACCGCAGATCCCGTACATGGCGGCACTGCCCGGCACCTGGGCTGACAGACGAGGCGCACCTGTCACGGTTGGATCACGGTCAATCATTCGACTACAACTACGTGCCTCTCGCACATATCTTGCACTGGAAGTACACAGCAAGGTCGTGCCAGGTTTGCGGACTTGGGTGGGGTCTGTCGCATTCAGCCTGGGGAGGCCGAATGACAGAAGGCGGCAGGCCCTTTTCGGCGCGCTTGACCGAAAAAACACTGCAGCCGGGCGTTCCGGCTTGTGGGCCCTTCGGTCCCCACCAAGAGAAGGAACGAATCAGTGCGTCAGTTTGCAGGCCCTGGGCGCAGGGGGAGGGGAATCCGGTGGGTCAGCAGGTCCGCCCGCGGAATCCTGCCCCTGGCTCTCGTGGCCACCCTCATCTCGGCAGCACCCGTCGGCGCCGAGGATCTACCTGTGCCCCCGCTCTCCGACCGGGCCCAGGCGCTGGAGGCGTGGAAGTCCGCTGGACCGGCGGTCAGGGCAGCTGCGGAAGGGGCCCTCATGGGCACCGACCAGCAGGTCCGGGAGTACTTGGAAAACGGCCAGAAAGTGGCGGAGGAGCTTGACCTGCGGGAAGCCGCACTCACACTCGTCACCGAGGCCGGACCGGGGGTAAGCGAAGCCGCAGCCAACGCCCTCAACGGGACCCCGGAACAGCTGGCTGCGTTCATGAAGGACGGCTGGAAGCAGCCGCTGGAGGACGACCAGCGGGTGGCCGCCGCTCGTGCCACCGAAGCCGGTGGGCCGGGTCTGCGCGAAGCCGGCGACGCGGCGATGAACGGAACCATCGACGATGTCCGCAGCTTCCTGAACGAAGGCCAATACAAGCGCCGCGACGACGACGCCCGGGTCCGTGTGGCGCAGATCGAGATGGCGGGAGGCCCCGCCACCAAGCGGGCCGCGGCCGCCGCGCTGAACGCGGGCATCGGCGAGGTGCGCGACTTCCTCGCCTACGGGCAGTACATCACCCGTGCCCAGGACCAGGAACACGCCAGCATCAGCGACCTGGCGCAGCAGACCATTGACGCCGCGTCAGCTGCCGAGAAGGCCAAAGCCAGCGCAGAAGCACAATCCAAGAAGGCTCAGACAGCCGCCGGTCTGGCGAAGAAGGAGGCCGCGACGGCGGCGGCCGAAACTCTGGCCGCGAAGAACGACGCGGACAAGGCCGAGGATGCCGCGCGCCGGGCGGCGGAGGCCTCCCGCCGTGCCGCCGCTGCGGCGAAGTCCGCCATCTCGGCAGCCCGCGCCGCCAACGCCGCCGCACAGACCGCGATCGCCGCCGCGGCCAGCGCCTCCACCGCGGCTCAACGCGCCTCTCAGGCTGCTAGCAAGGCGTGGTCGGCCGCAGCATCGGGCAAGGTCAATGAGCAGGCAGCCGCCAACGCGCTGAAGGCCGCCGCCGACGCCGAGAAGATCGCCGACTCCCTTGACTCGATGCTGCAGACGGCACAAGCGGCGAAGGACGCGCTGAACGCTTCGATCGGGGCCATCGACGACATGAACGCGGCCGCGGCGAGCTCAGAGGCCGCCGCGGGATACGCGGATCAGGCCGGCGCCAGTGCGGGCCAGGCCAAGGAGGCAGCCGCCGCAGCCGAGCGGCACGCCGCGGAAGCCAGACGGGCCTCCCTGGCCGCGCAGGCCCACGCGGACGATGCCATTGCCGCCGCCACCGAGGCCCGCGACTTTGCGCGTTCCTCGGCTGCCCACGCACGCAAGGCCGCAGAAGCGGCACGCAAGGCGAACGAGCACGCCGACGATGCCCAGGCCGCAGCCAACCAGGCGAAGATCAATGCCGCCGAGGCGCTAAAGGCCGCCCAGGCGGCCACCACCGCGGTCACCAAGGCCCAGGAGATCCAGGCCACCACCCGCCAGGGTGAGGCGAACGAGATCGCCGCCCGTACGACCCTGCTGGTCAACGAGGCCCGTGACGCCAAGGAGGCAGTGGACGCCGCCAAGGCCGAGGTCATCAAGGCAAAGCAGGAAGCCCTCCAGCTCCAGGCGGACTTCGACACCCTCGCGGTCCAAGCCGCCGAGCCGGACGCGCAGCCCGCGCAGGTCGCAGCCGCCGGCCGCCGGATGGCGATGACAGCGCTGCAGATCCGCGGCCCATGGAGCCGGGCCGCAGCCGAAAGCGCCCTGGTCGGCGACGACGCCGCCGTGGTCGCATACGCGCGCACGAGCTGGAAACTGGCCGAGGAAGAAGACGAACGAGAAGCCGTCAACGTCCTCGCCACGCAGTCCACTTACGAGGATGTCCGCACGGCGGCAACCGCCGCCCTCGCGGGCACCCCGGCCCAGGTCCACACCTTCCTCACCACAGGCCAGTACCAGGCGGCAGCCCCCGACAACCGCATTACGGTGGCCCGTCTCGCCGAGGCCGGCGGAGTGGGAGTCAAGGAAGCCGCCCAAGCCGCGCTCGACAACCCCAATCCCAAGGCCCTCGACACGTTCCTCCAGCAAGGCCAGCACCAGGCGCGGATCGAGGACTACCGCGTCGAAGCAGCCCGGCTCGCCGAAGGCGGGGGGCCAGAGGTCAAGGCAGCAGCCGAAGCCGCCCTCGCCAGCCCCGACACCAACCTGATCGCCTTCGTCACCTCCGGCCGACACAAGGCCGCCCGGCGCGATCAGCTCAACGCCGCACACGTTGAGCAGATCCAAAGCATCATCGCCACGGCCAGCGCCACCGCCGCCCTCGCCTACCAGTCCGCCTACGAGGCGGCCGCAGCCGCCGAAACGGCACAAGGACACGCGGACCTGGCCACAGGCCACGCCAAGGAAGCAACCGAATCCGCCAACGAGGCCACCGACCACGCCGACAGGGCACTGGAGGCCGCCAACCGCGCCAGCGCCTCCGCCCGCTCCGCAAGCGCATCAGCCGCCGCCGCCCGCAAGGCCGAGGCCGACGCAGCCGGCAGCGCCCGCAAGGCCACGAACGCGGCGATATCCGCCGAAGCAAGTTACGGTGCCGCCCAGGGGTACGCCGCAAGCGCCTTCCAGGCAGCGGAACAGGCCCGGCAGTCCGCCCTCAACGCCGGCCAGAGCGCCACCGATGCTTACGCAAAGTACCGCTCCACGGTCGACCGTTACCAGACAGAGCGCTACAAGGCGGAGCAACAAGCCCTTCAGGAGCAGAGTCAGGCCGAACACGAGGCCACCATCCGCCAGGACGCCGCAGGCGGATCCTCCCCGCTCCTCGCCCTGCTGCAGGGGCTCACCAGCAATGATGTTCCCCCCGGCATGAGCCTCAAGGACTTCATCCACCTCAGGCTTGACATTTTGGGTCTGATCCCTGGGCTCGGGGAACCTGCCGACGCCGTCAACTGCATCGCCTACGGAGTGGAATCCGGCCTCAACAAGTACGGGATAGGCGAGAAGGACGCGTGGAAAGACGCCCTCCTCTCCTGCGCATCCGCGATTCCGGGCCTAGGATGGGCCGCCGCGCCTCTCAAGGTCACGCGATGGGCGGAGAAGTACGGCGGGGAAGCCGGCGGGATCTTCGAGGCGATTAGTAACCTCTTCAAGAAGAACCCTTGCAGCCCGAAGCACAGCTTTCCTGCAGGAACTCCAGTGCTTATGGCGGACGGTTCCAATCTACCTATTGAGCGAGTGCGCAGGGGTGACCTGGTTCATTCAACCAATCCGCTCTCGGGTAATTCAGGTCCGCGCCGCGTCATAGCCACGATCTATACGCCGGACGACCGGGAATTCACGAGCATCACGATCGATGGGGCCCAGGGTCAGGGCGCACTAGAGGCCACCGATCATCATCCGTTCTGGACTCCTGAGACACAGAGCTGGACCAAAGCGGGACAGCTAAAAGCCGGCGACGCCCTCCGCGTCGCAGATGGCACATCTGTGGAGATCACGAAGACCCGGCACTGGAACGAACTCCAGCCGACGTACAACCTGACCGTGTCGGACCTGCACACGTACTATGTGCTGGCAGGCGAGACATCGGTCCTGGTCCACAACGCAAGTTGCGTAGTAACAACCAAACAGTTTGACCACGCCTGGTCTCAGCATTCGTTTGGAGGTTCCTATCATAAGGACGGAAAGATGCAGAACGTACTTTCTGGAGGGATCGACAAGACCCGTTTCCGGGAGATGGTGAACGAGGCCATCGCGAACGGAAGGCAAGTTCCTAGGGCCAGTTCGGACCCCCGGGGCGGGTATTATATCGACTACGATTTCGGAGTAGATGCAGAGGTCGGCGCTATGGGTCAAAACGGCATGAGGATCGCCGTCGATGACGCAGGTAATTTCGTCACTGCAATGCCAAAGTTCATGTTCTAGGTGGTGAAATGATTTCGTTTACCTTTCTGCCTCGCGTGGACGATCCATCTTGGGATGTCGAAGATGTCTCGGGCCCCTCGATTCGCGCTCTCACCGCCGATGAACTGACCTTTCACTACTTCAACTCTGACGTAGTGATTGGTGACGGTAGCAACGAGGTCCAATTGAGGACACCCGGACTCCCTGTAATTGACTTCGTCCTCATGCTTGTCCAGCTGAACCGCGAAATCACGTCGTCTGGCACATCTCATGTGGAATCTTCGCAAAGCCAGGACTCCATTTCGGCGGTGAGGAGGGGTGACATAGTGGAAGTCTCCTACAGTTTTTCTGGCGTAGTGTCGACTATCCCCCTACGTGAATTCAATAAGGCTCCAAGGCGTGCTCTGCAGTCAGCCTTGGAAGTCCTGAATTCCACGCACGAAGACTTGAGGTTCAATCACTATTTGATCAACCTTTCCGAACTCGTGCGGTCGGATTGATTAGGTCCCTTCGTCAGCCTGCAAGGAACTGAAGCCGGTAGCTTCGCCGAGTTACAACCGGCGGAGCTACCGGTCCCCGGATGTAGCCGACGGTCTCAACTGCCAGGTGACCAGGATGCGTGACTGCTCCACAGAGTTAAGAAATGGGGGGTCAAGGGGGCTCCTCACTGGACGTTGATCGACTGACGATCGGAGTGCCGCACGCGCCCGGGTGCGGCTACGACGCCAGACGCGCCCGTGATTCCTAATGCGGTCTGTCAAGCCGCGAGAGGTGTGGGCGGTAGGGGTTCGTAGGTACGTCCGTCGCGGAGGAGGGCCCAGAGGACGTTGACTCGGCGGCGGGCGAGTGCGAGGACGG
>NZ_JBHXQO010000026.1:0-49420 GCF_042717135.1 Streptomyces sp. NPDC058620
GGCCCCGGTGGCCCGGGCGGTCCCGGCACGCCGGGCGGCCCGCGGTCCACGCCGAACCTCGGCGTGCGTACGCCGGGCCCGGCGGGCCCCACGACCGGCCCCGTCACCGGCAGCTCGTCCCTCACCCCGAACCTCGACGGAGTCCACGGCATGGGCCCCGGCGGTCCGGGGGGCGCACGCTCGGCGTTCCCGCCCGGCCCCGGGGGCGTACCGCCGCGGATGTCCGACGACACGGCGATCCTCACGCCGCAGCCGCCGGTCCCCGAGCCCGGCCCCGGCGGCCATGTCTCCGGTGACACGCTGACCAGCGGCATCCCTGTCATTCCGACGGACGCCCGCTCCCCGTTCCCGCCCGGCCCCGGCGGGCCGGGCGGCGCGCGGACCGATGCCGCGATGGGCAGCGGACCCGCCGGTCCCGGCGCCATGTCGCCGACCCCCGCGCCCCGTCCCGCCCCGAAGGCCGCACCCGTGAAGAAGGGCCGCTCCAAGCTGGTCCTGCTCGGCGTCGGCGTCGTCGTGCTGGCCGGCGTCGCGTACGGCGCGGGGCTGCTGCTGAACCACTCCGAGGTGCCCAAGGGCACCACGGTCCTCGGTGTCGACATCGGCGGCGGGACGAAGGAGGAAGCGGTCACCAAGCTGGAGGCGGCTCTCGGCGAGCGCGCAACGGCCCCCCTCAAGCTGTCCGTGGACGGCAAGACGGCGAAGCTCGTCCCGCAGAAGGCCGGACTCACCCTGGACAGCCAGGAGACCGTCCGCGAGGCGGCGGGCAGCGACTACAACCCGGTCTCGGTGATCGGTTCCCTGTTCGGCGGAGAGCGTCCGGCCGACCCGGTGATCCCCGTCGACGAGGAGAAGCTCGGAGTCGCGCTGACCGACCTCGCGGGCATCTCCGGCACGGCACAGGACGGCACGATCAAGTTCGAGCCGAACAAGGCCATCGCGGTCCCCGGCAGGACGGGCAAGACGCTGGACGTCAACCAGTCGCTGATCTCCGTACGCGATGCCTACCGCGCCCAGGTCCAGACCGGCACGGCGGGCGTCGTGGAACTGCCTGTGGCCGGCCGTGAACCCAGCATCACCCAGGCCGAACTGAACCGGGCGATGAAGGAGTTCGCCGAGCCCGCGATGTCCGGCCTCATCACCATCAAGGCCGGACCCAAGGAGATCCAGTTCGGCCCGGCGCGGTCCCTGCCGCAGATCCTGTCGATGAAGCCGATCGACGGCAGGCTGGTCGACCACTACGACAAGCAGGCGATCAACACGCTGCTCGACGGTGTCTTCGACGGCGTCATGGCCGTCAAGGGCGACGGCAAGAAGCACCAGGTCAGTGCGGACGACGTGGCGCAGGCCATGAAGACCGCCCTGGTGGGCAGGACGCAGGCCGAGCGGACCGTCACGATCGATCTGACCGGCAACGGCTGACGGGCCCCCGCAGCACCCGTACGAGCGCCCCCGGCCGGACTTCCGGCCGGGGGTGTCGTCGAGGCAGTGGGGGGTGCGGTGGCCGCACTCCGAGCGGTCCGGCCGGGAGCGGTCCGGCCGGGAGCGGTGCGGCGTCGGCTACCGGGTCGCGGACGCGTAGGCGAAGACGGCCACGACGCCGGCGACGCAGACGATGACGACCCAGGAAGTGAAACTCGTGTGCCGCGCCCGGCGCGGCCTGCGTCCCTTCCGCCCCTTGCTTCCGCCCCGGTCGGGCCCGGTGGCCTGAGCCCGTACCGGCCGGCTCGGCTCGACGGCGGCGTCGGCCAGCAACCGGCGGCAGGTCGCCGCCAGTTCGCTCGTCCCGGCGTCGAGCCTGACGATCTGCTCCGAGCGTGCCGGGGCGGTGGTCCCCCCTTCGAGGATGCGGCCGACCCGGACGAGGGCCTCGTTCCGGCCCCCGGTGGGAGCGAGGCTGATCCAGCGCTGGACGTGCTCACCGCGAATGACGAAGCCCCCGCCCCGCTCCCGGTACACGGTGTGCTCCCGCCACAGGACATTGGCCAACTCCGTGGCCGTTTCCCTGAGTTGCGTGTACACGCCCTCCCCCTCCGTAGTGCCCGGATTCGAACAAGCACATGACTTTAGCCATAGGAGCACGCCGTGGCCGCGTCGGGTCCGCACGGTGCGCACCTGGTCCGGGTCGTCGGTCGTGCGTACAATCCGCCGATGGCCGGAAACGATGCACGTCTCACCGTCCTCGGCAGCGCGACGCCCTTCCCGAGCGCCGACAACGCCTGTTCCGGATATCTGCTTTCGGCCGGGGACACGCATGTGTGGATGGACGCGGGCACGGGCACGCTGGCCCAACTCCAGCGGCACATCGCGTTCGAGCAGCTGGACGCCATCTGGATCTCGCATCTGCACGCGGACCACACGGCCGACCTGCTCACCGCCTTCTACGCCGCGCTCTACTCCGGCATCCGTCTCCCCGCGCCCATCCCGCTGTACGGCCCGACCGGCATCGCCGACCGGCTGGCGCACTTCCTCACCAACTCCGCCCGGCGCAGCCCCATCGAGTCGGCCTTCGAGGTGCACGAACTGCACGACGGGCACCGGGTGCGCGTCGGTCCCCTCGAACTCACCAGTGCCGAGGTCGCCCACGGCATGCCCGCCTTCGCCGTACGGATCGAGGACAAGGGTGCGGACGGGGGCGGCGTGCTCGTCTACTCGGGAGACACGGCGCCCTGCGCGTCCCTGGTCGGGCTGGCCGCCGGATGCGACGTGCTGCTGTGCGAGGCGGACAGCAGCACGGTGCCGGCCGGCGAGCCGCGGGTGCACCACACGCCCGAGGAGGCCGGGGAGACCGCCCGCCGCGCGGGTGCGCACCGGCTCGTGGTGACCCACGTCGGTCCCGGCATGACCCCCGGGGACGCGGTGTCACGTGCGCGGAGGTCCTACGACGGTCCGGTCGGACACGCGGCTCCGGGAAGCACGTTCGCCCTGGGCCGGGCGGAGGCCGGGTAGCCAGGGGCGCTGTCCGGCTCAGTCCAGCTCGTCGAGGTCGATCCTGACCGTCAGCAGGTTCGTCCCGACCGCACGGACGGCGGCGCTGTTGAACAGCGGCAGCTTCCGGAGCCGTGCCCGGGGATCGTCCTGCGGAAGGAGGTGGGCGGTGCCCGTGTACCACCGCCTTCCGATCCGGACCCGGACCCGCGGGTCCGCCTGGATGTTCCGCACGTACTGAGCCTTCTCGCCGAACTCCGAGACGATCCAGAAGGCGGGCCCGGCGCGGCGTCCGCCGACCGGGGTGCGCCGGGGCAGTCCGGACGTCCGCCCCGTCGTCTCCAGGAGGCACTGCGTCGGCAGCCGGGTGGAGAGCGGGTTGACGACGTGCCTCTGGAGGGCCGTGACGGCCCGGAACCTGAACTCGCGGTAGCGCGGCATGCGTGATCCTTCCCGATCTCCGACCGGCTTCGTTCTCAGGCGCGTTCGACCAGGCGGGCCGCTGCCGAGCGCGCCGATGCCAGGGCCATGCCCCGGTCGGACTCACGCTGCCCCAGGACCACCCGGGTGCTCAAGCCGTCCAGCAGCGCCAGCAGTTCCGAGGCGCGGGACGGGATGTCGAGGGCGGCGGAGAACGCCGACCGGGCGACCCCCTTGGCGAGCAGCGACTCCAGGTCCTCCTGCCACGCCCGGTCCATCTCCTCCTGGGCCCTGCGCAGCGGTTCGCTCGCCGGGATGCGCGCCCAGAGTTCGATCCACAGCGTCCACCGCGGATCGCGCGGCCCCCGGGGCAGGTACAGCTCCAGGAACAGGTCGAGCTTGCGCTCCGCCGTCACCCGGCGGGACAGCAGGGCCCTGCGCTCCTCGGTGAGCGCGGCCTCGCTCCAGCGCAGGGCTTCCAGCAGCAGCCGGTCCTTGCTGCCGAAGTAGTACAGGATGTGGCCGCCGCTGGTGCCGAGGCGCTCGGCGAGGGCGGACATGGTCAGTGCCGCCAGGCCGTCCTCGGCGATGGCCGTCATGGCCTCCTCGAGCATCCGCTCCTGGGCGATGTGCCCGTCGCGCCGTCGTGCCGCTCCCGCCACCCGCTTCGCCCTTCGTCCCCTACGTCCCCGACGTCCTCCGTCTTCGCCCGACCCTATCCGCCCGTCCCCAGGGATTCCCGCCGGAGGTCTTGACGTCCGGGCGGACACAGCGCATCTTGAATGCCGTTCAACTTATTTGAACGCCATTCAAGATTACAGGGGAGGGGCGAGGCGCATGACCGAGCCACGGACAGCCACCGGCACGGCCGGCACCAGGGGCACCGCGGTCGCGGGCGACGAGGTGTTCCGGGTCGAGAAGCACGGCATCGACCCCATCCCGGACGAGGAGCGGCACGGCAGTGCCAAGGACCTCTTCTGGCTCTGGTTCGGCTCCAACCTCACCTTCACGTACGTGATCAACGGCGCCCTCGCCGTCGCCTTCGGACTCTCCTTCTGGCAGGCCACCGCCGTCGTGGTCGTCAGCGGCCTGTCCTTCTTCGCCATCAGCGCGGCCGGTCTCAGCGGCATCCGCACCGGCACCGCCACCCTCGTCATCTCCCGCGCGGCATTCGGAGTCCGCGGCAACTTCCCCGCCGGAGTGCTCAACTGGGTGGTCAGCATCGGCTACACCATCGTCAACACGGTGGTCGGCACCCTCGCACTCGAAGTCTTCTTCACCGAGTTCGGCCGGCACGGCGGTGACGCCGCCCGCGCCCTCGCCCTGCTCATCACTCTCGCCCTGACGTTCGTCGTGGCCATGTGGGGGCACGCGACCGTGCAGTTCGCCGAGCGCTGGATGGCCTATGTCCTGGCCGTCGGCTTCGCCGCCCTGCTGGTCTTCGTCCTGCCCGGCACGGACACCGCGGCCCCGTCGGCCGCCCCCGGGGCCTCCGGCTGGAGCCTGGCCTTCGTCGTGATGCTGGCCGGCCCCTTCTCGTACCTGCCGATGCCCGCCGACTACACCCGTTACCTGCCGCGCACCACCTCGCTGCGCTCGATCACCTGGAGCGGCGCGCTCGGAGGTTTCCTCTCCTCGGTCGCCCTCGGCATCGCGGGTGTCGCCGCCGCCACGCAGACGGACATGACCGACGCCGTCGCAGGAACCGAAGCGCTGCTGCCCGGCTGGTTCCAGCCGCTCTTCCTGGCTCTCGTCCTCGGCGGCTCCGTCACCAACTCGATCATCACGCTCTATTCGTCGAGCCTGAACCTCCAGGTCCTCGGCATCCCCTGGAACCGGGCGAAGGCCATCGTCATCAGCGCCGCCGTCACCGCGCTCGGCTCCCTGGGGGCCCTGTTCCTCACCGACTTCACCGAGTCGCTGCTGTCCTTCCTGTCCCTCTTGATCATCGTCTTCGCCCCCTGGGGCGGCGTCTTCCTCGCCGACATGCTGCTGCGCCGCTGCCGGTACGACACCGAGGCCCTGCACACCGGGCGCGAGGGGGCGTACTGGTACCGCGCCGGCTACCGCCCGGCAGGCATGACCGCCCTCCTCGCCGGCATGGTCTTCGCCGCGCTCACCTGCGACTCGGAGCTCTGGACGGGTCCGCTGGTCGCCCCGCTGGGCGGCGCCGACCTCACGCTGCTCGGCGCGGTCGTCTCCGGACTCGTCCACTGGGCGCTCGCCCGCCGCGGCACGGCCGTCCGGCCCGCCCGACCTCTCCGCCCCTGAACACCCGTACTGCCCGAACCCCCCGTACCACCACTGGAGCCCGAACCCCGATGAACCGCCGAACCGCCCCCGCCACCCCCGCCGACCTGGTCCTGACCGGTGCCCGCATCCACACCGTCGACCCCGCGCTGCCCGAGGCTCAGGCGCTCGCCGTCCTCGACGGCCGGATCGTCTGGCTCGGTCCCGACACCGGCGCGGCCGACTGGACGGGCCCGGACACGGAGCTGATCGACGCGGGCGGGCGGCTGGTCCTGCCCGGCTTCATCGACGCCCACAACCACGTCCGCCTCGGCTCCGACGGCGCCTGCGTGCAGCTCGCCGGGGTGCGGACCCTGGACGGCATCCACGAGCGCATCCGTACCTGGCACGCGGCCCACCCGGACGCCGGGTGGATCGAGGCCGAGGCGTTCGACTACTCCGCGATTCCCGGCGGCCGGATGCCCAGGGCGGCCGACCTGGACCCCGCGACCGGCGACACCCCTGCCTTCGTCCTGAGCTACGACGTCCACACCGCCTGGCTGAACACCGCCGCCCTGCGCCGCCTAGGCATCACCAGGAACCGTACGAGCCTTCCCTTCGGCGAGGCGGAAACCGACCCGGTCACCGGCGAACCCACCGGCTTCGTGAAGGACTTCGCGGTCAAGGGGCTCTCCCGCGACGGGCACAGGGCACTGCGCGGGCTCGGCGTGCCGTGGGCCGCCCCCGACCGCCAGTACGGCCGCCTGGCCAAGAGCCTCGACGACGCGATCGGGTTCGGCATCACGACCGTCGTCGAGCCCCAGAACTCCCTCGACGACCTCGCCCTGTTCGAGCGGGCCCGCGCCGAGGGCAGGCTGCGCTCCAGGATCGTGGCCGCGCTCTTCCACCCCCGCGGCACCACCGCCGCGGACCTCGACGACTTCGCGGCCGCCGCACGACGGTTCGACGGCGACCGGCTGCGGGTCGGCCCGCTCAAGCTCTACATCGACGACGTCGTCGAGCCCCGCACCGCCGCGCTGCTGGAGCCATACGCGGGCTGCGGCCACCACCGGGGCGAGACCTTCTACCCGGCCGAGGAGTTCGCCGGGCTGCTCGCCGGCCTGGACGCACGCGGCTTCCAGTGCTTCGTGCACGCGACGGGGGACCGCGGCATCCGTACGGTCCTGGACGCCGTCGAGCACGCCCGTACGGTCAACGGACCGCGCGACGCCCGCCACCAGGTCGTCCACGTCGAGTGCCTCGACCCCGCCGACGTACCGCGCTTCGCGGAGCTGGGCGTGGTCGCCTGCATGCAGCCGAGGCACTGCGCACCGGAGATCGCCGGACCGGGCCAGGACTGGGCGGAGAACGTCGGGCCGGACCGCTGGCACAAGGCATGGCCGATGCGCAGCCTGCACGAGGCCGGCACGGTCCTCGCCTTCTCCAGCGACTGGAACGTCGCCGAGATGGACCCGATGGTCGGCATCTACACCGCGGTCACCCGGCGCCCCCTCGGCGGCGGGGAAGCCTGGCAGCCGGGTGAGACGGTCGACGTCGGGACGGCGGTGCACGGCTACACGATGGGCTCCGCGTACGCCAACTTCCTGGAGGAGGAGAGGGGCTCGCTGACGGTCGGTAAGCTCGCCGACTTCGTGGTGCTGTCCCGCGACATCCTGCGGGCCGCCCCCGAGGACATCCCGGGCACGGTCGCCGAGACGGTGGTGGTCGGCGGCGACATCGTGCACAGGGCCTCGTAGAGACCCTAGTTCAGCCGCGCCCGCGCCGCGTGGGCGCGGCGCCGGACCGCGTCCGCCGTCGCCGGTTCGACCGCCTCGACGACCTCCGCGTACGCGTCCATCTCCGCCGCCCCGCGCAGGAACTCCCCGCGCTGTACGAGGAGCTGGGCGCGCTCGTAGCGCAGCCTCGCCGGATGGGAGGGCAGCAGCAGCGACAGTTCGAGCGCCCACAGCGCCACGTCCGTGCGCTCGGGGCGGGCCGCCGCCCACGCCCGGACGTTGTTCAGGATGCGCAGCACGATCTCCAGCGGCCTGGCCGGCACCAGCATCGACGGCTCCAGCGTCCCTCCGGTCGCCCCGGCCACCATCAGCTCCGCGTCCTGCCCGCTCATCGGTGCGCCTCCGGCGAACGGGTCGGCCAGCACCCGTTCCTCCGGATCACCGAAACCGACCACGAAATGGCCGGGCAGTGCCACCCCGTACACCGGTGTGCCCGCCCTCCTGGCGACCTCGATCCAGACCACCGAGAGCAGGATCGGCAGCCCGCGCCGCCGGCGCAGCACCTGCTGGAGCACCGAGGACTCCAGCCGTTCGTAGTCGCGGGCCGAGCCGGCGAAGCCGCAGCGCTCCCCGAGCAGTCCGGCGAGCACCGACGCCCAGGAGCGGGCGCCGCGCGCCCCGTAGGGCAGCAGCCCGGCCAGCCGGTCCAGTTCGATCTGCGCCGCGTCGATGCCGTACGGGTCCGGGCCCGCGGTGTCCGCCGACGCAGCCGGAAGCGCCTCGGCGCCCAGCAGCAGGCAGAGCAGTGCGAGATCCGGCCGTTCGGCGCGTGCCTCGTCGGCGAACTGCCGTCGGCGTCCGCCCTCGTCCGATTCCTGAGTGCCCATGTCCGGCCCGTACCCCGCTACGCCGACCGGAAGTGGTGGTAGTGGTGATGGGCGGCGAAGCCCATGCCGTCGTACAGCGCACCGGCCGCGCCGTTGTCCGTCTCCACCTGGAGCCAGGCCGCCGACGCCCCCTCGTCCAGCGCCCTGCGGGCCAGCGCGGTCATCACGGCCGTGGCGAGCCCGCGGCGCCGGTGCCCGGCCCCCACCTCGACCGCCATGAAACCGGCCCAGCGCCCGTCCACCACGCACCGTCCGATCGCCGCCGGGGAGTCGCTCCCCGCGTCGCCCGGCACGGTCGCGAACCACACGGACGGCCCGCTGTTCAGGACCGCGAGCACCTCGGGCCCCGGCGTCCCGAACCGCTGGTACCCGGACAGCCACGCCGCGTCGGTCCCGCGGCTCAGCCGGACCTGCCCGGTGTCCGCGTCCCGGTCACCGATCGGTGCCAGCGCCGCCACACGCACCTCGGCGGACACCTCGCGCCGCCAGCCGCGCAGCTCCAGCTCCGCGCACAGCCGTTCCTGGGTGCCCTCGGCGCCGGTCGCGGTCTGGATGTACGCGGGCAGCCGACGGTCCGCGTACCACTGGCGGACACGGTCGAGCGCCGCGTCGAGCGGAAGGCCCGGGTCGCCCAGCGGGAGCACGGAGTTGGCGCGCCGGGTGAACCCGTTCGAGGCACGCAGCCGCCAGTCGCCCAGCGGTTCGCTCTCCAGCGGCTGCCAGGCCCGCGCGGTGATCCGGGCCAGCTCCTCGAACGAGGCCGCGGGGCCGCGGCGGCGGGCCGGGGCGGACGGCACGACCTTTCCTGCTACCAGAGACGATTCCGCGATGTGGACGGTTTCCCCACTCTTCGGTGTGATCGTGAGCACATGATCGTCCCATGATGTGAGAACCCCGACCGCGTCAGTGAACTTCAAGCCAGCGCCGGGGTTGGCTGATCGACGACGCACGGATACGCGTTTTCCCACGTCAGCGGGGGTGATGCGGACCTCAAGCCGTCCGCCCATGGTGAATTCCACAGCTCTGTCCGCCCCTCCTGTTCGGTTCGTGCCCGGGAACGGAGATACTAGGTGCGGGCATCGACGACGCCGCGCTCCCGCGCGAGAGCCAACGCCCTACCGAGGAGGAACGACAGCGTGACCTACGTCATCGCGCAGCCTTGTGTCGACGTCAAGGACAAGGCCTGCATCGAAGAGTGCCCCGTCGACTGTATCTACGAGGGCCAGCGGTCCTTGTACATCCACCCGGACGAATGCGTCGACTGCGGAGCGTGTGAGCCGGTCTGTCCGGTCGAGGCCATCTTCTACGAGGACGACACCCCGGAGGAGTGGAAGGACTACTACAAGGCCAACGTGGAGTTCTTCGACGACCTCGGGTCGCCCGGTGGCGCCTCCAAGCTCGGTCTCATCGAGCGCGACCACGCGTTCATCGCCGCGCTGCCGCCGCAGAACGGCTGAGCAGCGGCCGCACAGGCGCCGCCCGGTCCCGTACGGCTTGTCACCGTGCGGGGCCGCGGTGTTTTCCGGCCCGCTCCGGCCCGCCCCTCGTGCCGCTGCGGGTCCGTACCCGCTCGTGACCCACGTACGAGAAACACGAGAAAGCAGAGACCCGTGCCTGCCGCAGTCTCCTCCCGTCTCCCGGTCTTCCCCTGGGACAAGCTCACGCCCTGCAAGTCGACCGCCGCCGCCCACCCGGACGGCATCGTGGACCTGTCCGTCGGCACGCCCGTCGACCCGGTGCCCGAGCTGATCCAGCGGGCGCTCGTCGCGGCTTCCGACAGCCCCGGCTATCCGACGGTGTGGGGGACCGAGGCGCTGCGTGACGCCCTCACGGGCTGGGTGGAACGGCGCCTCGGCGCGGTCTCCGTGGCGCACGAGAACGTCCTGCCGGTGGTGGGCTCCAAGGAACTGGTGGCCTGGCTGCCGACCCAGCTCGGCCTCGGCGCCGGGGACAAGGTGGCCTACCCGCGGCTCGCCTACCCGACGTACGAGGTGGGTGCCCGGCTCTGCGGCGCCGAGCCCGTCGCGTACGACGACCCGACCGAGCTTGACCCGGCCGGGCTCAAGCTGCTCTGGCTCAACTCGCCGTCCAACCCGACCGGCCGCGTCCTGTCCAGGGACGAGCTGATCCGGATCGTCGCCTGGGCCCGAGAGCACGACGTGCTGGTCTTCAGCGACGAGTGCTACCTCGAACTCGGCTGGGAGGCCGAGCCGGTCTCCGTGCTCCACCCGGACGTCTGCGGCGGTACGTACGAGGGCATCGTCGCCGTCCACTCGCTCTCCAAGCGCTCCAACCTCGCCGGGTACCGCGCCGCGTTCATCGCGGGTGACGCGGCCGTCCTCGGTGAGCTGCTGCTGATCCGCAAGCACGGCGGGATGATGGCGCCCGCCCCGGTCCAGGCGGCCACGGTCGCCGCGCTCGGTGACGACACCCATGTCGCCGAGCAGCGCGTGCGGTACGCGGAGCGGCGTGCGGCGCTGCGTGCGGCGCTGGAGGCCCACGGCTTCCGGATCGAGCACAGCGAGGCGAGCCTCTACCTGTGGGCGACGCGCGACGAGCCGTGCTGGGAGACTGTGGCGTACCTCGCGGAGCTCGGCATCCTGGTGGCGCCGGGCGACTTCTACGGACCGGCCGGTGACCGCTTCGTGCGGGTCGCGTTCACGGCGACCGACGAGCGGGTGGCGGCGGCCGTCAAGCGGCTGTCCTGACGGCCGGGCACACGACGGCGAAGGGCCTCGGGAGTGCGCACTCCCGAGGCCCTTCGCGTGGTGCTGTGCTGAGCGAGGGGGTCAGTTGAGCGGCAGGCCCTGAACGGGCAGCCCGCCCAGGCTTTCGGTCGGCAGGCCGCCGCCCACGGCGTCGGTGGGCAGGCCGCCCTCCGTCGCGGAACCGGTGGCCGAGCCGAGGACCTCTCCGGCGTGGCCCGCGGTCCGGCCGGCGGTCTCCTGGGCGGCAGGGGCGGCGACGGCGCCCGCCTTGCCGACGGTCTGGCCGGCGGCCGGGACGGCCGTGCCGACGATCTTGCCGCCGGTCTCGCCCGCGGCCTGGGTGCCCTGCTGGGATGCGCCGTCGATGGTGTTGCCGAGGCCGGCACCGTCCAGGGAGGTCAGGCCGCCCAGGTTCGGGGTCTGCGGGAGCCCCGCGGCACCTGCTGCGCCGGCCGCACCGACCACGGGGGCCGCACCTGCGGCGATCAGCAGCGCGGCGCGGGCGATCCGACGGGTCAGGGGGAGGGACATGATGCTCCTTCGGCGGTGTTCAAGCAGTGATCGGACGCACTGACAACCGGTCCGGGGGCGGGGAAGGTTGCGGTGCTCCGAGGTAAAGACTGAGTAATGCGTCCGATAATCCGCAGGGGAAGAACCCGGGCAAACATTGCATTACGCAGCCGCCGGACGAACCGTCACTTCCCTGTGCGCGCAAGGGAATCGGAGCGGGCGGAAGTCCGGAGGAGAAGAGAGGCGAAGAGACGGCCGGGTGACAGGCCGGAAGGTCCGTACGGGGGACGGCCCGTACTACTGAGCGAGCCGGATCCGGACCTCGCCGGTGCCCGGTTCGTCCTGCTCCGCGCGTTCCGTGCGCCAGCCCTCACCGGCGACCCAGACCCGGTCCGCGTAGGAGACCCGGTCGATCCGCAGTGCCCCGGCCCGGGCGACCGCCCAGTGCGCCAGCTCCCAGCCGCGCTTCGCCGCCGAGCCGTCGTCGGACTTCACGGCCGGCCGCACGGGCACCGCCACCGTCCCCGTGGCCTCGGCCCCCGCGGCGAGCGCCTCCGGGAGCACGTTCCTGCCGAAGGACCGCACCAGTTCGGCCCGCACCCGCGCGGCGTCACCGGGAGCGGTCGCGGCCGCCGTGTCCGGCGAACAGTCCAGGGCGGCTGGCGCGCGGCCGGTCAGCGCCGCCGCCAGCAGCGCGGCGTCCGGCTCGTGCTTCGCGTACGCCTGCGGGAAGCCACTGCGCTGCACGCGCTGCGCGGCGACGGTCAGCGGCAGCCGCGAATAGCCGGGGACCTCGGCGAGGTGGTCGTAGAACTCCCCGGACGAGTACACCGGGTCCATGATCTGCTTCGGGGTTCCCCAGCCCTGCGAGGGGCGCTGCTGGAAGAGCCCGAGTGAGTCCCGGTCGCCGTGCTGGATGTTGCGCAGCGCGGACTCCTGGAGCGCGGTGGCGAGCGCGATCGTCACCGCTCGCTCCGGCATCCCGCGCGTCGTGCCGACCGCGGAGATCACCGCGGCGTTGGACGCCTGCTCGGGGCTCATCTCGTAGGTGTGCCCCGCACCCTTCGGCCCGTCGGCCGACCTGACGACGCAGCGCGGCGACCCCTTGCTGCCTGAGACGTACTGCACGGCCAGGTAGCCGGCCAGGGCCGTGAGCACGGCGAAGGCGGCCGTGAGGCGCAGGAAGCGGCCACGGCCCGGGCGGGAGCTGGCGGAAGTCGCGGTCCGGGGCACGGGGCCACGGTACTGGAGGGACCGGGCGGCGCGACGGGGGCGTCCCTTAGGGTCGTGGGCATGGCGGAAAGCAAGCTCGACCTCACCCTGGACGGCCCCGCACTCACAGCTCGGCTGGTCGACTTCCCGTCGGTCAGCGGGAACGAGAAGGCCCTGGCCGACGCGATCGAGGAGGCGCTGCGCGACCTCCCGCACCTCACCGTGGAGCGGTACGGCAACAACGTCGTGGCCAGGACGAACCTGGGCCGCGGCGAGCGCGTAGTACTGGCCGGGCACATCGACACGGTCCCCATCGCCGACAACGTTCCGTCCCGGCTGGACGAGAACGGTGTCCTGTGGGGATGCGGAACCTCCGACATGAAGTCGGGCGTCGCCGTCCAGCTGCGGATCGCGGCGACCGTCCCCGAGCCCGGCCGGGACCTCACGTTCATCTTCTACGACAACGAGGAGGTCGCCGCGGACCTCAACGGCCTCGGTCACGTGGCCGAGGCCCACCCCGACTGGCTGGAAGGCGACTTCGCCATCCTGCTGGAGCCCTCCGACGGCCAGGTCGAGGGCGGCTGCCAGGGCACGCTGCGGGTCCTCCTGCGTACGGCGGGGGAGCGGGCGCACTCGGCGCGCAGCTGGATGGGGTCCAACGCCATCCACGCCGCGGCCCCGATCCTGGCCCGCCTCGCCGCGTACGAGCCCCGCAGGCCGGTCATCGACGGGCTGGAGTACCGCGAGGGTCTCAACGCCGTGGGGATCGAGGGCGGCGTCGCGACCAACGTCATCCCGGACGCCTGCACGGTCGTGGTCAACTTCCGTTACGCCCCCGACCGCAGCCCCGAGGACGCCGTCGCGCACGTCCACGAGGTCTTCGCGGACTGCGGCGTCACCGAGTTCGTCATCGACGACCACTCCGGCGCGGCGATGCCCGGCCTCTCGCACCCGGCCGCCGCGGCGTTCATGGAGGCGGTCGGCGGCACGGCCCGGCCCAAGTTCGGCTGGACGGACGTCTCCCGCTTCGGGGCGCTCGGCGTGCCCGCGGTGAACTACGGCCCCGGCAACCCGCTCCTCGCCCACAAGCGCGACGAGCGCGTGGAGACCGCCCTGATCACCCACTGCGAGGACCGCCTCCGCTCCTGGCTCACCAGCTGACCAACGGCATTCCCCTGCGCGTAACCTCCGCCGATCTACGCTGATCCGACACAGGCACATTGCAGGTCGGCGGAGGGAGCAGATCATGGGCAACCCGGAGGACGCACGGATTCCCGAGGGCGCGCAGGTCCCCGAAGGTGCGGTCATGCCTGAGGAACAACGGCTCGGCCCCGTGCTGCGGCGCAGGGAGCAGGTACAGCCGGGTACGACCGATCAGCGGCTGCTCGACACCGAGGGCGACTCCGAATGGGTGCACACCGACCCGTGGCGGGTCATGCGCATCCAGTCGGAGTTCGTGGAGGGATTCGGCGCTCTCGCCGAACTGCCGAGCGCCATCAGCGTCTTCGGATCGGCCAGGACACCGGCCGGCAGCCCGGAGTACGAGGCGGGCGTGGCGCTCGGCAGGGCACTGGTCGACGCGGGCTTCGCGGTGATCACGGGCGGCGGGCCCGGAGCGATGGAGGCCGCGAACAAGGGGGCGCGGGAGGCGAACGGTGTCTCGGTCGGGCTCGGCATCGAGCTGCCCTACGAGTCCGGCCTCAACCCGCACGTCGACATCGGCGTGAACTTCCGCTACTTCTTTGTCAGAAAAACGATGTTCGTGAAGTACGCCCAGGGCTTCGTGGTCCTGCCGGGGGGCCTCGGCACCCTGGACGAACTCTTCGAGGCACTGACCCTGGTCCAGACGGGCAAGGTGACCCGCTTCCCGATCGTCCTGTTCGGCACGGCGTACTGGGGCGGCCTGGTCGACTGGCTCCGGGACACGGTGGTGGCCCAGGGCAAGGCATCCGAGAAGGACCTGCTGCTCTTCCACGTCACGGACGACGTGGAGGAGGCGGTCATGATGGTGACCAAGGAGGTCGGCCGGTAGGGACGGCGGTGCTCCGCCCCGGCTGCGGGGCGGAGCACCGGAGCAGGGCCCCTAGGCCAGACCCCGCCGGGCCACCGCCGGCGCCCGGTGCCCGGCCACCGACGCCACCATGTCCAGCACCTGCCGCGTCTCCGCCACCTCGTGCACCCGGTACACCCGCGCGCCCAGCCACGCCGACACCGCCGTCGTCGCCAGAGTGCCGATCACCCGTTCCCTGACCGGACGGTCGAGCGTCTCCCCGACGAAGTCCTTGTTGGACAGCGATACGAGTACGGGCCACCCCGTCTCCGCCATCTCGCCCAGCCGGCGCGTCGCCTCCAGCGAGTGCCGGGTGTTCTTCCCGAAGTCGTGACCGGGGTCGATCATGATCCCGTCCGGCCGCACCCCGAGCTCCACGGCCCGCTCGGCCAGCCCCACGGTCACCCGCAGGATGTCCGCCATCACGTCCTCGTACTCGGTCCGGTGCGGCCGGGTCCGCGGTTCCGCGCCGCCCGCGTGCGTGCACACCAGCCCCGCTCCGTACCGCGCGGCGACCTCGGCCAGCTTCGGGTCGACGCCGCCCCACGCGTCGTTCAGGACGTCGGCGCCGGCCTCGCAGACGGCCTCGCCCACGTCGTGCCGCCAGGTGTCCACGCTGATCACCACGTCCGGGTGACGCCGCCGCACCTCGGCGACGAAACCGACCGTACGGCGGGCCTCCTCCGCGGCGGTGACCTCCTCACCGGGCCCCGCCTTCACCCCGCCGATGTCGATGATCGCGGCACCTTCCGCGACCGCCTGCTCGACCCGGGTGAGCGCCGGCTCGTCGCGGAACGTCGCGCCCCGGTCGTAGAAGGAGTCGGGGGTCCGGTTCACGATCGCCATGATCACCGGATCGTGCGGACCGAATTCCCGCCGCCCGAGCCTGAGCGCGCCGCTTCGCATCCCGTGTTTCCTCCTCAGTAGGTCGCCTGCGACCCTAACTGTCAGTGGCGCATGGCACGATCGGAGCCGGACAGATTTCCGCCCCCGGGGAGATGCGCGTGTTCTGGTTCTTGCTGCTCACGATGGTCGTGGTGGTGGCCGCGGTCACGCTCGCGGTGGTCGGCGGAGGCGGCAGCCCCGTCCTGCGGGACGTACCGCCGGAGCGGCTCGTCGACCCGCTGCCCGCGACGCGCCCGGTCGGCCGCGCGGATGTCGAGGCGCTGCGCCTGCCGATGGCCGCCCGCGGTTACCGCATGGTGGATGTCGACGAGGCCCTGGACCGGCTCGGCGCCGAGCTCGCCGAGCGCGACGCCCGGATCGCCGAGCTGGAGTCCGCGCTCGCCGGAGCCCAGGCGACCGCGGTCGCCGGCCCGGATCTGTTCAAGCGGCCGGACCAGGAGCCCGGGCCGTACCCCGGCGAGGAGGACCAGCGATGAGCACCGGAGCCGAACCGGCCGCGGACGGCGGCCTGCGCTGCCCCTGGGGTCTGTCCACGGAGGACTACCTCGCCTACCACGACACCGAATGGGGCCGGCCCGTCCACGGCGACGACGCCCTGTTCGAGCGGCTAAGCCTGGAGGCGTTCCAGTCGGGTCTCTCCTGGCTGACGATCCTGCGCCGCCGGGAGGGCTTCCGCAGCGCCTTCGCCGGGTTCAAGATCCCCGCGGTGGCGGAGTTCACCGACGCCGACAAGGAACGGCTCCTCGCCGACGCCGGCATCATCCGCAACCGGGCGAAGATCGACGCCACCCTCGCCAACGCCCAGGTGCTCGCGGGCTGGGGCGAAGGCGAACTGGATGCGCTGATCTGGTCGTACGCGCCCGACCCGGCGACCCGCCCCGCCCCCCGCGTGCTCGGGGACGTGCCGGCGGTCACCCCGGAGTCCACGGCGCTCGCCAAGGAGCTCAAGAAGCGCTCGGTCCGCTTCGTCGGCCCCACGACGGCCTACGCCCTGATGCAGGCATGCGGCCTGGTCAACGACCACCTCGCCGACTGCGTCTCCCGCCAGGAGGACACGGCCTAGCGGCCCAGGTACTTCGGGCGCTCCTTGGCCAGGAAGGCCCGCACCGCGATCGTGTGGTCCTCCGACGCGCCCGCGCGGGTCTGGAGTTCGTCCTCCTTCTCCAGCGTCTCCGAGAGCGTGTGAGCCGCGCCGTAGGCCATGGACGCCTTGAGCGCCGCGTACGCCACCGTCGGGCCGTCCGCCAGGGCGCGGGCCACCGCCGCGGCCTCCTTCGCCAGGTCGGCGGCGGGCACGACCTTGTTCGCGATGCCGAGGTCGTACGCCTCCTGCGCGGAGATCGAGCGCGGGAAGAAGAGCAGGTCGGCGGCGCGGCTCCCGCCGATCAGCCGGGGCAGCGTCCAGGAGACACCGGAGTCGGCGGTGAGGGCGACACCCGCGAAGGACGTGTTGAACGCCGCCGTGTCCGCCACCACGCGGTAGTCGGCGGCCAGCGCGAACCCGAAGCCCGCTCCGGCGGCGACCCCGTTGACGCCGGCGACCACGGGCTTCTCCATCTCGGTGAGCGCCCGGACGATGGGGTTGTAGTGCTCCTGCACGGTGCTCAGTGCGTTCCCGCCGCCCGGCCCACTGGCCTCCGCGAGCTTGGAGACGTGCTCCTTGAGGTCCTGGCCGACGCAGAAGGCGCGCCCGGTGGCGGTGAGCAGAACCGCTCGCACCGCGCTGTCGGCCGCCGCCTCCCGCAGCGCCTCGCGCAGGGCGACCTTGGCCTCGGTGTTCATGGCGTTCATCGCGTCGGGACGGTTGATGGTGATCGTCGCGAGTCCGTCGCTCACGTCCATGAGCACGGTGTCCGCCATGGTGTCGGCCATTCTGATGTCCCCTTACGGCTCCGGGATTGCGCCTGTCCAGGCAAGCATGGCCGACTTCGGGCAGCGCGGGCATGTGACCTGCGTCTAACGATTGGCTCTCACCTGGGGCCCGAAGGCGGCGCAGTATCGCAGCCGGATTGCCGTATTGGGTGGTTTTGAGAGAGCGCGTTGCGCAAGCGATGCCGACTGATGTTGGTCATCGGGGTCTTTGATGCGGGATAATGGCCAGGAAGCAATGTGTGTTCGATGCCGGTGAGGCAGCGCCTGTCATGGGGCCGCCGGTTGCGATGAGCTGGTTTCAGGAAGGGGAACGAGCATGGCGGCCATGAAGCCGCGGACGGGCGACGGCCCGCTCGAGGTGACAAAGGAGGGGCGGGGCATCGTCATGCGCGTTCCGCTCGAAGGCGGCGGTCGGCTTGTCGTCGAGCTGACGCCGGACGAAGCCGATGCACTCGGCGATGCCCTCAAGAAGGTCGTCGGCTGACGCAGAGACGCCTAATTCACTTCACGACTGCCCCGGCACGGATTCCGTGCCGGGGCAGTCGTGCGAGAAGGCCGTACGGACCGGGGCACCACCTGGCTGTGCGGCACCGTCCGGCCCCGCGGGACCGGACGGGCGGTCCGGACCCGCTCAGCCGCGCCGGACCGCGCAGAGCAGCCCGTCGCCGACCGGCAGCAGCGTCGCCATCAGTTCCTGGCTCTCCCGGACGGCACGCAGCAGTTCACGCAGCCGCAGCACCTCGGCGGGCTGGGCCGCGGAGTCGACCGTACGGCCGTCCGCGAACATGCCCTCGAAACAGACCAGACCGCCCGGTCGCAGCAGGCGCAACGATTCAGCGAGGCAGTCGAGGCTCTCCAGCCGGTCACCGTCGCAGAAAACGAGGTCGTAACCCCCGTCCGCGAGGCGCGGCAGCACATCCAGGGCGCGCCCCGGGATGAAACGGGCCCGGTTCGTGGCGAAGCCGGCCGCGCGGAAAGCCTGGCGGGCGAACTGCTGGCGCTCCGGCTCGGGGTCGACCGTGGTCAGTACGCCGTCCGGCCGCATCCCGTTCAGCAGATAGATGCCGGACACGCCGGTGCCGGTGCCGATCTCGGCCACCGCTTTGGCGTCCGCGGTGGCAGCGAGAAGGCGCAGTGCGGCACCGGTGCCCGGGGACACCGAGCGGAGCCCTGTCTCGCGGGCCCGTTCCCGGGCCCAGCGCAGAGCTTCGTCCTCGGCGACAAAGGCGTCGGCGAACGCCCAGCTCGTCTGCCGGTTGGCGGTAATGACCCTCTCCTGACCCCGTAGTTGGCGCAACGGTGACTGTATCCGCTGAACCCGGGAACCCGCAGATGGGACCGGGCGTTATGCAAGGACAGGGGAAAGCGCCTGGACCGGGCCCGCGCATCGGGCCCGGAATCACGCGCCACGAGGCCGGTCCGGCCCCGTCCCCAACAGGAAAAAGGCTTATCCGGAGCTAACGGGCGAGGTGGCTATGGTAGGGGCTCCACTGGACACCACCAGAGCCGACAGGGGAGGTGCGGCTGCGCCTGTGGACCGGAGAGGAGTGCTGCGGCGCTTGCTCGGGTCGGCGGGTGAGCCGAAATCCGTGACCAACTTCGCTGACCGTTCTTCCAGCGCTTCCGCACCCACCGCGACGTTCGCCTCGGATGTGGAACCCCAGGCGTGGACCCCGCCCTCATGGGAAGAGATCGTCAGCACGCACAGCGGTCGCGTGTACCGCCTTGCCTACCGGCTGACGGGCAACCAGCACGATGCCGAGGACCTCACGCAGGAAGTCTTCGTCCGTGTCTTCCGGTCGCTCTCGACGTACACGCCCGGCACCTTCGAGGGCTGGCTGCACCGCATCACGACCAATCTCTTCCTGGACATGGTCCGCCGCAAGCAGCGGATCCGCTTCGACTCCCTCGGCGACGACGCCGCCGAGCGGCTGCCGAGCCGTGAGCCGTCCCCGCAGCAGGTCTTCAACGACACCCACTTCGACGCGGACGTCCAGCAGGCGCTGGACACCCTCGCGCCCGAGTTCCGTGCGGCGGTCGTGCTCTGCGACATCGAGGGGCTCTCGTACGAGGAGATCGCCGCGACACTCGGCGTGAAGCTCGGCACCGTGCGCAGCCGCATCCACCGCGGCCGCTCGCACCTGCGCAAGGCCCTCAAGCACCGCTCGCCCGAGGCCCGCGCCGAGCAGCGTTCCCTGGCGGACGCGGTCCTGGCAGGGGAGGTCGGACCGGCGTGAGTGGCACAGGACCGACCCCCGCGGAACAGCACCTGGGGGACCGGCTCGCCGCGCTTGTCGACGGTGAGCTGAAACACGACGCCCGTGACCGGGTCCTGGCCCACTTGGCGACCTGCTGCAAGTGCAAGGCCGAGGCCGACGCCCAGCGGCGCCTCAAGAGTGTGTTCGCACAGTCCGCCCCTCCTTCGCCCTCCGAAGGCTTCCTTGCCCGTCTGCAGGGTCTTCCCGGGGGTCCCGGCGGCGACGCCGGTCCCGGTGGTCCGTTCGGCGGCGGTGGACGCTTCGCCGACGGACTGTTCCCGGCGACGCGGCACTCCGGGGGCCGCACGGACACCCCGTCCCGTTCCGGACCGCTCGACGGCTTCGGCTACCTCCCCGCCGTGCACGGCTCCGCCGCCGTCCTTCCCGGTGGCGCTTCCGGTTCCTCCTTCCGGATACACGAGGTGAGCCGGGAAGCCGACCGGTCGCCATGGCGGGGCAGGTTCGCGTTCGCCGCGGCCAGCGCCGTCTCGCTCGCCGCCATCGCACTGGGCGGCACGCTTCCCCTCGACTCCACGCCCGAGTCCCCGTTCCGCGCCGAGGGCACCGGCAGCAATGTCACGCCCCTCGATGCCGAAGCCCGGGCCGAGGGCGGCAACGAGGTGGCCGGCCGCCGCGGTGGTGGAGGCGGTGCTCTTGCCGTGAGCGGTGACCGTCCCGCCTCGTCGCCCCCGTCGCCTTCGGCCTCACCTTCCCTGTCGGCCGCCGCGCCGCCGGTCGGACCGCCGGTGCTCGCCACGGCTCCGTACCTGCTCAACACCTCGCATTTCGCCGGTCACGCGTTCGCGCTCCCCGTGCTGAACGTGTCGCTGCCCCCGCTGATACGCCCGACGGAGATCAGTCCGCTGCTCACTCCGTCGGCCGGCGCCAAGGCTGCCGCGCAGCCCCCGGAGCCCGCTGCGACGGCCTCGGCCTTCCCCGCTCCCTCCGATCACGCACTGCCCCTTTACCCCCGGCGCTGACGGGGACCCTGCGCAGAGATTCGCAAACCTGGTTGAATTCCGGGAGGGACGCCCCTGTGGGGACGTGCAGAGGCCAGTTGCGGGGAGAACATGGACGACGGGAAGCCCACCGGGCCGAAGGCGAAGTGGTGGAGCCGTCCCACGACGGCACGCACCGGCCACAGTGAGCTGGAGGACGCCATTCCCGCCGAGGACACGACGGGCGCCACCGGCCCCGTCGAGGCGTCGCCCGCCGAACCGGTGATCCAGGACGCCGCGCCCGCCGTTCCCGCACCGGACGAGGAAGCGACCTGGGGGATACCCGCCGTACCGACCGGGCCGCCCGCCGGCGAACCGCTCGCACCCGCCCCTCGCGCGCAGCCGCTGCACGCGCCGGACGAGTACAGCACCCCGCCCTACGGCGGGCCCGGCCCCTGGGCCCCCGCGCCGCCCGTGCAGCGCCCCGTCGCGACCCCGGCCCACGGCACGCCCGTACCGCCGCCCTACGCGGGGACGAACGGCCACGGGATCGCCACCGGCCCAGGCCCCGCCTTCGCGCCTCCGCACGCGCACCAGCCGCAGGTCCACGGCCAGCAGCCCGGCCTCCAGCAGACGCCGCAGCCCGGGACGCCGCAGCTCCAGCAGCCCGGCCTCCTGCAGCCCGGTCTCCAGCAGTCTCAGCAGCCCCAGGCGCCGCACCCCCAGCCGCCCACGTCCTCGCAGTGGCTCCAGTACGACCCGTGGGGTGCGCCCCGCCAGCCCCTGAGCGCCGCCGGCCCGCCCCTCGGCCCCGGCACCGGACGCGGGAAGCGCCGGCGCGGCTCCGTCCTCGTCGGGGCCGTGCTGCTCGCCCTGGTCGCGGGCGGCATCGGCGGCGGAATCGGCGCGTATGTCGAGCGCACGGGCGGTCTGACCACCGTCGAGCTCCCGCAGGCCGGACGGGACAGCGGCGGCCGGGCCCCCGACAGCGTCGCCGGGATCGCCGCCAGCGCCCTGCCCAGCGTGGTCACCCTCCACGTCAGCGGCACGGGCGAGTCGGGCACGGGCACGGGCTTCGTCCTCGACGGCGACGGACACATCCTCACCAACAACCACGTCGTCGCCCCCGCGGGCGCCAACGGCGACATCACCGTGACGTTCAGCGGCGGGGAGACCGCGAGCGCCGAGATCGTCGGCAAGGACAGCGGCTACGACCTGGCCGTCGTCAAGGTCACGGGAGTCTCCGGGCTCAAGCCGCTGCCGCTGGGCAACTCCGACAACGTGCAGGTCGGTGACCCGGTGGTGGCCATCGGCGCGCCCTTCGACCTGTCCAATACGGTCACCTCCGGCATCATCAGCGCCAAGGAGCGGCCCATCACCGCGGGCGGCGAGAAGGGCGACGGCACCGACGTCAGTTACGTCGACGCGATCCAGACCGACGCCCCGATCAACCCGGGCAACTCCGGTGGTCCGCTCGTCGACTCCCACGCGCATGTCATCGGCATCAACAGCGCCATCCGGGCCGCCGACAGCGGCGCCGGTCTGGACGGCGGCCAGTCCGGCTCCATCGGCCTCGGCTTCGCGATACCGATCAACCAGGGCAAGCGCGTCGCCGAGGAACTGATCAACACCGGCAAGGCCACCCATCCGGTGATCGGCGTCACGCTGGACATGAAGTACGCCGGCGACGGAGCCAAGGTCGGGACGAAGGGCGCCGACGGCGGTTCCGCCGTCACATCGGGCGGCCCCGGTGCGGACGCGGGTATCAAGCCGGGCGACATCATCACCGAGGTGGACGGCGCGCGGGTGCACAGCGGCGAGGAACTCATCGTCAAGATCCGCGCCCACCGCCCCGGAGACCGGCTCGGCCTCAAGCTGACCCGTGGCGGCGAAGACCTCTCCCTGACGGTGACGCTCGGCTCGGCAAGCGGCACGTAACGGCCACCGGAAGGTACCGCCCGGACAGCTTCGACGGGTACCGTGGAGCGACTCCGGGCCTCATTCGACCTGGTGGCGGAGAACACGCGGAGAACACGAGGAGCAACAAGGTGTTCAATGACATAGGCGCACTCGAGCTGCTGACGCTCGTGGTTCTCGCCGTGCTGGTCTTCGGTCCGGAGAAGCTGCCGAAGGTCATCCAGGACGTCACCCGCACCATCCGCAAGATCCGTGAGTTCTCGGACAGCGCGAAGGAAGACATCCGCTCCGAGCTCGGCCCGCAGTTCAAGGACTTCGAGTTCGAGGACCTCAACCCCAAGACGTTCGTCCGCAAGCAGCTCATGGACGGCGACGACGAGCTGGGGCTGAAGGAGATCCGCGAGAGCTTCGACCTGCGCAAGGAAATGGCCGAGGTCACCGACGCGGTGAACGGCCGCGAGAGCGTGTCGTCGAGCGGTTCCGTGAACGGACCGGCGAAGGCCGCAGCCGGTTCGGCGGCCACCCCCGACCTGCTGAAGAAGCCCGCGGAGCCCGCCAAGGACGAACGTCCTCCCTTCGACGCCGACGCCACCTGAGCCGAAGGACGTACCCGGTCGGATCTCTGAGCCGGCGACAGGCTCGAAGACCGGCCAATCCCGACTCGTCCGGACGCTATGGCTATTCTCCATCTGTCCGGTTGCGAGGATGTCCCACCCCGTGAAGGGGCGGGCCGCTCCGGATCTTTGACAGATCGAGGAGGCGGCCGGGCAGATGGAGACGACGAGTCGGGTAGGGGCGGATGGTGCGCCCAGCACAGTCACCGCAGAGGGGGTGCCGGCGGCCCGGCGTACGGTTGACGGCTATCTCCAGGCACCGTTCCCCTGGTACGGGCTGGACGAGGCGTTCGCGGGGCCGCGCTGGCTGATGCAGGTCGGCACCGCGGCGGACGGCACGGTGCAGCACGGTTCCACGGGGCACGGCGACGAGCCCTCGGTCCGGTCCGACGCGGGCGCGGAGAAGGAGCGTTTCGCCGTCGTCGTGACCGTGGCCGCGAGCCCGGTGCGCCGCAGCGGTGACGGTACGGGCGTCCTGGACGCCACCACGGTCTCCTCGGCGGCCTGGCTCGCCGGGTCGGGCCTGCTCTCGTACACCTGGCCTCCGCAGCTCGACCACGCGCTGCGCGACGACTGGCTGGACCAGCAGACCGAGACCGCCTTCGAGCTCGCCGACGATCTCGGCAACGCGCCGTGGTCGACGCTGTCGCTCCCGGTGGACGGTGTGCCGGTGGAGTTCCACTACCGCGAGTCCGAGTTCGGCTGGGTGCTGGCCGGTTCGGCGCACAACGGCGTCCACATCGGGGCGTACGGGCGCGGGATGAGTGCCTACGGGCTGGGCTTCTCGGTGGTCACCGACATCGCGTCGTACAGCTGACCTCGTCCGGCTGAGCGGCCGGCCGCGGACAACGCGTGGACGCGTAAGGGGGCGGCCTCCGAGGAGGCCGCCCCCTTACGCGTCACGGCTCAGAACTTGTTGCGCGGGGTGATCCCCAAGGACATGCCGGACAGGCCGCGCTGACGGCCCCCCAGCTTCTCCGCGATGGAGCGCAGCGCGGCTCCGGCGGGGGAGTCCGGGTCGGACAGGACGACCGGCTTGCCCTCGTCGCCGCCCTCGCGCAGCCGTACGTCGATCGGGATGGAGCCGAGCACAGGCACCGTGGCACCGACGGTCTTCGTCAGACCCTCGGCGACCCGCTGACCGCCGCCCGAACCGAACACGTCGACCATCTCGTCGCAGTGCGGGCAGGGCATGCCCGACATGTTCTCGACGACACCGACGATCTTCTGGTGGGTCTGCACGGCGATGGAGCCGGCCCGCTCGGCGACCTCGGCCGCGGCCTGCTGCGGGGTGGTGACGACGAGGATCTCGGCGTTCGGTACGAGCTGGGCCACGGAGATCGCGATGTCACCGGTGCCCGGCGGCAGGTCGAGCAGCAGGACGTCCAGGTCGCCCCAGTACACATCGGCGAGGAACTGCTGGAGCGCGCGGTGGAGCATCGGACCGCGCCACACCACCGGGGCGTTGCCCGGCGTGAACATGCCGATGGAGATGACCTTCACGCCGTGCGCCGACGGCGGCATGATCATGTTCTCGACCTGGGTGGGCTTGCCGTCCACGCCGAGCATGCGCGGCACGCTGTGCCCGTAGATGTCCGCGTCCACGACGCCGACCTTGAGCCCGTCGGCGGCCATCGCCGCCGCCAGGTTCACCGTCACCGAGGACTTCCCGACGCCGCCCTTGCCGGACGCCACCGCGTAGACCCGCGTCAGCGAGCCGGGCTGGGCGAACGGCACCTCACGCTCCGCCGTGCCGCCGCGCAGCGAGCTCGCGAGCTCCTTGCGCTGTTCGTCGCTCATGACGTCGAGCGTGACCTCGACGCGGGACACGCCTTCGACGCGCGCCACCGCTTCGGTCACGTTGTTGGTGATGGTCTCGCGCATCGGACAGCCGGAGACCGTGAGATACACCGTGACAGCGACAACACCGTCCGCGTCGATCTCGATGGACTTCACCATGCCGAGTTCGGTGATCGGACGGTGGATCTCCGGGTCGTTCACTGTCGCCAGTGCTTCACGCACCGCGTCTTCCGTAGCCATACCGACGATGTTACGGCGCATGCCCCTACGCCCGGGTAACCCGTCAACGGTCGCCTTCGTCACTCTCCACCTGCGAGAGGACCTGTCGGTCCTCCATGTCCTTCACCATGTCCTGCAGCTCCGACCTGATCCAGTCCCTCGTGGCGACCTCGCCGAGGCCCATCCGGAGCGAGGCGATCTCCCGGGTGAGGTACTCGGTGTCGGCGATGGAGCGCTCGTTCTGCTTGCGGTCCTGCTCGTGGGTGACCCGGTCGCGGTCGTCCTGCCGGTTCTGCGCGAGCAGGATCAGGGGGGCCGCGTACGAGGCCTGGAGCGACAGCATCAGGGTCAGGAAGATGAACGGGTACTCGTCGAACCGCAGCCCCACGGGCGCGGAGATGTTCCACACCACCCACAGGATGACGATCAGCGTCATCCAGACGAGGAACCGTCCGGTGCCCAGAAAACGGGCGATGCGCTCAGAGAACCGGCCGAACGCCTCCGGGTCGTACTCAGGCAGCAGACGGCGCCGCGGGGACTTCGGCTGGTCGAGCCGGGGCCGCGGTGGGCGCACGAGGCCCGAGGAGCCCGTCGACGCCGCCCTCGGGCGCTCCTCACCGGCCACGGGCGATCCCCTCCTCGCCGAGGAAGTCGGCCTCGCGCCAGTCCTCCGGCAGCAGGTGGTCGAGCACGTCGTCCACGGTCACCGCGCCGAGCAGCGATCCGCTCACGTCCACGACAGGCACCGATACGAGGTTGTACGCGGCCAGGTAGCTGGTGACGACGGGCAGCGGGGTGTCCGGAGACAGCGGTACGAGGTCACTGTCGACGATCGAGCCGACGAGGGTGAAGGGCGGATCGCGCAGCAGCCGCTGGAAGTGCACCGTGCCGAGGTACTTGCCCGTCGGGGTCTCGTCCGGCGGGCGGCAGACGTACACCTGCGCGGCCAGCGCGGGGGACAGGTCGGACTGCCTGACCCGGGCGAGCGCGTCGGCGACCGTGGCGTCCGGCCGCAGCACGATCGGCTCGGTCGTCATCAGACCGCCCGCCGTCCGCTCCTCGTACGCCATGAGGCGCCGCACGTCCGCCGCGTCGTTCGGACGCATCAGTGCCAGCAGCCTCTCCTTGTCCTCCTCGGGCAGCTCGGAGAGCAGGTCGGCCGCGTCGTCCGGGTCCATGGCCTCCAGGACGTCGGCGGCCCGCTCCTCCTTGAGCTTGCCCAGGATCTCCACCTGGTCGTCCTCGGGGAGCTCCTCCAGGACGTCCGCGAGCCGGTCGTCGTCGAGCGCGGCGGCGACCTCCGCACGGCGCTTCGGCGACAGATGGTGCAGGGCGTTGGCCACATCCGTGGGCCGCAGGCGTTCGAACGTGGCCACCAGACTCTCGGCGCCCTGCCCGTGCTCGTCCAGCGAGAAGCCGCTGACCGCCGACCACTCGACGGTCAGGGTCTCGCCCTTGCGCCGCAGCGCACCGCCGCGCCCCTTGCGTACGAAGTACTTGTCGATCTCCCAGTCGCGGCGGGCCGGGAGCTGCTGGATCGATACGTCGAGGATGGTCACCTCCTCGCCGGTCTCCACCAGCCGGACCCGGCGGTCGAGGAACTCGCCGAGGACCAGACGTTCGGTCGGGCGCTGTTCGAAGCGCCGCATGTTGACCACGCCGGTCGTGATGACCTGACCGGACTCGACGCCCGTCACCCGGGTCATCGGCAGGAAGATCCGCCGCCGGCTCGTCAACTCGACGACCATGCCGAGCAACCGCGGCGGGCGCCCGCCGACCCGCAGCATCGCCACGAGGTCACGGACCCGGCCGACCTGGTCCCCATTGGGGTCGAAGACGGGCACACCGGACAGGTGTGAGACGAAGATCCTGGGAGCGCCCGCGACCATCCCGTGCACCTCCTCCGACTCTGTTGTGAATGCACCCTTATGCCGGGATCAGGCTAGCCCGTACCGCTCCGCGGCGCCCCGGCGGGCCGTCCGTACGGCTCTCTGCGAAGAGGCGTAGTCGGCACGGGTACGCTGCCGTCTGCCACCCCCGACACGCAGATGAGAGGCAGTGCGCCCGTGACCTCTTTTGCCCCGGCCGTCCGGGCCCATCACCGGACCGTCCTCGCCGCAGTGCTCTGTGCGGGGCTGACCGCAGCCCTCACGGCGTGCGCCGGAGAGGACCCGGACAAGGGCACCAACGGCATCGGCAAACTCGGCGCGGCGGAGATCGACAAGAAGACCAGAGCTGCCGCGGACTCCGCGGACGCGGTACGTCTCGCGGGCACCCTGGTCAGCAAGGGCGGCACGTACCGGCTCAACATGCAGCTCAACGCCCAGGGCGGCACGGGTTCCGTCACCTCGAAGAAGAACACCTTCGCACTGCTGCGGATCGGCGACGAGCTCTTCCTCAAGGCCGACGCCGGTTTCTGGAACCCCGAGACGAGCGACAAGGGCGAGAAGAGCGATCAGGCCGCCGCCGACAAGCTCCAGGGCAAGTACGTGAAGGTGCCCGAGGGCGACCCCACGTACAAGCAGCTGCGCGGGTTCACGGACAAGAAGATCCTGCTCGACGGCCTGCTCGCCCTGCAGGGCGAGGTCAACAAGGGTGACCGGGACAAGGTCGCCGGGGTCCCCACCGTGCAGATCATGGGCGGAAAGGGTGAGGGCGGCGCGCTCGACGTCTCGCTGAAGGGCACCCCGTACCCCGTACGGGTCGCGCGCGGCGGAGGCGGGGGCACGGTCACGCTCGCCGACTGGGGCAGGCCCTTCACCCTGCAGCCGCCGCCCGAGGAGGAGACGGTCGACTACGGCGGCCAGCTCCCCAAGTCCTCCAGCTGAGGGCCGGGGCCTGGAGTCCCGTCAGCTCTTCCGGCGCCGCTTCAGCAGCAGCCGGGGGAGCGCGGCGGGCACGGGCCGCCTGGTCGTCGCCCCGGTCGGCAGCGGCACCGCGGCCAGCGAGGAGTCGGGCAGCTCCGTCCGGGACTCGCCGGGCTCCAGCCGCAGCACGCGGCACTCGCGCGCCCAGCGCTCGGTCATCAGCTCGGCGTCCGGCGCGTTCAGCCGCTTGCCCTTGAGCTCGGCGACCGCCGCCGCCCACTCCTCTGAGCGCGGCGCCGGCTCGGTCACCGCGGCGGTCCAGACGACGAGCCGGCCGCCCTTGTCCTTGCTGCGCACGGTGACCTCGGCCGCCGCCCCGTCCGTGAGCCCGTCCGGGAGCGGCTGCTCGCCGGGGCCGTCGCCGACCAGGTAGGCGGCGCCCTCGTGCCAGACGTGCCACAGGGCCCTGGCGTGGCCGGTGCCCCGGACCCAGATGAGCCCGGACTTCTTGGTGGCCTCCTCGACAAGAGCCCGGCCCAGCAGCACGTCAGCAGCAGCAGTCATGGCGCGCACTCTATTAGAGCCAGCCGTTGCGCTTGAGGGTGCGGTGGATGGAGAAGCAGACGACGCCGATGACGCCCATCACCATCGGATAGCCGTACGTCCACTGAAGCTCAGGCATGTGATCGAAGTTCATGCCGTACACCCCGCAGATCATCGTCGGTACGGCGATGATGGCCGCCCAGGACGTGATCTTGCGCATGTCCTCGTTCTGCGTGACGGTGGCCTGCGCGAGGTTGGCCTGGAGGATCGAGTTCAGCAGTTCGTCGAAGCCGATGACCTCCTCCTGCACCCGGGCCAGGTGGTCGGCCACGTCGCGGAAGTACTTCTGGATGTCCGGATCGATCAGCCGCATGGGCCGCTCGCTCAGCAGTTGCATCGGGCGCAGGAGCGGGGACACGGCCCGCTTGAACTCCAGCACCTCACGCTTCAGCTGGTAGATCCGGCCCGCGTCCGAACCGCGCGGGCTGCCCTTCGCCGGGGTGGAGAAGACGCTGATCTCCACCTCGTCGATGTCGTCCTGCACCGCCTCCGCCACCGCGATGTACCCGTCCACGACGTGGTCGGCGATGGAGTGCAGCACGGCCGACGGGCCCTTGGCCAGCAGCTCGGGGTCGTCCTGGAGACGGTGGCGCAGGGCGCGCAGTGAACCCTGACCGCCGTGCCGGACCGTGATGACGAAGTCCCGGCCGGTGAAGCACATGACCTCACCGGTCTCGACGACCTCGCTGGTCGCGGTCAACTCGGCGTGTTCCACGTAGTGGATGGTCTTGAAGACGGTGAACAGCGTGTCGTCGTACCGCTCCAGCTTGGGGCGCTGGTGTGCGTGGACCGCGTCCTCGACGGCCAGCGGGTGGAGGCCGAACTCCCGGGCGATACCGGCGAACTCCTCCTCCGTCGGCTCGTGGAGACCGATCCAGGCGAAGCCGCCGTCCTCGCGCACCCGGAGCATCGCCTCGTGCGGGGTCTGGCAGCCGGCCGCCTCCTGGCGCCGTCCGTCGCGATAGACCGCGCAGTCGACGACCGCGCTGGAGGCGGAGGGGTCGCGGGTCGTGTCGTAGCTGTTGTAGGGGGCGTTGCTCTTGCGCAGGGACGGGCGCACGGCGGCGCGCAGGTCACGGATCATCGACATGGCTGGCTCCTTCACGGAGGGCCGTCGGCGGGCACGTGGAACAGCCCGGAATGGGGACGTGTCACTACGTCCGCAAAGCGGGCGGCACCGCGGCAGCGCGATGACGGCGTTCGCTACAGACAGGCAAAAACGAGGGGCTCTTCCGTCGCGCGAACTGCCGTTGGCCTGGACCGTGAAGGCTTCAGGAGACAGAGGGAAGGCGTCGGGCGGAAGAGCGGCTGGTACTGCACGGTCGACTTGGATCCATGACAGTCCCCACCTCCTCCGGCCGGTCCCCCGTGAGGGACGACGTGTGCCGGGACTGAGAGAGCAACGCTTCTGCGTGCTGTCCCGGCTGGCGGCCAGGCTACCAGCCGACTCGGGGTCAATCCCTTTCTTTGCCCGTTTCTGACGCGTCCTATGCTCGCGGCATGGAAGAAATTCTTGCGTTGGTCGAGGCCCGGCTCCGTACCGCCCTGGGCGAACCGGACGCACGCGCCGACGTGACCTTCCTCGGTACGGACCGTATCGAGGTTCTCCGCTTCATCGACGGCGACGTGGTGCGGTACGCCACGCTCGGCATGTCCGGGCAGCCGATGGCCGACCCCACCTCGCCCCTTGCCGACCCGGTGAAGGGTCCGCGCGCCGAGCTGATCCTGTCGGTACGGGTGGGGCTCGCCGACACCGACCAGGTGCTGCGACCGCTGGCCGTGCTGGCCGCGTCCCCGCAGGTCGAGGGGCTGATCGTGGCGCCCGGCGCCTCCCTCGACGTGGGGCAGCCGCTGTGGCCCGGAGCGCCCTTCAGCTCCGTCCTGGTCGCCGAGCCCGGCGGGCTGGTCGAAGACCTGGAGCTGGACGAGCCGATGGACCCGGTGCACTTCCTGCCGCTTCTGCCGATGACGCACAACGAGGCCGCCTGGAAGCGGGTCAGGGGTGCGCAGGAGCTTCAGGAGCGGTGGCTGTCGCAGGGCACGGATCTGCGTGATCCGCTGCGTACGTCCGTGGCGCTCGACTGAGGCGTCGCACCGGACTGAGACGAACGGCACAGACCTCGCCCGCGGCCAGGAGGGGGAGGCGCGGGCGGGGAGCAAAGGGAGGGCCGCGGCGGTCGGTTGGCGAAGGCCGTGCCGCCGTCGGAGGGGTCCACTCCCCGCACGGCTCTCTTGCTCTCCGTCGGCTCGATGTCTTATGCGCGGAATGAGTTAGGCAATCTAATAAGTGTAAAACGCATCTATTTTCCCCGGTCAAGGCCACGCTGCGGACGGGTGATCGTCCTTGACGCGGCGACCACCGGAGAGGACCGTTGGACGCTATGAGGGGCGAACCCAGTTGCCCGAAGTGCGGTGGCCGGGTCAGGGCGCCCGGTCTCTTTGCCGACTCCTGGCAGTGCTCCGTGCACGGCCAGGTGCACCCGATGCAGCCGGTGATCCCACCCAGCGTCGAGTCGCTGGGAGTCGTGGTGCACCGGGCTCAGGTCCCGGTGTGGATGCCCTGGCCGCTGCCGGTGGGCTGGCTGTTCACGGGCGTGGCCTCGGCAGGGGACGACCGCAGCGGCGGGCGCGCCACCGTCGTCGCCTGCTCGGGTCCCGGTCCGCTCGGCGGATTCGGTGAACTGCTGCTCGTCGCCGAGGAGCTCGGTGTCGGGCTCGGCGCGCGGTACGCCGGCCTGGACGGCCCCGACCCCGGCCCGCGGCTGTGCGTCGACGGGGCCCCCGAGGCCAAGGTGCACGCCGCCGGACGCCCGACACCGCTCTGGCACGTCAAGGGGACCCCGGACGACCGGGCCGTCTTCGCGGGCGAGGCGCGCGGGCTGTGGCTCTGGGCGATCGTCTGGCCCGAACAGTCCGGGCTCCTGATGTACGACGAGCTCGTCCTGACCGATCTGCGCGACGCCGGTGCGGAAGTGGATCTCGTGCCGTGCGGCGCGCTGACCCCGCGCCTGCTCACTCCGCCCTGACGGGCCGGACGGCCGACCGGGGGAGTGCGTGCGCCGGTTATCCTTGAGCGTCCCCCTGTCCGGCTGCGAGCACTGGAGTAAGCGTCGTGCGCATCGACCTGCACACCCACTCCACCGCGTCGGACGGCACGGACACCCCCGCCGAGCTGGTGGCCAACGCCGCCGCCGCGGGTCTGGACGTCGTCGCCCTCACCGACCACGACACCGTCGCGGGCCATGCCGAAGCGGTCGCGGCCCTGCCCGACGGCCTCACCCTCGTCACCGGCGCCGAGCTCTCCTGCCGCATCGACGGAGTGAGCCTGCACATGCTGGCGTACCTCTTCGACCCCCACGAGCCCGAACTGGCCCGCGAGCGCGAGCTGGTACGGGACGACAGGGTGCCGCGCGCACAGGCCATGGTGCTCAAGCTCCAGGAGCTGGGTGTCCCCGTCACCTGGGAGCAGGTCGCGGCCATCGCCGGGGACGGCTCGGTCGGCCGCCCGCACATCGCCACCGCGCTCGTCGACCTCGGCGTCGTCGAGACCGTCTCCGACGCCTTCACGCCCGAGTGGCTCGCGAACGGCGGACGCGCGTACGCCGAGAAGCACGAACTCGACCCGTTCGACGCCATCCGGCTGGTCAAGGCCGCGGGCGGCGTCACCGTCTTCGCCCATCCCCTGGCCGTGAAGCGCGGCGAGGTGGTGCCCGAGGAGTCGATCGCGCTGCTCGCCGCGGCAGGGCTCGACGGCATCGAGGTCGACCACATGGACCACGACGCGCCCACCAGGGCCCGGCTGCGCGGACTCGCCGGCGACCTGGGGCTGCTGACCACCGGGTCCAGCGACTACCACGGCACCCGCAAGACCGTGCAGCTCGGTGAATACACCACCGACCCCGAGATCTACGGCGAGATCACCCGGCGCGCGGCGGGAGCCTTCCCGGTGCCGGGCGCCGGCGGACCCCGCCGCCCGTAAGGCACGCGGCGTCCGCGCCGTACTCCCCGCAGTCCCGTCACACCTTCGCGCGCCCGGCCACCACGGCCGCTCACGGCTGTCTTCACCCCTGCCGCCGGGCCGCGCCCCTCCTGTTCGACCCGCTCCCCACTCGCAAGGCTCACTGTGTTCGACGTCGCTGTCTTCGGATCCCTTTTTCTCACGCTTTTTGTGATTATGGACCCGCCCGGAATCACCCCCATCTTCCTGGCCCTCACCGCCGGCAGGCCCGCCAAGGTCCAGCGCAGAATGGCGTTCCAGGCCGTCGCGGTCGCCTTCGGCGTGATCGCCGTCTTCGGTCTGCTCGGCCAGCAGATCCTCGACTATCTCCATGTCTCCGTCCCCGCGCTGATGATCGCGGGCGGACTCCTCCTGCTGCTCATCGCGCTGGACCTGCTCACCGGCAAGACCGACGAGCCCACGCAGACCAAGGACGTCAACGTGGCGCTCGTACCGCTGGGCATGCCGCTGCTCGCCGGCCCCGGTGCGATCGTCTCGGTGATCCTCGCGGTTCAGAACGCCGACGGTGCGGCCGGTCAGATCTCGGTCTGGACCGCCATCGTCGCCATGCACGTCGTGCTCTGGCTCGCGATGCGCTATTCGCTGCTGATCATCCGCGTCATCAGGGACGGCGGCGTGGTGCTGGTGACCAGGCTCGCGGGGATGATGCTCTCGGCCATCGCCGTCCAGCAGATCATCAACGGTGTCACCCAGGTCATCCAGAACGCCTGAACCCGGACACCACAGCGCCCCCGTACGGTCCTTCCGTACGGGGGCGCTCGTCTTTAGCGGCGTAATGCTGTGTCAGGCGTTACGAGGCCGAACTGTCGGCCGGCCGGATGTAGATGCGCTGGCCTATGGCTGCGGCCTGCTGCACCATCCGGTTGACGGAGGCGGCGTCCACGACAGTGCTGTCCACGGCGGTACCGTCGACATCGTCGAGTCGCATGATCTCGAAGCGCATATGGCTTCCCTTCGTCTGATCCTCCTGCTGGAGAACTGCTGTCAGGACGGGGCTACCCGTCCGCAAGGATGAGGAGCACAAGGCATGGTGTCCCGCGCTCCACAAGGGGTACAACGGCTTGCCTTCTGCAAACATTCCCTACGCTAAGGAAATTTTTTGGATGTCTAACTACCAGGTAGCAGCTGCGCAGCCGCGGCCGACGAGGTCCGCATGAACGAAGCGGACGCGCAGACGGAGGGCCAGGCCGATATCCGCGAGTGCCTGGAGCGCACCAACGCACTGCTCACGCGCGTGCTCGCGGAGGTGTCGAAGACTCCCTCGACCCACGCGATCTTCGTGGACGCGGGATATGTGTACGCCGCGGCCGGACTGCTCGTCACCGGTACGGAGGACCGCCGCAACTTCGACCTCGACGCGGAAGGGATGATCGAGGCATTCATCGACAAGGCGCGGACTATCTTCGCGGACAGCAGGCTGCTGCGCGTCTACTGGTACGACGGGGCCAGGCGCCGTATCCACAACGTCGAGCAGCAGTCCATCGCCGAACTCCCCGACGTCAAGGTCAGGCTGGGCAACCTCAACGCCAACAACCAGCAGAAGGGCGTCGATTCACTCATCCGCACCGATCTCGAATCACTCGCCAGGCACCGTGCCATCAGCGACGCGGCGCTCGTGGGCGGGGACGAGGACCTGGTGTCGGCGGTCGAGGCGGCGCAGGGGTACGGGGCCCGCGTCCACCTCTGGGGCATCGAGGCGGGGGAGGGGCGCAACCAGGCAGAGCCGCTGCTGTGGGAGGTCGACAGCACGCGCACGTTCGACCTCGACTTCTGCCGCCCCTACGTCACACGGCGCTCCGTCACCACGTACGAGGACGACAGCCCGGCGCCCTCGCGCGAGAGCGTCCGCTTCGTGGGCGCGCAGATCGCCGCCACCTGGCTCTCGGCCCGTGGCCGTGAGTCCCTGGCCGACCTGCTGCCCGGTCATCCCTATCTGCCGGGCTCCGTCGACCAGGACCTGCTGGTGGAGGCCGAGCGGCTGCTCCAGCACTCCCTGCGGGGCCACGCCCACCTGCGGCGCGCCCTGCGCGACGGCTTCTGGCAGCACCTGCAGTCGCAGTACTGAGCCGGGCGGCCACCTGACGCTCCCGGTCATGGGGGGCGTCAGGTGGCCGTTCGCCGTCGTGGGCGCGGGGTCAGTGGCTGTCCCAGAACGAGACCAGCGCCGCCGCCGTCTCCAGGGGCCGCGCGGTGTTGGGGGAGTGCTCGGCGCCCGCGATGGTGGTGCGGCGGGCGCCCAGCCGCCGGGCCATGTCGTCGATCCGGTCCACGGGCCAGACGTCGTCGCTCTCCCCGGACACGACGTGGACGGGCAGGGGCAGGGCGGCGAGCTCCGCGACCCGGTCCGGCTCTACGGACAGCTGGGCGCCGGTGGCGAGGAGCTGCGCGGGGCTGTGGCTCAGCCAGCGGCGGCGCAGGTCCTCGCCGTCGCCGGTGTCGGCGTCCTGCGGCGGGTCGAGGGCGCGCATGGCCTCCCACACCTGCGCCATGGTCAGCGTGCGCAGTGCGTCGCCGAGCATCTTGATCCTGTCCCGCTGGCCGGGGGCGACCTCTGCGGGTCCGGAGGACATGAGGGTCAGTGAGCGGAAGGGGGAGGCGTCCAGTAGTACGGCGGCGCGGGCGACCTGACCGCCCAGCGAGTGGCCCAGCAGGTGGATGCGGTGTCCGGCGGCACCGAGCACCTCCGCCTGCGCCAGCACATCGCGGGCCAACTCCGGTTGTGCGTAAGCTTCCTGACGGTCCGTCCCCGTCGACTCGTACTGCCCGCGGCCGTCCACGGAGACCACACGGTAACCGGCCTCGGCGAGCGGTTCGAGCAGGGCGATGAAGTCCTCCTTGCTGCCGGTGTAACCGGGCAGCAGGAGCGCGGTGGAGTGCGCCTCGGTACGCGGTACTGCGTCCAGCACGGCGAAGTCCCCGCGCGCGGTACGCAGCGTGTGCGCGCGGGCGCAGGGCGGCGGAGTGAAGGTGGGTGGCCGGCTCATGGGACGAGGCTATCGCCGGTCGGCGGCGCGGCCGGGGCACACGTACGAGAGGCCGGGTGCTCCGCGTGGTGCGGAGTACCCGGCCCCTCGTGTCGTGCGGTGGATCAGCTCTCGGCCGTGGCGGCTTCGGCCTTCGCCGTCGTCGTGCGGGCACGGCGGCGGCGCGGCTTCGCGGGGGCCTCGGACTCGCCCTCGGCCACTGCGGGCGCGGTTGCCTCGGCGGCCTCCGCCTTCACGGCGGTCGCACGGGGGGCACGGCGGCGGCGCGGCTTCGTCTCGCCCTCGGCGGCCGGGGCCTCCACGACCGCTTCCGTCTTCGGCTTGGCGGCGGGGCGCGTCCGGCGGCGCGTCTCCGTCACCGGCTCGGTCGGCGGGGCGATCTGGAAGTCGACCTCGTCGACCGCGGGCTTGACGACACGGGCGCGGCGGCGCGGCTTGGTCACCGGCTCGGCGGCCGCGACGGCGTCCGCCGCGACGGTCTGGAAGTCCGCCGCCGCCTCCGCCTTGGCCTTGCTCCGGGTGGCCCTCGTCTTGGGCGCGGCGGCCTCCGTCACCGTCTCCGTCACCGTCTCGGCCACCGGCTCGGCGGCGGTCGCACGGGGGGCACGGCGGCGGCGTGGCTTCTCCTCGGCCACGGGCTCCGCCACGTCCTCGACGGCGACCGGTGCGGCCTCGGCCACGGCGACCGCTGCCTCGGCGACGCCCTCGGGGGCACCGACGCGGGCACGGCGACGGCGGCGCGGCGTGCGCGGCTCCGCCGGATCGGCGTCGGCCGGCTCGACAACGGCCTCGGTGGCCGGGGCGGGCACCGTGGCGGCGCCCTCCTCGAGCGTGCTGCCACCACGCGTACGACGACGCTGGCGCGGCGTACGGGCCGGGCGCTCCTCACGGACGGGCGCCGGGGCCGATGCGGCGGACTTGCGGCCGCGGCCACCGGTCTCGCCGAGGTCCTCGAGCTCTTCGGCCCGCAGACCCGCACGGGTGCGCTCGGCACGCGGCAGGACACCCTTGGTGCCGGCCGGGATGCTGAGCTCCTCGTAGAGGTGCGGCGACGTGGAGTACGTCTCGACCGGGTCCGGGAACTTCAGGTCGAGCGCCTTGTTGATCAGCTGCCAGCGCGGGATGTCGTCCCAGTCCACCAGCGTGATCGCGATGCCCTTGGCCCCCGCGCGGCCGGTGCGGCCGATGCGGTGGAGGTAGGTCTTCTCGTCCTCGGGCGACTGGTAGTTGACGACGTGGGTGACACCCTCGACATCGATACCTCGCGCGGCGACGTCGGTGCAGACGAGGACGTCCACCTTGCCGTTGCGGAAGGCGCGCAGCGCCTGCTCACGGGCGCCCTGGCCGAGGTCGCCGTGGACCGCGCCGGAGGCGAAACCGCGCTTCGCCAGCTGCTCGGCGATGTCGGCCGCCGTGCGCTTCGTACGGCAGAAGACCATCGCGAGGCCGCGGCCCTCGGCCTGGAGGATGCGGGAGAGCATCTCCGGCTTGTCCATGTTGTGCGCGCGGTAGACGTACTGCGCGGTGTTCTTGACGGTCGTGCCCTCGTCGTCGGGCGAGGTGGCGTTGATGTGCGTCGGCTGCGACATGTAACGCCGCGCGAGGCTGATGACGGCGCCCGGCATGGTCGCCGAGAACAGCATCGTCTGGCGCTTCGGCGGCAGCATCGTGATGATGCGCTCGACGTCGGGCAGGAAGCCCAGGTCGAGCATCTCGTCGGCCTCGTCGAGGACGAGCACACGGATGTGCGAAAGGTCGAGCTTGCGCTGGCCCGCCAGGTCGAGGAGACGCCCCGGGGTGCCGACGATCACGTCGACGCCCTTCTTGAGGGCCTCGACCTGCGGCTCGTACGCACGGCCGCCGTAGATCGCGAGGACGCGGACGTTACGGACCTTGCCGGCGGTCAGCAGGTCGTTGGTGACCTGCTGGCACAGCTCACGGGTCGGAACGACGATCAGGGCCTGCGGCGCGTCGGTCAGCTTGTCGGGCGCGGCACGCCCGGCCTCGACGTCGGCGGGGACGGTGACGCGCTCCAGGAGCGGGAGACCGAAGCCGAGCGTCTTGCCGGTGCCGGTCTTGGCCTGGCCGATGACGTCGGAGCCGGAGAGCGCTACGGGGAGCGTCATCTCCTGGATGGGGAAGGGGGACATGATGCCGACTGCCTCAAGGGCTTCGGCCGTCTCGGGAAGGATTCCGAGGTCGCGGAACGTAGTCAGGGTGCTGCCTCTTCTGTGAGACGCGGTCCGAGGCGAACGCTGGGGGTCGTACCGTGCCGGGGTTGGTCATCCGGCCGTGGATGGGCCGGGTGGCGCGGGACCACTGCCGTCGCTCGAGCGCTCGTGCCGCTGAGGGGGCCCCTCATCTGCGGTCGTACGTGTCGTACGCCCCGCGTGGAGGGCTGTCGGGTCGGAGCCGATCGGGCCACCGACCGGGCATCCTCATTCAAAAGCGCTCCGAGCACAGTCAAATGCTCAGTAAGCGCAATACCACTGTACCCCGGATTCGCGCATGTGTGTTGGGCGAATTCATCGGAACGGTGTGACGTCCGTGGTCGACCGGGCCCATACGCCTCTCCCGCGGGCGGCTATTGTGCGCTCCATGGAGACGCCTGACAACGCCAATGAAGCCCCCGCACTCACCGGGATCGCCGCCCAGGACTGGGCCACCGCGTCCGCCGCGCCGCAGTACCGCGCCGCTGTCGTCGATCTTCTCGGCGCACTGGCCTACGGGGAACTGGCGGCCTTCGAGCGACTCGCCGAGGACGCCAAACTCGCTCCCACACTCGGTGACAAGGCGGCGCTGGCAAAGATGGCCTCCGCCGAATTCCATCATTTCGAGCGGCTGACCGAGCGGCTCACGGCGATCGACGAGGAGCCCACGGCGGCCATGGAGCCGTTCGCGAAGGCGCTCGACGATTTCCACCGCCAGACCGCGCCGTCGGACTGGCTGGAGGGCCTGGTCAAGGCGTACGTGGGCGATTCGATCGCCAGTGACTTCTACCGGGAGGTCGCGGCCCGGCTCGACACGGACACCCGTTCCCTCGTCCTGGCCGTGCTCGACGACACAGGGCACGGGAACTTCGCCGTCGAGAAGGTGCGTGCCGCCATCGAGGCCGAGCCGAGGGTCGGCGGACGTCTCGCGCTGTGGGCCCGCCGGCTGATGGGCGAGGCGCTCTCGCAGGCCCAGCGGGTGGTCGCCGACCGTGACGCGCTGTCGACGATGCTCGTCGGCGGAGTGGCCGACGGATTCGACCTGGCCGAGGTCGGCCGGATGTTCTCCAGGATCACCGAGGCGCACACCAAGCGGATGGCGGCCCTCGGGCTCGCGGCGTAAGCCGCCCGCGCGGCGGGGCCCGGCCCTACTGGGCCGCCGCCGAACGGGCCAGACGGCGGCTGCGCGGGCGGATCAGCAGGGACAGCGTCACCGTCCCGACGAACACCGCACCGGCCAGGGTCGCCAGCAGATGGCCCGCCCCCAGCGCCGAGTGCGTCAGAAACGCGCCGAACAGGGCTCCCAGTGCGCCGGTGACGAAGACCGCACGGACGGGCGGGAGCCGGTCCGGCAGTGAGCGGAGCGCCGCCCAGGAGAGGACGAGTCCGAGCACGACGGAGCCGAAGGTTTCCCAGATCACAGAGGATCACCTCGCGGGTTGCGGGGAGGGCAAATCGGTCGTAGGCGGTACTACCCGGGGCCCGCGGAACGCAATCCTCCCGCAGTCCGCGGGAACACCTCCGGGGGACGGCCGACGGCGCATCCCGGTGAACGCGCACGGCACGAAGGAGCGGCCCGGCGGACATCCGCCGGGCCGCTCCTTCTGTGCTTCGCGTCGCGCCTAGAGCGCGCCGAACCCCACACGCCGGGTGCTGGGCTCGCCGATCTCCACGTACGCGATCCGGTCGGCCGGCACCAGAACCTTGCGGCCCTTGTCGTCCGTGAGGCTGAGCAGCTGCGCCTTGCCGGCGAGCGCCTCGGCGACCGCGCTCTCGACCTTTTCGGCGGAAAGCCCGCTCTCCAGAACGATCTCCCGGGGCGTGTGCTGCACCCCGATCTTGACCTCCACGGCTATGTCCCTCCGACGGTCAGTCTCTGCGCGGTGAACCGCGCCGTACGCAGCACACATTAGCCCGGTGAGGGGACCGACCACGGCCCGACCGGCAACGCCCGCAGCGAACACCGGAGGTGATCACGGGGGTCCGGCCCGGCTCGCGGCGGGTCAGTGCTGTTCGATGCCGTGCAGCGGGAATCCCGCGATGCCCCGCCAGGCGAGGGAGGTCAGCAGCTGCACCGCCGTGTCGCGGGGGATGCTGGAGCCGCTGGAGAGCCAGTAACGGGCCACCACCTGGGAGACACCGCCCAGGCCGACAGCGAGCAGCATGGACTCGTCCTTGGACAGTCCCGTGTCACCCGCGATGACGTCCGAGATGGCCTCGGCGCACTGGAGCGAGACCCGGTCGACCCGTTCGCGTACCGCCGGCTCGTTGGTCAGGTCGGACTCGAAGACCAGCCGGAAGGCCCCGCCCTCGTCCTCCACGTACGCGAAGTAGGCGTCCATCGTCGCCTCGACGCGCAGCTTGTTGTCCGTCGTCGAGGCCAGCGCAGTACGCACCGCCTGGAGGAGCGACTCGCAGTGCTGGTCGAGCAGGGCCAGATAGAGCTCCAGCTTGCCCGGGAAGTGCTGGTAGAGCACTGGCTTGCTGACGCCCGCGCGCTCGGCGATGTCGTCCATCGCGGCGGAGTGGTAGCCCTGCGCGACGAAGACCTCCTGCGCGGCGCCCAGCAACTGATTGCGTCGGGCACGGCGGGGCAGGCGAGTGCCCCGCGGGCGCGCTGCCTCTGTCTGCTCGATGGCTGTCACGCCGCCTCCCAAAATTGTGTTCAAGCACAGCTGTTCCATGCACGCTGCGCCGTGCGGCCATCGTACTTTTGGGTAACCCGGGTGTGCGCGGCGCGGACGCAGAATTTCACGGACCGGACGACTGCGATAGCCACAGATGTGTGGAGTCAGAGAGCAAAGCGGGGCGTATTACCGGTAATCGTCTTCGTCCAGAGGGACAACACGCATCTGCTCCGCGGCATCCGCCTCGTTCGCCCTGTCCCGGTCGATGCTCGCAAGAGGGTCGTCGCTCCGCGGCTGGACGTCTGCATGCTGCTCAGCGGCATCGGCATCGGGGGTCTCGTGGTCCGGTTCGTCGGGCTGGACGTCATCGAACGTGTCCGGGTCGCCGGGGTCGACCGTCATGGTGTCTCCCTTCCCTCCCTTGCAGCCTAGGAGCAACCCCGCCGAGCCGCTATGCGGTCTGTGACCGCGAACACATGAACCGGCGCGTGATCGTCTCGTAACATTGCCGCATGTCTTCGACCGAGCTGCCGGGTATCCGAGCCGCCGCTGCCGCGGCCGCTCCCACGGTCAGTGCCGTCAGGGTCGCCGAGGGGGAGGAACTGCGCTCCGTCACGCTGGCGGGCCTCACCCTGGCCGTCCGCTCCCGGCCGCCGCTGCGTACGGGGCTCGATCCCGCCCTCTACGTCCACGGGCTCGGCGGCTCCTCCCAGAACTGGTCGGCGCTGATGCCGCTGTTGGAGGACGTGACCGACAGCCAGGCGCTGGATCTCCCCGGTTTCGGGGACTCGCCGCCGCCGGACGACGGCAACTACTCGGTATCCGGGCACGCGCGCGCCGTGATCCGGCTGCTCGACGCGGAGGGACGCGGGCCGGTCCACCTCTTCGGCAATTCCCTGGGCGGCACGGTCGCCACCCGGGTCGCGGCCGTCCGCCCCGACCTGGTGCGCACCCTCACCCTGATCTCGCCCGCGCTGCCGGAGCTCCGGGTCCAGCGGTCGGCCGTGCCGACCGCGCTGCTGGCCGTTCCGGGCATCGCCTCCCTCTTCTCCCGGCTCACGAAGGACTGGACCGCCGAACAACGCACCCGCGGTGTCATGGCACTCTGTTACGGCGATCCGGCACGGGTCTCCGAAGAAGGATTCCGTCACGCGGTGGCGGAAATGGAGCGCCGACTGGGGCTGCCGTACTTCTGGGACGCCACGACGCGCTCGGCCCGGGGCATCGTCGATGCCTACACACTGGGCGGACAGCACGGACTGTGGCGCCAGGCCGAGCGGGTGCTCGCACCGACCCTGCTGGTGTACGGCGGACGGGACCAACTCGTCTCGTACCGGATGGCACGCAGGGCGTCCGCGGCCTTCCGCGACGCCCGGCTGGTGACACTGCCCGAGGCCGGGCACGTGGCGATGATGGAGTACCCGGAGACGGTCGCCCAGGCGTTCCGGGACCTGCTCGACGAATGCGGCGGGAGCTGATCCGGGGCGTGGGACGACACAGCCGAAAGGGGCCCGAGGCCAAGAGCCAGGGCAGCACGAGCGCCGGGAACGCCGACGGCGATCCCGGGACGGGCCCGTCAAGGGCCGCTCCGGCGGGGGCAGCCCCGTCCGGGGCCGGCAACGGACGGCGCAGGCGCGGAGCCGCCACGCCGGCCGGGGGTGACGGTCATTCACCGTTCCACGGCGTGCCGCAGGTACGCGGAGGTCACCCCGAGCAGCGCGAGGCCGGCGGCGGCTGGGGAACCGGGCCGCAGCAGCGGTCCGGCGAGTGGCAGGGCGCCGGGCGGCAGGGCCGGGCGGCAGGGCCGGGGCAGGCGGGGCCCCCCGGACCGGCGGGATTCGCCGGAGCGGCCCGCGGCGGGGCGCCGCGAGGGCGTCCGCCGCAGATGTCCGGCACCGGGTCCACGGCACAGCAGATGTCCGGCACGGGGCAGTACCCCGCACAGCAGGTGTCCGCCCAGCAGGCGGTGGCCCGGCAGGTGTCGGCCCAGCAGGCGGCGCAGCGCGCGGCCGACCGGCGCACCGGGATGCGGCCCACGGCGGCCGGGGCATCATCGGTCCCCGGGCCCCGACGGGAGTTCGTCGACGCGTTCGACGGCGCCCCGCCGGCTTCCCCGCCGCCCGCCGACCCGAACGTCTCGGTCACCGAATGGGATGACAGCCGGCCGCTCCCGGACGGTGCGGCCGAGGCCGAGGACGCGGTACCGGGCAAGGGCGGGAAGGGGCGTACCTTCACCGGGATCGCAGCCGCCGCCGTCACGACCGTGCTCGCCGTCGTGGTGGCCGGGCAGGTCGCCCAGGACACGGACGCCGACCGGGACATCGCCTCGCAGGCCGCCGGAGTGGACCGCGAGGGCAGCAAGGACGCCTCCCGCTCCGACACCCGGCCCACGCCGCAGCCGAAGGTGCTCAAGGTCAAGCCCCTCTCGTACGCGCAGAAGATGGCGAAGCCCTATCCGCTCGCTCCCGGGCTCGCGGCCGACGGGGAATTCGAAGCGGTTCCGGGACTGGCGAAGGCGCCGGGCAAGGGAAAGAAGTACCGCTATCGGATCGATGTCGAAAAGGGGCTCGGCCTCGACAGCGGATTCTTCGCCGACGCCGTGCAGAAGACGCTGAACGACGACCGTAGTTGGGCACACAACGGTGCCATGACATTCGAGCGGATCTCCTCGGGCGAACCCGATTTCGTGATCACCCTGGCCAGTCCGGGGACCACCGGAGCCTGGTGTGCGAAATCGGGCCTGGACACGATGCAGGACAACGTCTCCTGCGATTCGGCCGCGACCGAACGCGTGATGATCAATGCCTACCGCTGGGCCCAGGGATCGTCGACCTTCGGTCCGGAGAAGCTCATGGCCTACCGTCAGATGCTCATCAACCACGAGATCGGCCACCGGCTGGGCTACGGGCACGTGAACTGCGAGACCCCTGGCGAGCTGGCCCCGGTGATGCAGCAGCAGACCAAGTCGCTGGAGATCGGCGGAATCAAGTGCCGCCCCAACCCCTGGGCGCATCCAGGCGATTGAGGCTGCCACGCTCCTCGCCGGTGACGGCCGCTCAGGGCCCCGCATCCGCACTCTGTCCGGATGGTGGGACGGGCGTCTCATTCCGCGTTGACATCGGCGACCGGGTCGTTCATATTTCTCGGCATGTCACGCAGTCCTGTCACCTCCGAGCGCGCCGCCATTGAGCTGGCGCTCCTCGGCGTGACCGGAATCTGCGTAGCCGACGTTCTCTGTCGCTGACGCCTGCCCGAGCGCGCGTCGGCCCTTTTCCGGACCATTTTGGGATCTTCCCGGATCCTTTCCGGTTCCTCGGCCATTCATGACTGCCGCGCCTGGGCGTATTCCGCCCGCAGGCGCGGCATTTCGGTGTTCTGTCCCGTACTTCTCGCTGTCGCCTGCGCAAGGACCCTTCCTCATTCCTGCCAGCAGTACACCGAGAGGTCATCTTCCAATGCGTCAAACGTCCGTCATATCGCGCCGCGTGGCAGCGGCAGCCGTCGGTCTGGTCCTGGCTGTGGGCGTCGCTGCCTGCGCCGGGCCCCAGGACAGCAAGGGGAGCGACGGCGAATCGGGCGCCGACGGCAAGCCCCGGAAGGGCGGCACGCTCACCGTCCTGAACAGCAACCCGCAGGAGGACTTCGACCCCGCCCGGCTCTACACCTCCGGCGGCGGCAACGTCCCCTCCCTCGTCTTCCGTACGCTCACCACCCGCAACCGCGAGGACGGCGCCGCCGGTGCGAAGGTCGTCCCCGACCTCGCGACCGACCTGGGCACGCCCAGCGAGAACGCCACCGTCTGGACGTACACCCTCAAGGAGGGGCTGAAGTACGAGGACGGCACCCCGATCACCAGCGCGGACATCAAGTACGGCATCGAGCGCTCGTTCGCCGCCGAGCTCTCCGGCGGCGCCCCGTACCTGCGCGACTGGCTGATCGGCGGAGCCGACTACCAGGGCCCGTACAAGGACAAGAAGGGCCTCGACTCCATCGAGGTGCCGGACGCCAGGACCATCGTCTTCCGTCTCAACAAGCCCGAGGGTGAATTCCCCTACCTGGCGACCCAGACCCAGACCACCCCCGTACCGAAGGCCAAGGACACCGGCACGAAGTACGAGGAGCACCCGGTCTCGTCGGGGCCGTACAAGGTCGTCACGAACGAGAACGACGGCGAGCGCCTCGTCCTGGAGCGCAACCCGCACTGGTCGGCGGCGACGGACGAGGAGCGCAAGGCGTATCCGGACCGGATCGACGTGCGCTCCGGGCTCGACTCCGCGGTCATCAACCAGCGGCTCTCCGCGTCCCAGGGCGCCGACGCCGCGGCCGTGACCACCGACACCAACCTGGGCCCCGCCGAGCTCGCCAAGGTCACCGGCGACAAGGCGCTCGCGTCACGCGTCGGCACCGGCCGCTTCGGCTACACGAACTACATCGCGTTCAACCCGAAGGTGAAGCCGTTCGACGACCCGAAGGTGCGGCAGGCGATCGCGTACGCCGTCGACCGCTCCTCGGTGGTCAACGCGGCCGGCGGGTCCTCGCTCGCCGAGCCCGCCACGACCTATCTGCCCAACCAGAAGTCCTTCGGATACACGCCGTACGACCACTTCCCGGCAGGCAAGACCGGTAACGCGGAGAAGGCCAGGGAACTCCTGAAGGAGGCCGGTCACCCCAAGGGCCTGACCGTCACCCTCACCCACTCCAACGACAAGGACTTCGAGACCAGCCCGGAGATCGCCACGGCGCTCCAGGCCGCGCTCAAGAAGGCCGGGATCACCGTCGAACTGCAGGGTCTCGAGAGCAACGACTACTCCGACACCATCCACAGCGCCGACAAGGAGCCGGGCTTCTTCCTCGCCCACTGGGGTGCCGACTGGCCCTCCGGAGGCCCCTTCCTCGCGCCGATCTTCGACGGCCGGCAGATCGTGAAGAACGGCGCCAACTTCAACACCGGCTTCCTGAACGACGCCTCGGTCAACAAGGAGATCGACGAGATCAACAAGCTGACCGACCTGAGCGCCGCCGCCGAGCGCTGGGGCGCGCTGGACAAGAAGATCGGTGAGCGGGCGCTGACCGTGCCGCTCTTCCACCCGGTCTACAAGCGGCTCTACGGCCAGGACGTCAAGAACGTCGTCATCAGCGACTGGACCGGCGTCCTCGACATCTCCCAGGTCTCGGTCAAGTAACCATGTCCGAGGCACTTCTGGTCCAGGAGGCGGGAGCGGCGCCGGTCGCCGCCCCCGCCTCGGGGGCCCGGCTGTTCTGGCGGCGGCTGCGCGCACAGCGCGCGGCCACCGCCGCGGCGGCCGTGGTCCTCCTGCTCGTCCTGGTCGCACTCGCCGCGCCGCTCCTCACCGCGCTGGCCGGCCAGGACCCGAACACGTACCACCCCGACCTCGTCGACTCGGCGGCCGGCGGCGTGCCGATCGGCTCCTTCGGAGGCATCAGCGCGGAACACTGGCTCGGCGTCGAACCCCAGACCGGCCGCGACCTGTTCGCGCGCATCGTCTACGGGGCACGCGTCTCGCTCGGCGTCGCCGTCGTCGCGACCGTCCTCCAGGTCGCCATCGGACTCGTCATCGGACTCGCGGCCGCCCTCGGCAGCCGCTGGGTCGACCAGGTCCTCAGCAGGATCACCGACATCAACGTCGCCCTGCCGATCATGGTGACCGCGCTGGCGCTCCTCGCCATCGTCCCGGAGTCCTTCCCCCGGCCCGTCCTGATCGCCCTCGTCATCGGCGGGATCAACTGGGCCGGCACCTCGAAGATCGTGCGGGCCCAGGCACTCGCCCTGAAGTCCCTCGACTTCGTCTCGGCGGCCCGGCTCGGCGGACGAGGCACCTGGAGCATCGCGAGGCGCGAGCTCCTGCCCTCGCTCGCAGCGCCCGTCATCACCTACGCGGCCCTGATGTTCCCCGCCAACATCGTCGTCGAGGCGGCTCTGTCCTTCCTCGGCGTCGGCATCAAACCGCCGACCCCGTCCTGGGGCCAGATGCTCACCGAGGCCGACACCTGGTACCAGGCGGCCCCCACCTATCTGCTGCTCCCCACCGGGCTGCTCTTCGTCACCGTGCTCGCGCTGACCGTCCTCGGCGAGGGCGTGCGCACGGCACTCGACCCGCGTGCCGCGTCGCGGCTGCGGGTCGGCACCGGACGGAAGAAGGAACAGTCCTCATGACTCCCATGACCGGATTCGTACTCCGCAGGCTCGGGGGCGCCGTCTTCGTGCTCCTCGCGCTCACCGTCCTCCTGTACGCGATCTTCTACGTCGCCCCCGGTGACGTCGCCCAGATCGCCTGCGGCCCACGCTGCTCACCCGCCCAGGTCGCCCAGGTCACCGAGCAACTACGGCTGAACGACCCGGTGTACGTGCAGTACGGGCACTTCCTCCAGGGCCTCGTCGCCGGTCGCGACTTCTCCACCGGCACCGGCACCGAGCACTGCTCCGCGCCCTGCCTCGGCGTCTCGTACCAGAGCGATCAGCAGGTCACCCAGCTGATCCTGGCCAAGCTGCCCGCCACCGGGTCGCTCGTCATCGGCGCCTTCGCCGGGTACGTCGTGCTCGGCGTCGGAACGGGCGTGCTGTCCGTGTGGCGGCGGGGCCGGATCACCGAACGGGTGCTGACCTGGCTGACCCTCGCGGGCACCGCCACACCCGTCTTCGTCATCGGGCTGCTGCTCATCATCGTCTTCTGCTCCACGCTCCAGTGGCTCCCGTCGCCGACGTACGTGCCCTTCACCGAGAACCCCGAGCAGTGGGCCTGGGGGCTGCTGCTGCCCTGGGTGTCGCTGACGCTCATCGAGGCCGCCAAGTACGCGCGGCTGACCAGGAGTTCGATGCTGGAGACGCTCGCCGACGACCATGTGCGCACCTTCCGCGCCTACGGGGTCGCAGAACGCGCCATCATCGGGCGGCACGCGCTGCGCGGGGCGCTGGCGCCCGTGATCGCGCTCAGCGCCCTCGACGTCGGCACCATGTTCGGCGGCGCGGTGCTCACCGAGTCGCTCTTCGGGATTCCGGGCATCGGGCGCGAACTCGTCCACGCCGTCAAGGTCGTCGACCTGCCGGTGGTCGTCGGCATGGTGCTGGTGACCGGCTTCTTCGTGGTGCTCGCCAATGCCCTCGCGGACCTGCTGTACGCGCTGGCCGACCGACGGGTGGTCCTGTCATGACACAGCCCCTGGTGGAGGTCGAGGACCTCACCATCGACTTCGGTGACGTACGGGCCGTGGACGGCCTCTCGTTCACCCTGGAAGCGGGCGCCGCACTCGGCGTCGTGGGCGAGTCCGGCTCCGGCAAGAGCGCCTCCGCGTACGCCCTGCTGGGCCTGCACCGCGGCACGGGGGCCCGGGTCTGCGGAACGGTCCGCGTCGCGGGTACGGACGTGGGCGCCGCGGACGACCGTGCGCTGCGGGCCCTGCGGGGGGCGCAGGCCGCCATGGTCTTCCAGGACCCGCTGTCCTCGCTCGACCCGTACTACGCGGTCGGCGACCAGATCGCCGAGGTCTACCGGGTGCACACCTCCGCTACGAGGCGGGCGGCCCGGGCGCGGGCCGTGCAGGTCCTGGACCGGGTCGGCATCCCAGACGCGGCCCGGCGGGCACACTCCCGGCCGCACGAGTTCTCCGGCGGGATGCGGCAGCGCGCCCTGATCGCGATGGCCCTGGCCTGCGAGCCGCGGCTGCTGATCGCCGACGAACCGACCACCGCCCTGGACGTCACCGTGCAGGCCCAGATCCTGGACCTCCTGCACGGCCTGCGCCACGAGACGGGCATGGGGCTTCTGCTGGTCACCCATGACGTGGGCGTCGCCGCGGAGAGCGTCGACGAGGTGCTGGTCATGCGGGCGGGCCGGGAGGTCGAACGCGGCCCCGTCGCCGAGGTGCTGGGCGCGCCCCGGCAGCCGTACACCCGGGAACTGCTCTCGGCGGTGCCGCGGGTGGACGCGCCACGGGTGACGCCCGTCCCTCGCCCCCGGGCGGACGCCGACGCGGTGCCCCTGCTCGAAGCGGTTGACCTGCGACGCGAGTTCGGCCGGGGACGCGACCGGGTCGCCGCCGTGGACGGGGTCTCGCTCACCGTCCACGCGGGCGAGACCCTCGGCATCGTCGGCGAGAGCGGCAGTGGCAAGACGACGCTCGGGCGGATGCTCGTACGGCTGCTCGACCCGAGCTCCGGGCGGCTCCGTTACGGCGGGACGGAGATCGGTTCGCTGTCCGGGAAGGCGATGCGCCCGTACCGGCGGGACCTCCAGATGGTCTTCCAGGACCCGGTGTCCTCGCTCAACCCGCGGCGCTCGATCGGCGAATCCGTGGCCGACCCGCTCCGGGCGGCGGGGGAGGGCGACGAGGAGCGCATCCGGGCCCGGGTGGGTGAGTTGCTGGAGCGGGTCGGACTCGACCCCGACCGGTACGAACGCTATCCGCACGAGTTCAGCGGCGGCCAGCGCCAGCGGGTCGGAATCGCCCGCGCGCTCGCCGCCGGACCCAAGGTGATCGTCTGCGACGAGCCGGTATCGGCGCTCGACGTCACGACCCAGGCCCAGGTCATCGCGCTCCTCGCCGAAATCCAGCGCGAGCTGGGCATCGGACTCGTCTTCATCGCCCACGACCTCGCGGTCGTACGGCAGGTCAGCGACCGGGTCGCGGTCATGCGGCAGGGCCGGATCGTGGAGCAGGGGCCGGCCGACGAGGTGTACGGCAATCCCCGCGACGCGTACACCGAACAGCTCCTGGCCGCCGTGCCCGCGCTCGATCCGGGGCTAGCGGCGGTGCGCCGGAAGGCCCGCAAGGAGCTGGCCGCAGCCTGACCCTGAGTAACTCAACGACTCCTTATCGCGACGGAACGCCACGGGAGCAGGAAAGTTACGACGGTTCACCCCTTTCGGTGGGGGGGGGGGGGCCCCCCCCCCGCCGCCCCCCCCGGGCCCGGGACGGGCGGGGCCGCGCGCGGGGCCCCCACCCCCGCCG
>NZ_JBHXQO010000026.1:49430-95750 GCF_042717135.1 Streptomyces sp. NPDC058620
TCCCCCCTTGTTGGGCGCGGCCCCCCACCCGCGGCCCCCCCCCCACCGGCGTATCCGCTTACGGTCGTCCCGCTGCGAGTCGCCAATCCAACGGCGGCCGCCCACAAGGGAGATCGGGGGTGTGCTCGTGCGGATCGGACTGCTCACGGACGGTGGCTATCCGTATGCGACCGGTGAGTCCAGGCTCTGGTGCGACCGGCTGGTGCGCGGGCTTCCCCAGCACGAATTCGACCTCTACGCGCTCAGCCGCTCCGCCCACCAGGAGGAACAGGGCTGGGTCAGGCTTCCGCCCCAGGTCAGCCGGGTGCGTACGGCCCCCCTGTGGACCTCCGACGACGACGCCCTGCGCGGCAGCAGCCACAAGGGGCTGCTGGCCAGGGTCCTCACCGGTGCCGGACGGTCCTTCGGGCGCCGCGAACTCCGGCGCTTCACGGCGCACCTGACGGCGCTCGCCACCACCGTCTGCGCCGCCGACGACAGCGGCACGGGCGCCGCGGCGGACGCCGGAGCGGGCAGCGCGGCCGGCACCCGCTTCACGGAGGCCCTGTACGGGCTCGCCGAACTCGCCCGGGAACGCGGCGGACTGCACACCGCGCTCCGCTCCGAGACCACCATGCGCGTCCTGGAATCGGCGTGCCGGGCACGGGGCACCGGACGCACCGTCCAGACCGCCACCGTGCCCGATCTCCTCACCTTCGCCGCCGAGCTGGAGCGGGTGCTGCGCCCCCTCTCGCTCGACTGGTACGACGGGGAGAGCCTGGGCTCCGTCGACCTCTGCCACGCGGCTTCGGGCGGCGCGGCAGCCCTTCCCGGACTTCTGGCCAAACGCTTCTTCGGAGTGCCGCTGCTGGTCACGGAACACGGCGTGCACCTGCGGGCGCACTACCTCGCCACGCCCGGCGAGCCGTTCACGGCGCCGGTGCGCGCGCTGCTCGCCAACTTCCACGGGCAGCTCGCCGCCGAGGTCTACCGCCAGGCCGCGATCATCACCCCCGGCAACACCCATGTGCGCCGGTGGCAGGAGCGGTGCGGCGCCGACCGCGCCAGACTTCGCACGGTCTACCCGGGCATGGCGGCGGACCGCTTCCGGGGCGTGGGGGAGAGCGACGACAACGGTGGCCCCGACACGCTCGTGTGGGTCGGCCGGATCGAGCCCGCCAAGGACCTCATCGCGCTGCTGCACGCCTTCGCCGAGGTACGCCGGGCCGAACCGGACGCCCGGCTCCGGATCTTCGGCGCGCCGGCGCAGGGGGCCGAGGGTGACGCGTACCTCGCGAGCTGCCGGGCCCTCGCCGCCCAGCTCTTCCCCGACGAGGCCACGGGCGCGCACGCCGTGGGCGACAACCCGGTCTCGTTCGAGGAGATCGGCGGCCCCGACGTCCCCGACCTCGCGGAGGCGTACGCGGCAGGCGGCGTCATCGTCCTGTCCAGCGTCGTCGAAGGCTTCCCCATCAGCCTCGTCGAGGCGATGTTCTGCGGCCGGGCGACCGTCTCCACGGACGTGGGCGCGGTCGTGGAGGTCATCGGGGGCACGGGGCTCGTGGTGCCTCCGCGTAATCCGCGGGCGCTCGCCGACGCCTGCATCGCGCTGCTGCGCGATCCCGAGCGCCGTGCACGCCTCGGCGCGGCGGCGCGCGCCAGGGCGCTCGAACTCTTCACCGTCGAACAGAACCTCGCGGCATTTCGCGGCATTTACCTGGAGCTGATCTCGCGCTCCCCTGCGTGGCGGGAGGCCGACGCGGTGGACGCCTACGGCGGACCGCGCCCTTTCGCCACCCCGCCCGAGGCCCATGTGCTCGGCCACTGGACGGCCACGCAGACCCCCTCCACGGTCACCGCCTGCCCGGGCGCCGCCCGGCTGCCGAGCTGGGCCACCGAGCCCGAGGGCGTGTGCGCCGCCGCCGGGGCGGGGGACGGCGATGGGTGACCACACGACCGGCCATGACCACGGAGGACCCCCGATGGGCCGACGAACGACCGAAGCCCTGGACGCGCCTGCCGCCCCCCGCGCCGACGGGGGCCGGGGCCCCCGCTCGGACGCCCTGCTCCACGCGCCCTCGGACCTGACCGAGATCTCCGTGCCGCCATGGGGTCTGCCGGACCATGCCGTGGAACCGGCTCGGGCCGCCGGGGAAGAAGCCGTACCCGCCGCGGACGGTCCTGTCGCGGAGGGTTCCGCCGCGGACGGTCCCGCGCCGACGGCCCGCGGCGCCGCGGACCAGAGGGACGGCGCGGAAGAGGGAGCCCCGGAAGGCGCCGAGCTTCCCGGAGCGGTCGAACGCCCCGGAGTCGATGCCGATGCCGCCGACGCCCTCGCCGGGAGCCCCGGAGCCGAGCACCCCGCCCTCACGCTCACCCCTGCCTCGGCCCCCGCCCCCGCTCCCGCCCCTGCCCCCGGCCCGGTCGCGCTCCGCCGCGCGCCCGAGGTCGCCCCCGGTGGCTCCGCGCGCAAACCCGCCGCGCGGCGGGGGCCCGCCGACCCCGTGAAGTCGCTCATGCACCGGCACCGCGAACTCTGCGAGCGGGCCGTCGATCCGCTGGAGATCGCCGCAGGTCTTGAGGCCCACGGGCTCACCGACCGAACCGCCGCCCGCTACCGGCACCGTGACGTCTTCTCGCTCGCCGAGGAGCTGTACGCCAGGGTCCCCGGCATCGTGCGCGAACCGGACGCACCGCCGCCCCCGCGCGCCGGGCGCGACACGGAGGCGCGGGCGGGATGGACCCTGCTCGCGCTGCTCCCGGGTGCCGCCTGCCTCGCGACCGTCGGCCTGCTCCGGGCCACCGAAGGGGTACTCGGCGGCGGCGCGCGGTCCGTGGTGACCGGCGCCGGAGCACTCCTCGTCCTCCTCGGGCTGCGGCTCTGTCTGCGCCGGGGGCCCCTGCGCGCCGAGAGCCGTCCCATCGGTGCGGCCACGGTGTACGGCTGCTGGCTCCTCGGCTACGCCATGTACGGCGAGGGGCTGCTGGCCCAGGTCATGAGCGGTGGCCCGGACGGCGGTTGGGCCGGTGACCCCGCCCCCCTGCTCGGCCTCGCACTCGCCGTCGCTCCCGCCGCCTGGTGCGTGCACCTCTTCTCCGTACACGCACACCGCAAACTCGCCGGCAGCCGCGCACTGGAGGAGTTCGGCGCGGGCGTGCGCCCCGTACTCCTCGGGGTCGTGGCGCTCTTCCTCTGCGCCCTCCTCGTCCTGCTCTCCCTCGCCGGCCTCGCCCACGGAACCGGCGGTGTCCCCGCCGCGGCGACCGCGCTCGGGGTCCTGCTTTTCCTGGCCCGCCTGCTCACCGTGCACGGCTTCCCCGAACCGGCCACCACCGGTCTCGCAGCCGCCTGCGCCGTCGAAGTGGCGGCCCCCGCCCTGGTCCTGGCCGGGCGCCTGCCCGGCCTCGACCCGCTCGCCCGCCCCGTCGACGCCGTCGTCGCGGCGGCGGGCACCGGAACCGTACCGACCCTCGCCTGCGGTGCGGCTGCCCTCGGGCTGCTGATCCACGCCGCGGTCGCCCTCTCCAGGGCATCCGCTCATGCCACGGCGCGAGCGGACACGAAGTGACACCGATCCACCGCCCCAGGCCCGTGGAGCCGACGCCGCGGGCCCCCCACACACCGTGTATATCGACATCACCACCAAGGAGAAACCGGACATGACCCGCCAATCCCCCGCACCGGCAGCCCGCCGTCGGCACCCAGGGGGCGCACGATGAGGGTGCTGCTGCTCGGAGCCAACGGATTCCTGGGCCGTTTCGTCGCCGACCGCCTGCTCGCCGACCCGGCCGTCCACCTCACGGCACTCGGCCGGGGTGACGACGCCGACGTGCGGTTCGACCTCGCGGGCGGCAGCCCGGGGGCGCTCACCCGCTTCCTGGACGCCGTCCACCCCGGAGTCGTCGTCAACTGCGCGGGCGCCACCCGCGGCGGCGCCCGCGATCTGACCCGCCACAACACCGTCGCCGTCGCCACCGTCTGCGAGGCCCTGCGCCGGAGCGGCTGCGGCGCCCGGCTCGTCCAGGTCGGCTGCTCCGCCGAATACGGGCCCTCGCAGCCCGGATCGTCGACGGCCGAGGACGCCGTGCCCCGGCCCGGCGGCCCGTACGGGGTCAGCAAGCTCGCCGCCACCGAACTCGTCCTCGGCTCCGACCTCGACGCGGTCGTGCTGCGGGTCTTCTCGCCCGTCGGCCCCGGGACCCCCGCCGGGTCCCCGCTCGGCCGCCTCGCCGAGGCCATGCGCCGGGCCATGCAGTCGGGCGACGGCGAGCTCAAGCTCAGCGGACTCGGCGTGCAGCGCGACTTCGTCGACGTACGCGACGTGGCCCGCGCCGTGCACGCCGCCTCGCTCTCCGCAGCCCAGGGTGTCGTCAACATCGGTACGGGCAGGGCCGTCCGGCTCCGCGACGCCGCCGCCGTCCTCGCCCGGGTCGCCGGCTACGCGGGCGCGCTCCACGAGCTGGACACCCCTCCGTCCAGGCTCCCGATCGGTGCCCCCCGCGCCTCCGTCGAGACCGTCGTCGAACACCTCTCGGCGACCCCGTCCCCCTACCCGGACGGCTGCGGCGCGTGGCAGCAGGCCGACGTCCGCACCGCCCGCGACCGGCTCGGCTGGCGCCCCCGGATCAACCTGGAGGAGTCCCTCGCGGACATCTGGATGGAGGCGGCATGCCGCATCTGACCACCACCGGGACGGCCCGGCGGACCAGTGGCGGCGACCAGCTCGGATTCGGCGTCCCCGGCTACGCGCACCCCTTGCTCGCCCCCACCGAATGGGCCGAACTGACCCGGGCCGGCACCCCGCTGCACTGGGCGGTCCTCAACATCGACAACGGGCCCGGCGCCCGGCCCGACCCGCACTGCCTGGAGGCCGCGGGCCGGCTCCGCAACGCCAGGGAACGGGCCCTGCGCGGCGAGGCACCCGACGACCCCGTCCGCGCCGCCGGGGGCAGGCTGCTCGGCCACCTCGATCTCGCCGGGGGCGACCGGCCCTTCGACGAGATCGTCACCGACGCCCGGTCCTTCGTGAGCTGGTACCGGGTCGGGGGTTTCTACCTGGCCCGGTGCCCCGCCGGGCGCGTCGGGCTCCCGGCGGTCAGGAGGCTCACCAGCACGCTCTCCGCCCTCCTGGCGGACAGCGACAGCGCCGACGGCGGAGGCAGGCTCGTCCTGGGGCACGACACCCACCCGTATCCGGGCTACGCCGAGACGGCCGACCAACTCGTCACCTTCCGGGGGCCGTGGACCGACTACCGCTGGTCGCAGGTGGCGGAGTGGACCGCCGCCTACCCGCCCGGCCGCTTCGCGCACTTCGTGCACGGAGTCCCGCGCACGCACCTCGACGAGGCCATGCGCGTCGCCCGCTGGCAGGGGGCGGGGACGATCTTCTTCACGGACCGGACCGCTCACGTCCAAGAAGGTGGACAAATCGACCCATTCGCGGCGCTGCCCAGTTACTGGGACGAAATCGTCTCGCGGATCGGACCTGGTATCTCGGAATGAGAGGGGGCGTGGCAGTGTTACGGCAAGAACAACCGTACGTAGCTGAAGTACGTAGAAACCGACCACCTGCATTGTTGAGGTTCCTGTGTCGCTGCCCCCCTTGGTCGAGCCAGCTGCTGAGCTCACCGTCGACGAGGTCCGCAGGTACTCCCGCCACCTGATCATCCCGGATGTCGGGATGGACGGACAGAAGCGGCTGAAGAACGCGAAGGTGCTGTGTGTCGGCGCCGGCGGCCTCGGCTCGCCGGCCCTGATGTACCTGGCCGCGGCCGGTGTCGGCACGCTCGGCATCGTGGAGTTCGACGAGGTCGACGAGTCGAACCTGCAGCGCCAGATCATTCACAGCCAGGCCGACATCGGCCGCTCCAAGGCCCAGTCCGCCAAGGACTCGGTGCTGGGCATCAACCCGTACGTGAAGGTCGTCCTCCACGAAGAGCGGCTCGAAGCCGACAACGTGATGGACATCTTCGCCCAGTACGACCTGATCGTGGACGGCACGGACAACTTCGCCACCCGCTATCTCGTCAACGACGCGGCCGTTCTGCTGAACAAGCCGTACGTATGGGGCTCGATCTACCGGTTCGACGGCCAGGCGTCCGTCTTCTGGTCCGAGCACGGTCCCTGCTACCGCTGCCTCTACCCGGAGCCGCCGCCCCCCGGCATGGTTCCCTCCTGCGCCGAGGGCGGTGTCCTGGGCGTGCTCTGCGCGTCCATCGGCTCCATCCAGGTCAACGAGGCCATCAAGCTGCTTGCCGGTATCGGTGACCCGCTCGTCGGCCGGCTGATGATCTACGACGCGCTGGAGATGCAGTACCGCCAGGTGAAGGTCCGCAAGGACCCCAACTGCGCGGTCTGCGGCGAGAACCCGACCGTCACCGAACTCATCGACTACGAAGCCTTCTGCGGCGTCGTGTCCGAAGAGGCCCAGGAGGCGGCGCTCGGCTCCACGATCACTCCCAAGCAGCTCAAGGAGTGGATCGACGGGGACGAGAAGATCGAGATCATCGACGTTCGCGAGCCGAACGAGTACGAGATCGTCTCGATCCCGGGCGCCAGGCTGATCCCGAAGAACGAGTTCCTGATGGGCAACGCCCTCCAGGACCTTCCGCAGGACAAGCGCATCGTCCTGCACTGCAAGACCGGTGTCCGCAGCGCCGAGGTCCTCGCGGTCCTCAAGTCCGCGGGCTTCGCCGACGCCGTGCACGTGGGCGGCGGCGTGATCGGCTGGGTCCACCAGATCGAGCCCGAGAAGCCGGTCTACTAGACCCGCGGCACGAGACAGGGGCCGGTCCGCACATCCGCGGACCGGCCCCTTCTCGTGCGCGTCGCCGCTACGAGCAGGTCTTGCCGTCCGCCGGGACCTTGCCGTCCAGGAAGTAGTCGTCGACCGTCGAGGTCACACACACGCTCTCGCCGTACGCGCCGTGTCCCTCACCCTTGTTGGTGACCATGACGCCGACACCCTCGCCCAGCTCGTCCGCCATCTTCCGCGCGCCCTCGTACGGCGTGGCGGGGTCTCCGGTCGTGCCTATGACGAGGATCGGGCCCGCGCCCGGAGCGCTCGCCTCCGGCGTTTCGTGCTCGCCGTCGACCGGCCACTGCGCACACCAGCCGGCCGTGTCCCAGGCCAGGAACGGTCCGAACACCGGGGACAGCTTCCGGAATTCGGGCAGTAGTGCCCTGGCGTCCGCGGCCGTCGGCCGGGCCTTGGTGTCGGCACAGGAGATGGCACGCTGCGAGTGGCTCTGGGTGTCGTAACCCCCGTCCGCGTCACGGCCGTTGTAGGCGTCGGCGAGCCGGAGCAGCTCGTTGCCCGTGCCGCTCTTCTCGGCCTCGTCCAGCGCCGACGTCAGCGCGGGCCAGCTGCTCTCGGAGTAGAGCGGTGTCACGATGCCCGTGATCGCCAGGGACTCGTTGAGCTTCCGTCCCGAATCGGTCGGCAGGGGCTGTCCGTCGATGCGCTGGAGCAGCCGCGCTATGCGCTCGGTGCCCGCCTTCGGGTCCTGGCCGCGGCCCTTCAGATAGTTCTCCAGAGCCCGCTGGAAACCGGTCGCCTGATTGCGGGCGTGCCCCACCGAGTCCGCCGTCGGGTCGACGACCGCGTCCAGGACGGTGCGTCCCACGTTCTCGGGGAAGAGGTGGGCGTACGTCGCGCCCAGCTCCGTACCGTAGGAGATGCCGAAATAGGAGAGCTTGCCGTCGCCGAGGACGTGACGGATCAGGTCCATGTCCCGGGCCGCGTCCGACGTACCGACGTGCGGGAGGAGGGTGCCGGAGCGGCGTTCGCAGCCCGCTCCGAAGGCCGCGCCGTCCTTGACGAAGGCGGCCTCCTCCGCCGGGGTGTCCGGCGTCATGTCGACCGTACGGTGGGTGGTTTCCTGCTCCCCGTCGGTGCGGCACCTGACCCCGGAGCTCGCGGCGACCCCGCGCGGGTCGAAGCCCACCAGGTCGTAACGGGAGTTGAGCTTCTCGTACGAGGAGGCGGCGCGCGGCAGGAAGTCGACGCCCGAACCACCTGGCCCGCCGAAGTTGAAGAGCATCGAACCGAGCCGCCGGCCCTCGTCCCGGGCCTCCTTGCGGATCAGCGCGATGCCTATCGTCTCGCCGGCCGGCTTCGCGTAGTCCAGCGGCACGTCGACGGTGGCGCACCGCCAGCCGGAGCCGGGGTCCGTGCCGCCCTGGGGGGCCTTGCAGCGCTTCCAGTCCGGGCGCTGGGAGGTGAGGGCCGCGGGCAGCCCGGGTGAGCCCGGCTCACCCTCGGCGGTGGCCGACGGCGTTCGCCGGTCGGGGGGCGGCTCCGACGCCTCCGGTTCCGGGCCGGCATCGCATCCCGTGAGCACCCCCGTCACCAGCAGCGCCGCCCCGGCCAGGATGGCGGCCCGCCGAATCCGTCCGTGTACGCCCATGATGCGTTCCCTCCCCGATGCCCGAAGGCGTGGGAACGCGCGCCGGGCGGTACAGATGTGCGGCCATGCTAATCGCCGCCTCCGACAGCCCGGCCGGCCGCTCAGCCGCAGACGGTGCCCGTCGCGGGGACCTTGCCGTTCAGCAGGTAGCCGTCCACGGCCTTCTGCACACAGGCGTTGCCGCTGTTGTACGCGCCGTGCCCCTCGCCCTTGTAGGTGAGCTCGATCCCGACGCCCTTGCCCAGCTCCTCGGCCATCGCCCTCGCCCCCTCGTACGGGGTCGCCGGGTCACCGGTGTTGCCGATGACGAGGATCGGGGCGGCTCCCGGGGCGCTGACGTCCGGGGTGTCCCAGGCACCCGTGACGGGCCAGCCGGCGCAGCCCATCAGTCCCCAGCCCAGGTAGTCGCCGAAGACGGGCGATGCCTCGCGGAATTCGGGGAGCGCCGCCTTGGTCTGCGCGAGTGTGAACCGTGCCTTGGAGTCGGCGCAGTTGATCGCGGCGTTGGCCGCGTTGGAGTTGTCGTAACGGCCCTCCTCGGAGCGTCCGTTCAGTGAGTCGGCCAGCGCCAGGAGCAGCCCGCCGTTGCCGCCCTCCGCCTCGTCGAGGCCCTGTTCGAGCAGCGGCCAGGTCTCCTGGGAGTACAGGGAGGACGCGATGCCGGTGGTGGCCTGGGTCTGCGTCAGCTGCCGCCCGCCGAGCCCCTCGACGGGCTCCTCGTCCAACTGGTCGAGGAGGTCGGAGATCCACTGCTCGACCTCCTTCCCCGTGGAGCCGGGAAGCGCGCAGTCGTCGCGCTCCGCGCAGTCCGCGGTGAAGTTGTCCAGGGCGAGCTGGAAGCCCTCGGCCTGGCCGAGCGAGGACTGCCGGGCGCTCTCGGTCGGATCGACCACCGCGTCCAGGACCGCCCTGCCGACCTTCTCGGGGAACAGATGGGCGTAGACGCCGCCCAGTTCGGTGCCGTACGAGATGCCGAAGTAGTACAGCTTGTCGTCGCCGAGCACCTCGCGCATCAGGTCCATGTCGCGGGCGGCGTTCGTCGTGCCCACGTAGGGCAGTTCGGAGCCCGAGTTCTTCTCGCAGTCGGCGACGTACGACTTCAGGCCGTCGGTGTACGTCTTCTCCTCGGCCTCGTCGTCCGGGGTGGCGTCCTCGGCGTAGAGCTCGTCGAGCCGGGCGTCGTCGGAGCACTCGACGCCCTCGCTGCGGCCGACCCCGCGCGGGTCGAAGCTGATTAGGTCGTAGCGGGTCCTGAGCTTGTCGTAGTCCGTGCCGAAGGAGGGCAGGGTGGCCACCCCGGAGGCTCCCGGGCCACCGAAGTTGAAGATGAGGGAGCCGATCCGCTTGTCCTGGTTCCGGGCCTTGGCCCGCACGAGCGCCAGCTCGATCGTCTTGCCTTCCGGCTTCGCGTAGTCGAGCGGGACGTCCATGAACGTGCACTCCCAGACCGATCCGCCGGGCAGCGGCGAGGGCGAGCCGCCACCGCCCTGGGCCTCGTTCGGGGCCGGACACGGCTTCCAGTCGAGCTTCTGGGAGGACAGCTCGTCCGCCGTCGACGCGGGGGAGGCGGTCGAGGCCGGTGAGGGCTTCGAAGGCTCCGCACTGTCGCCGTCCCCGCTGTCCGAACACGCGGCCAGCGGCAGCAGCACGGTGGCGGTGGCGGCGAGGGCGGCGGCACGAAGGGCAGGGGAAGTCCTCATGAGCCCATCGTGCTGCGGCGCGCGGGGGAGCGCGCGGGGCGCGGTCCAAGCGGGTGGTGGCGGCCGCTGCCGCCCCGCGCGCCTCTCCTCAGAGCTCGCCCTTGCGGGTCAGCTGGTTGAAGCAGATCCAGCCGGGAAGCACCGGCAGCCACAGCGTCATCACGCGGTACAGCAGCACGGCGGGCGCCGCGACCTCCGACGGCAGACCCACCGCGATCAGGCCCAGGGTCAGCGCGGTCTCGACCGCTCCCATACCGCCCGGGGTCGGCGCCGCCGAGCCCAGCGCGTTGCCCGCGAGGAAGACCACCGCGATGCTCGCGTAGCTGAGCTGGGGCACGTCCGGGCCGCTGAAGGCCCGGATCGACGCGTCCAGACAGAGCACGAAGAGGCCGGTCAGCAGCAGCATGCCGCCGATACCGGTGAGCAGTTTCTGCGGGCGCTGCACCACGTCGAGCATGCGCGGGACGACTCCGGCGAACAGCGAGCGCACCCGGGTCACCACGAACTTCCGCAGGAACGGGATCGCGGTCACCACCAGCACCAGCACCGCGACCGTGAGCAGCCCGGCGATCACCGTCCGGGACGGGGTGAGCGAGTCCGGGGTCCTCTCCGTACCCGTCAGATAGCCGAACAGGGCCAGCAGCAGGATGTGGCAGCCGAGACCGAAGAGCTGGGAGGCACCGACACTCGCGACGGCGAGGCCGGGGCGCACTCCGGCGCGTTGCAGGAAGCGCGTGTTCAGTGCCACCCCGCCGACCGCGGCCGGGGCGACGATCTTCACGAACGACCCCGCGACCTGCGCCACCACGGTCTTGCCGAAGGGCACCCGCTCCGGCACGAAGCCCAGCAGGCTCATCGCGGCGGCGATGTAGCTGAGGGCCGAGAAGCCCAGCGCGGCGGCGACCCAGCCCCATTCGGCCTGTTCGACGACCGTGCCGAAGTCGGCCTCGGTGACCTGCGAGATCAGGAAGTACGCGGCGATCGAACCGGCGATGAAGCTGAACAGGGTGCGCGGCTTGATGCGTTCCAGCCGGACCGGTTCGACCGGTGCCTGCGGCCGGATCAGCAGCACCTCGCGGCGGATCTGCGCGAGCAGGTCCTCCTCGCGGGCCTCGTCGATCGCCTCGTCGATCGCCCGCTTCTCCGCCTGCTTCTCGGTACGCAGGGACTTCCGCGCGGACTTGCGGTCGCCGCTGCCCCCCGCTTCGGCCTCGGGTTCCTTGGCGTGCTTGGCCGCCTGCGAAGCCTCCAGCACGGCCTCGCGCTCGCGCTGCGAACGCTCCCGGGCGATCCTGCGCAGCGTGGCCCGGGTGGAGCGGCTGAGCGCGATCGGCTGGAGGAGCGGCAGCGAGTCGGCGACGGCGTCCGGGCCGAGCACGGCGAGCGCACCGGCCACGGCCCTCTCCGCACCCACCCGCAGGCCGGTGGTGGTGAGCAGCTGGGCGACGTCCATCCGCAGGACGAGGTCACCGGCCGCGATCTCGCCGCCGCGCAGATCGGTGACGAACACCGTGCCGGAACGATCCACCAGAATCGCGTCGCCGGTGAGCCTGCGGTGGGCGATCCGCCGCGACTGGAGGGCCTTCACCTGCCGCCAGGCGCCGCGTACGAGGTCGTCGGTGATCTCCTCATCCGTCATCGCGTCCAGCGAGCGCCCGCCGATGTGCTCGTACACGAGCATCACCGCGTCGGGGCCCAGCTCGGAGGTGGCGATCAGTTTGGGTGCGTTGGCCCCGGCGGCGATCGCCGCGTACGCGAGCAGTGCCTCCTGCTCCAGGGCCTGCCGCAGCGACTGGATGGAGCGGCGCTGGGTGATGCCGCGCAGGGTGAGTCTGCGCCAGGCCCGGTAGAAGAACCCCTGGGCCTGCTGTTCACGGTCGACGACCGTCACGTCCAGAGGTGGCCCGTCCTCCAGAGTGACCAGATACCGGCGGCCGCGGTCGTTGTGGTCGGCGTTGTCGGGGGCGTCGTCGGCGCGCATCGCCGCGACCGGGCGGAACCCGACGTGGCGCAGGCCGGCCATCAGATGCTGGCCGGTCGGGCGGACGTTGGGCGAGCCGACCGCGTACACCGTCCCGTACGCCACGGTCCAGCCGATCAGCACGGTGAGGATGATCGAGAACGGGGTGGTGTAGCCGCCCACCAGCATCGCGAACGCGTCCAGGAGCAGCACCACCCACAGCACGACCCGCCAGCGCGGCCTCCGGGCCATCCCGACCGCCGTCATATAGGCGATGACGGGGGCGAGATAGCCGTGCACCGGATCGGTGAGCGCGTCCCCGGGCTGGGGCTGGGTCAGGGCGTCCTGGATGGTGCCGGGGGCGGACCGGGCCACCCAGAGGTCGGTGGCGAGGGTGACGCCGTGGGCGAGCACGGCGGCGAGCACACCGTCCGCGATGCGCAGCCCGTCACGTTTGACGAGGCGCTCGATGGCGAAGGCGACGGGCACGAGCAGCACGGCGATGCTGGAGACCAGTCCGGCGAGCTTGATCAGCAGGTCGGGGGCCTGGTCCGTGCCCTTGGTGATGTCGTCCTCGAGCCCTGTGGTGGTGCCCTGGGCGAACGCGGCGATGGAGAACAGCACGACGATCGCGAGGACGCCGATGAGGAGCCGCATGAGGTCGGCGGGGCGGTGCACCCGGGCGGGCAGCAGCGGTTCGTCGCCGGAGACGCGGTCGGTCAGCTCGTCGCCCGCGGTCGAGAGCGTCGACCCGGTGAGGTCGCCGGTTTCGTGCTCCGGAACGTCCGAAGCGGGCCCGGGAGTGGCTGATGCGTGCCCCTGGGTCTCCGACGCGTCCGGGTGGGACTCGGCATCAGAGGCGCCCGCCGCCTTCGGTGCCTGCACGCCCTGCTCCTTCGTCGCCTCTGATTGGTCTTCGTGTTCTCGTATCACCGGTCACCGCCCGCATGATGGTGGCACGGCCTGCGGACAGAGGGGGGCATCAGGGTGCATCGCATGGGCGCGCGAAGCGCAAGATACGCCCCTTTGCTCGCACGCGCACGCGCTGTGACCGAGAGAACACGATCATGGACGCGCTGTCGGTGGCGTACGGCAGGATGTGCCGGATGAGCGAGAACGGGACGAGCGGTGGTGGCGCGGAGCCGATCGGCCCGGCCCTGCCGGAGTACGCGGAGCGGGTCCTGGACGTCGCCGACCTGATCCCGCCCGGCCGCGTCATGACGTACGGGGACGTCGCGGAGTGGCTCGGTGAGGGCGGGCCGCGGCAGGTCGGCCGGGTGATGGCGCTTTACGGCTCCGCGGCGCCCTGGTGGCGGGTCGTGCGGGCCGACGGGGCGCTGCTGCCCGGCCACGAACTGCGGGCCCTGGACCACTACCGCGAGGAGAGCACCCCGCTGCGTGAGGCGCCGCGCAACGCGGACGGGCACCTTCCGCGCCTCGACATGAAGCGTGCGAGGTGGGACGGCGGCACAGGCGCGGCCAGTGCCGGCGACGAGGGCGAGGAAGCTCACATCTGACAGTTTCGGCCATCCGCCCGTCCCGCGGGCGGCGCCGGGCCCACAACGGGCGCGCGTCGGGTCCACGCCGCCGCGCGCGGTCCCGGCCGGCCGGACACGTGACGAGGGACGCGACGGACCCGCTGCGTCCCGGGCCGCGGCTGGCGTAGCGTCGTTCACGCGCGGCACACTCCGCCCCCTCGGCGCACCGGTGCGCGGAACCATCCGTGAACCCCGCGTCACCGGATCACCAGCACCCGAAACACCCGTACACCGAGTACACCCACCAGGACCGGCGACCCACGTGAGCTCCTCCTCTTCCACCCGGCACAGTCCGCACCGCCAGGCCAGGCGGGGGACCCCGGGCGCGTACCGACTGGTCCGCACCCCACCGGGCACGGTGCGCCCCCCTCTTCTGGACGCGGGGCAGCGCGCCGTGGTTGACCACCGGGGAGGGCCGCTCCTGGTGCTCGCGGGACCCGGCACGGGCAAGACGACGACCCTCGTCGAGGCGGTCGCGGCGAAGGTGTCCGACGGGACCGATCCGGCACGCATCCTCGTCCTCACCTTCAGCCGCAAGGCCGCGGTGGAGCTCCGCGACCGGATGGCGGCCCGTCTCGGCGCCGCCCGGGGGCCGCAGGCGACCACCTTCCACTCCTACTGTTACGCACTGGTCCGCGCCCACCAGGACGCCGACCTGTTCGCCGACCCGCTGCGCCTGCTCTCGGGCCCGGAGCAGGACGTGACCGTCCGTGAGCTGCTCGCCGGCCAGGTCGACCTGGAGGGCCAGGGCCTCGCCCATGTCCGCTGGCCCGACGAACTGCGGGCCTGCCTGACCACGCGCGGCTTCGCCGACGAGGTCCGGGCGGTGCTGGCGCGCAGCCGGGAGCTGGGTCTCGGCCCGGACGCCCTGGGCGCCTTCGCCCGGCGCACAGGCCGTCCCGACTGGAGCGCCGCCGCGCAGTTCCTCGCCGAGTACCTGGACGTCCTGGACGCCCAGGGAGTCCTGGACTACGCGGAGCTGGTCCACCGGGCGGTGCTGCTCGCGGAGCGGCCCGAGGTGTCGGCACTGCTCGCGGAGCGGTACGACGCGGTGTTCGTCGACGAGTACCAGGACACGGACCCGTCGCAGGTAAGGCTGCTGCGCGCGCTGGCCGGGAACCGGGGAAGCCTGCCGGGGGCCGGCGGCGGGCGGACCCTGGTCGCGTTCGGCGACCCGGACCAGTCGATCTACACGTTCCGCGGCGCCGACGTGAACGGCATCCTCGACTTCCCGGACGCCTTCCCGCGTGCCGACGGAGCACCCGCGCCCGTCGCCGTCCTCACCACCTCGCGCCGCTCGGGGGCCGGGCTGCTCGCCGCGACCCGGCTGCTCACCCGCCGGATGCCGCTCACCCGGCTGCCTTCGGAGAAGGTGCGCGCCCATCGCGAGCTCACGGCGGCCCGGGAGGGCGGCCGGGTCGAGACGTACACCTATCCGACCGCGTCGGCGGAGCTCGACAACATCGCGGACCTGCTGCGCCGGGCGCACCTGGAGGACGGGGTGCCGTGGAACGAGATGGCGGTGCTGGTGCGGGCCGGAGGCCGCTCCATCCCCTCCGTGCGCCGCGCCCTCACCTCCGCGGGCGTGCCCCTGGAGGTGGCCGGTGACGATCTCCCCCTGCGCCACGAACCCGCGGTCGCGCCGCTGCTGACCGCGCTCCGCACGATCGCCACGGCAGCCCTGAACGGGACGGCGGCTGCTTCCACGGCGGCTGCTTCCACGGCGGCTGCTTCCACGGCGCCCGACTCCACGGCGCCTGCTTCCACGGCGTCCGCCTCCTCGGAGGAGGAAGAGGCGACGGACACCGCGACCGCCGCCGACGCACTGTCCTGGCTCGATACCGAGACCGCCCTCACCCTCCTCACGTCCCCCCTCGGCTCCATGGACGCCGCCGACCTGCGCCGCCTCGGCCGCGCACTGCGGGACGAGGAGCGCGCCGCGGGCAACCGCGTACCGCCGCCCTCCGGCGAACTGCTGGCCCGGGCACTCGCCGAACCCGAACGCCTCGTCGCGCACGACCCCTCGTACGCCCGTGGTGCCCAGCGCCTGGGCGCCCTCCTGCGCAAGGCACGTGAACTCCTCGAAGGCGGCGGCACCGCCGAAGAGGCCCTCTGGGTGCTCTGGGACGGCACCCCGTGGCCCGGCCGGCTCGAACGGTCCGCCCTGCGCGGCGGCCCCGCCGGCCGCAACGCGGACCGGGACCTCGACGCCGTCTGCGCCCTCTTCGACACCGCGGCCCGTGCCGAGGAGCGCACCGGCGGGCGCGGCGCGCTCAACTTCCTGGAGGAGATCGACGCCCAGGACATCGCCGCCGACACCCTCTCCAAGCGCGTGGTGCGGCCCGACGCCGTACGCCTGATGACAGCGCACCGCTCCAAGGGCCTGGAGTGGCGACTCGTCGTCGTCACCGGCGTGCAGGAGGGCCTCTGGCCCGACCTGCGGCGCCGTGGATCACTCCTGGAAGCCGACCGGATCGGCCGCGACGGCCTCGCCGAACCACTCACCCCGGGTGCGCTCCTCGCCGAGGAGCGCAGGCTCTTCTACGTCGCGGCGACCCGCGCGCGGGACCGTCTCGTCGTCACCGCCGTCAAGGCCCCGGCCGACGACGGCGACCAGCCGTCGCGCTTCCTCACCGAGCTCGGTGTCGAGCCCCGGGACGTCGCCGGCCGCCCCCGCCGCCCCCTGGCCGTCGCCGCGCTCGTCGCCGAGCTGCGGGCCACCACCGTCGACCCCGCCGCCTCCGACACCCTGCGCGAGGCCGCCGCCCACCGGCTCGCCCGCCTGGCCGCGCTGACCGACGAGGAGGGCCAGCCGCTCGTTCCGGCAGCTCACCCGTACCGCTGGTGGGGCCTGGACGAACCGACCCGCTCGGCCGTCCCGCTGCGTGACCGCGACCACCCCGTCGCCCTGTCCGGCAGCGCGCTCGACCAGCTGGCCAACACCTGCGCGCTCCAGTGGTTCCTGGGCCGCGAGGTGAAGGCCGACGCCCCGGCGACCGCCGCACAGGGCTTCGGCAACGTCGTCCACGTCCTGGCGGACGAGGTCGCCTCCGGCCGGACCCCCGCCGACCTGGACGTTCTGATGGAGCGCCTGGACTCCGTCTGGAACGGGCTGGCCTTCGACGCGCCCTGGAAGTCCCAGCAGGAGAAGGACCACGCGCGCGCCGCACTCGAACGCTTCCTGCGCTGGCACGTCATGGACCGCACCGGCCGCACCCCCGTCGCGAGCGAACACGATTTCGATGTGACGCTCGAAGCGGGGGAGTACGCGGTACGCATCCGGGGCTCCATGGACCGCGTCGAACAGGACGCCGACGGCCGCGCCTACGTCGTCGACTTCAAGACCGGAAAGGCATCGCCGACCAGGGACGAGGTGGCCGCCCACCCCCAGCTCGCCGTGTACCAGCTGGCTGTCAGGGAAGGCGCCGTCGACGAGGTCTTCGACGGACACCGGCCCGAGTCCGGCGGCGCCGAGCTCGTACAGCTGCGCCAGCCCGCCCCCAAGAAGGAGGGCGGCGACGCCCTTCCCCGCGTACAGGCCCAGGAACCCCTGTCCGGCGAGTGGGTCTCCGATCTGCTGGCGACGGCCGCGGGACGGGTCCTGGACGAACGGTTCACCCCCACGACCGGCCAGCACTGCACACACTGCACGTTCCGTGCCTCGTGCAGCGCGCAGCCGGAGGGCCGTCAGGTCGTGGACTGAGCGGACCCAGGGCACTCGCCGCACGTTGTCAGTGGGTCCGGTTAGCCTCTCTGGAGTGTCCTCACGTATCAGCGATCCCGAGGAGCTCAAGGAGCTGCTCGGGATTCCGTTCACCCCGGAGCAGACGGCCTGCATCACCGCGCCGCCCGCCCCGCAGGTGATCGTGGCCGGAGCCGGGTCCGGGAAGACCACGGTGATGGCGGCGCGGGTGGTCTGGCTGGTCGGCACCGGACAGGTCGCCCCCGAGCAGGTTCTCGGACTCACCTTCACGAACAAGGCGGCGGGCGAGCTCGCCGAGCGGGTCCGCAAGGCCCTGGTGGCCGCCGGAGTCACCGACCCGGACGTCATCGACCCGGACAACCCCCCGGGCGAACCGAGCATCTCGACGTACCACGCGTTCGCCGGCCGCCTGCTGACCGAGCACGGGCTGCGCATCGGTCTCGAACCCACCACCCGCCTCCTCGCCGACGCCACCCGCTATCAGCTCGCCGCCCGCGTGCTGCGCGGGGCCCCGGGCCCCTATCCGGCGCTGACCAGATCGTTCCCCACCCTGGTGAGCGATCTGCTGGCGCTCGACGCCGAGCTCGCCGAACACCTCGTACGCCCCGAGCAGCTCGCGGAGTACGACACCGAGCTGCTCCGGACCCTCGAAACGGCCAAGCTCAGCAACGCCGAACTGCGCAAGCTCCCGGAGACCGCAGAGGCCCGCAGGGAGCTGCTCGGCCTGACCATGCGCTACCGGGCCGCCAAGCGCAGCCGTGATCTCCTCGACTTCGGTGACCAGATCGCGCTCTCCGCCGAGCTGGCCCTCACCCGGCCCGAGGTCGGCGCCATCCTGCGCGACGAGTTCCGGGTCGTCCTGCTCGACGAGTACCAGGACACGTCCGTCGCCCAGCGGCTCCTCCTCTCCGCCCTGTTCGGCGGGCACGAGGCGGGCGCGGCGGGCCACGCCGTGACCGCGGTCGGCGACCCCTGCCAGGCGATCTACGGCTGGCGCGGAGCCTCCGTCGCCAACCTCGACGACTTCCCGGTGCACTTCCCGCACGCCGACGGCACCCCCGCCACCCGCTACTCGCTCAGCGAGAACCGGCGCAGTGGCGGCCGTCTCCTCCACCTGGCCAACGGCCTCGCCGATCCGCTGCGCGCCATGCACGAGGGCGTCGAGGCGCTGCGCCCCGCCCCCGGCGCCGAACACGACGGCACCGTCCGCTGCGCCCTGCTCCGTACCCACACGGAGGAGATCGCGTGGCTCGCCGACTCGATCGCCCATCTCGTGGCGACGGGCAGGGCACCCGGGGAGATCGCCGTCCTGTGCCGCACCGCGGGCGACTTCGCCGAGATCCAGGCCGCGCTGGTGAACCGCGACATCCCCGTCGAGGTCGTCGGCCTGTCCGGGCTGCTGCACCTTCCCGAGGTCGCCGACCTCGTCGCCGTCTGCGAAGTCCTTCAGGACCCGGGGGCCAACGCCTCCCTGGTCCGGCTGCTCACCGGACCGCGGTGGCGGATCGGCCCCCGCGACCTCGCCCTCCTCGGCCGCCGGGCCCGCCTCCTCGTGCACCGTGCCTCCCACGACGACGAGGACGCCGACCCCGACCGCCGGCTCGCCGAGGCCGTCGAGGGCATCGACCCCGCCGAAGTGATCTCCCTCGCCGACGCCCTCGACACGTTCCTGGAATCGGGCGGTACCGAGGACGACGGCCTGCCGTTCTCCGCCGAGGCCCGCATCCGTTTCGCCCGGCTCGCCGCCGAACTGCGCGACCTGCGCCGCTCCCTGGCCGACCCCCTCATGGACGTGCTGCACCGCGTCCTCGCCACCACCGGCCTGGAGGTCGAACTCTCCGCGTCACCGCAGGCCCTGGCGGCCCGCCGCAGGGAGACCCTGAGCAACTTCCTGGACATAGCGGCAGGCTTCGCCTCGGTCGACGGCGAAGCAACGCTCCTCGCCTTCCTCGGCTACCTGCGCACCGCCGCACAGTACGAGAAAGGGCTGGACAACGCCCTGCCGGGCGGTGAGAACACCGTCAAGGTCCTCACCGCGCACAAGTCCAAGGGCCTCGAATGGGACGTCGTCGCGGTGCCCGGGCTGGTCACGGGCCAGTTCCCGAGCGGCCAGACCCGGGACTCCTGGACCTCCCAGTCCAAGGTCCTGCCGCACGCCCTGCGCGGTGACACGGCCACGCTCCCGGTGGTGCACTCCTGGGACGCCAAGGGACTCAAGGCGTTCAAGGAGGAGATGAAGGAGCATCAGCGGACCGAGGAGCTCCGCCTCGGGTACGTCACCTTCACGCGCCCGCGCACGCTGCTGCTCGGCTCCGGCCACTGGTGGGGGCCGTCCCAGAAGAAGACGCGCGGTCCGTCCGACTTCCTGGACGCGCTGTACGAGCACTGCGCCGCCGGGTACGGCGAGATCGAGGTCTGGGCCGACGAACCGGCCGAGGACGAGGAGAATCCCGCCCTCCAGGAGAAGGACGCCGACCAGGCGTGGCCGCTGCCGCTGGACGAGGCGGCGACGGCCCGCCGCCGCGCGGCCAGGGACACGGTGCTGGCCCACCTGGAAGCACTGGCCGCCGCCGGCCCCGTACCTGACGTGTACGACGCCTCCGGCGAGGCGGACACTCCGTACGAACCTCCCTACGACGCCCTGTACGACGACCCGTTCCCGGACGGCGAGCCGTACCCGGACGAGGCCGCCGACTGGGACGCCCTCGCCGCCGAACCGCCCACAGCCCTCGCACCGGCGCCCCTCTCGGCACCGGAAGTCCCGCACGTCCCGGGGGCCCGGGCCCCCGTGGACCCCGCCCGTATCCCCCTCCCCACCCCGGAGGAGTCCCGCACCCTCGCCTCCTGGGACCGCGATCTCGAAGCACTCGCCGGGGAACTGCGCCGTGCCCGCGCCACCGTGCGCGACGTGGTCGTCCCCGCCTCCCTCTCCGCCACCCAGCTGCTGCGTCTCGCCGAGGACCCGCACGGCTTCGCCCAGGAGCTGGCCCGCCCCATGCCGCGCCCGCCCCAGCCCGCCGCCCGCAGGGGCACGCGCTTCCACGCCTGGGTGGAGTCACGCTACGAGGAGCTCCCGCTGCCAATGCTCGGCCCCGACGAGCTCCCCGGCGGCGACGGGAGCGACGCCGAGATCGCCGACGAGCAGGACCTCGCGGAGCTCAAGGAGGCGTTCGAGCGCACGGAGTACGCCCGCCGCACCCCGTACCGCGTCGAGACACCCTTCCAGACAAGCCTCGCGGGCCGGGTCATCCGGGGCCGGATCGACGCCGTATACCGCACGGGTGACACGTACGAGATCGTCGACTGGAAGACCAGCCGCAACAGGACCGCCGACCCGCTCCAGCTCGCCGTCTACCGCCTCGCCTGGGCGGAGCTCCACGAGCTGCCGCTCGACTCGGTCACGGCCACCTTCCTCTACGTACGCAGCGGAGAGACCGTCCACCCCACGAACCTGCCGGGCCGCGCGGAGCTGGAGCGCATCCTGCTGGACGAGCCACCCCCGCCGGGCCGATAGGCTCACGACCATGAGCGACACCCCGGACAGCGCTGTCCGTACGTACATAGACACGCACCGTGCGGCCTTCCTCGAAGACCTCTCCGCCTGGCTGCGCATCCCGTCCGTCTCCGCCCAGCCGGAGCACGACGGGGACGTACGGAGCAGTGCCGAGTGGCTGTCCGCCAAACTCAGGGAGACCGGCTTCCCCGTCGCCGAGATCTGGGAGACGCCCGGCGCCCCCGCCGTCTTCGCCGAGTGGCCGAGCGACGACCCGGACGCCCCGACCGTGCTCGTCTACGGCCACCACGACGTGCAGCCCGCGGCCCGCGAGGACGGCTGGCACACCGACCCGTTCGAACCGGTGATCCGCGACGGCAGGATGTACGGGCGCGGCGCGGCCGACGACAAGGGTCAGGTGTTCTTCCACACCCTCGGCGTCCGGGCCCACCTCGCCGCCACCGGACGCTCCACGCCCGCCGTCCACCTCAAGCTCCTCATCGAGGGCGAGGAGGAGTCCGGCTCCCCGAACTTCCGTGCCCTGGCCGAGCAGCACGCCGCCCGCCTCGCGGCCGACGCGGTGATCGTCTCCGACACCGGCATGTGGGACGAGACGACCCCGACCGTCTGCACCGGCATGCGCGGCCTCGCCGAGTGCGAGATCCAGCTGTACGGCCCCGGGCAGGACATCCACTCCGGATCGTTCGGCGGCGCGGTGCCCAACCCCGCGACCGCCGTCGCCCGTCTGGTGGCGGCGCTGCACGACGCGGACGGACGGGTCACGGTCCCCGGTTTCTACGACGGCGTGGCCGAACTCACCGACACCGAGCGGGCCCTCTTCGCCGAGCTCCCCTTCGACGAGGCCACCTGGCTGCGCACCGCGAAGTCACAGGCGGCGTCGGGCGAGGCGGGCTACTCCACCCTTGAGCGGATCTGGGCTCGTCCCACCGCCGAGGTCAACGGCATCGGCGGCGGCTACCAGGGCGCGGGCAGCAAGACGATCATTCCGTCGTCCGCGCTGGTGAAGCTCAGCTTCCGGCTGGTCGCGGGCCAGCACCCGGACCACATCGAGCAGTGCGTACGGACCTGGGCCGAGGCGCAGATCCCGCCGGGCGTCCGTCACCGCATCACCTTCTCGCCCGCCACCAGGCCCTGTCTGACACCGCTGGACCACCCCGCCCTTCAGGCGGTGACCCGCGCGATGGGCCGGGCCTTCGGGAAGAAGATCCTCTTCACCCGTGAAGGGGGTTCGGGACCGGCGGCCGACCTGCAGGACGTGCTCGGCGCCCCCGTCCTCTTCCTGGGCATCTCCGTACCGTCCGACGGCTGGCACGCCCCCGACGAGAAGGTCGAGCTCGACCTCCTTCTCAAGGGTGTGGAGACCGCCGCCCATCTTTGGGGCGAGCTGGCCGCGGCACTCCGCTGAGACCTCATGGCACCCGATCCATCCCGGGGGAGTAGGAAGCACCTGTGAGCACCTTCGACAACGCGACGGCAGACCGGCCCATCGGTCTCACCGCACCGAGCGGCATCGACCGCGCCGCCCACCACCGCCTCGACGAGGCATGGCTGGCCGCAGCCTGGAGCCACCCCACGACGAGGGTCTTCGTCGTCTCCGGCGGCCAGGTGCTGATCGACGACTCGGCCGACGGCGGCACCGAGATCGTGATGACCCCGGCCTTCGAGGCACCGGTCACCGAGACCCACCGCTACTTCCTGGGCACCGACGAGGAGGGCGTCAGCTACTTCGCCCTCCAGAAGGACTCCCTGCCCGGCCGCATGGACCAGTCGGCCCGCCCGGCGGGTCTGCGCGAGGCGGGGCTCCTCCTCGCCCCCCGCGACGCCGGACTCATGGTCCACGCGGTCGCCCTGGAGAACTGGCAGCGCCTGCACCGCTTCTGTTCGCGCTGCGGCGAGCGCACCGTCATCGCGGCGGCCGGCCACATCCGCCGCTGCCAGGCGTGCGGCGCCGAGCACTACCCGCGTACCGACCCCGCGGTGATCATGCTGGTCACGGACGACCAGGACCGGGCCCTGCTGGGCCGCCAGGTCCACTGGCCGGAAGGCCGCTTCTCCACGCTCGCGGGCTTCGTCGAGCCGGGGGAGTCGATCGAGCAGTCCGTGGCGCGCGAGGTCTTCGAGGAGGCGGGCATCACGGTCGGCGAGGTCGAGTACATCGCCAGCCAGCCCTGGCCCTTCCCGTCCAGCCTGATGCTCGGCTTCATGGCGCGGGCGACGACGTCCGAGATCAACGTGGACGGCGAGGAGATCGAGGAGGCCCGCTGGTTCTCCCGCGAGGACCTGACGGCGGCCTTCGAGTCGGGCGAGGTCATGCCGCCGTTCGGCATCTCGATCGCCGCCAGGCTCATCGAGCTCTGGTACGGGAAGCCGCTCCCGAGGCCGCGCAGCACGGCCTGACCCACCGTCTCGTTGTACGCCTCAGAGACGGCTCCACGAGGGCAGCGAAAAGCCCCCGCATCGGCGGGGGCTTTCCGGCGCGGACAAGGCAGCGAGTCAGACGCCGACCTTCTGCTTGACCTGGGCCAGCGAGGGGTTCGTCAGGGTCGAACCGTCCGGGAACAGTACGGTCGGAACCGTCTGGTTTCCGCCATTCGCCTTCTCGACGAACGCCGCGGAATCCGGGTCCTGCTCGATGTTGATCTCGGTGTAGGCGATGCCCTCGCGGTCCATCTGACCCTTGAGCCGACGGCAGTAGCCGCACCACGTGGTGCTGTACATCGTCACAGTGCCCTGCATGTCTCGCGCTCCTCTGTCTCGTCCGTCTCGCTGTAAAGCTGAGATTGTGCGTTCCCGCACGCAAGGGAACGTACGGGACCCCGCCCCCCATTCCCGCCGCACCTCGGGAAAACGGGGCCCTCAGCGGGATCGGGGCCTGCCGGCCCGACGAAGGCACGGTGCCGGTCGGCGGAGATAAGTACGACGGATCGTTCACGCCTGTGGACAACTTCCGCGCCCGCCTCCTGCGACCTGGCAGCATGGCGGGGTGACAGCAGCAACGCACTCCACCCTCTTCCCACAGGTCCCCGAGTCCCCGGACGCCGTGCTCGACGGGCTCGACCCCGAGCAGCGCGAGGTCGCGACCGCTCTGAGCGGACCCGTGTGCGTGCTGGCCGGCGCCGGTACGGGCAAGACGCGCGCGATCACCCATCGCATCGCGTACGGGGTGCGCGCGGGGATACTCCAGCCGACGACAGTGCTGGCCGTCACCTTCACCAACCGCGCGGCCGGCGAGATGCGGGGCCGTCTCCGCCAGCTGGGCGCCACCGGTGTGCAGGCGCGGACCTTCCACTCCGCGGCCCTGCGCCAGCTCCAGTACTTCTGGCCGAAAGCAGTCGGTGGCGAGCTCCCGCGACTGGTCGAACGCAAGGTGCAGCTGGTCGCCGAGGCGGCCGCCCGCTGCGGGATCAAACTCGACCGCAACGAACTGCGGGACGCCACGAGCGAGATCGAGTGGGCCAAGGTCACCCAGACCGTGCCGGCCGACTATCCGGCCGCGGTCGCCAAGACCCAGCGGGACGCCCCGCGCGATCCGGCCGAGCTCTCCCAGATCTACGGGATGTACGAGCAGCTGAAGCGCGACCGCTCCGTGATCGACTTCGAGGACGTGCTGCTCCTCACCGTCGGCATCCTCCAGGACCGGCACGACATCGCGGACCACGTCCGCAGCCAGTACCAGCACTTCGTGGTCGACGAGTACCAGGACGTCAGCCCGCTCCAGCAGCGGCTGCTCGACCTCTGGCTAGGCGACCGGGACACCTTGTGCGTCGTCGGTGACGCCAGCCAGACGATCTACTCCTTCACCGGAGCCACCCCCGACCATCTGCTGAACTTCCGCACCCGCCATCCGAACGCCACCATGGTCAAGCTGGTCCGGGACTACCGCTCGACCCCCCAGGTCGTCCACCTGGCCAACGGTCTGCTGAGCCAGGCCCGGGGCCGGGCGGCCGAGCACCGGCTCGAACTGGTCTCGCAGCGTGACAAGGGCCCCGCCCCGGCCTACACGGAGTACGCGGACGAACCGGCGGAGGCGGAAGGCACCGCACGCCGCATCCGCGATCTGATCGCCGCGGGCGTCCCGGCCGGCGAGATCGCCGTGCTCTACCGCGTCAACTCCCAGTCCGAGGTCTACGAACAGGCACTCGCCGACGCGGGCGTGCCCTACCAGCTGCGCGGCGCGGAGCGCTTCTTCGAGCGCGCGGAGGTGAGGGAGGCGGGGATGGCCCTGCGCGGAGCCGCCCGCGCCGGGGGCAACGACTCCCTGCTCGACCAGGCCGAGGGTCTGCCCTCCGAGGTGCGGGCGGTGCTCTCCACCAAGGGCTGGACCAGCAGGCCGCCGGCCGGCTCCGGTGCGGTCCGGGACCGCTGGGAGTCACTGGCCGCTCTGGTGCGGCTCGCCGAGGACTTCGAACAGGCCAAGCCGGGAGCGACCCTGTCGGATCTCGTGGCCGAGCTCGACGAGCGGGCCGCCGCCCAGCACGCCCCCACCGTCCAGGGCGTCACGCTGGCCTCGCTGCACTCGGCGAAAGGTCTGGAGTGGGACGCCGTGTTCCTCGTCGGACTGACCGAGGGCATGATGCCGATCACGTACGCCAAGACCGACGAACAGGTCGAGGAGGAGCGGCGTCTGCTCTACGTCGGCGTCACCCGGGCCCGTTTCCACCTCACGCTGTCGTGGGCGCTCTCCCGTTCGCCCGGCGGCCGGGGCGGCCGACGGCCCACACGCTTCCTGAACGGCCTGCGGCCCGGCTCGGTCGCGCTCGGCACCCGTGGCGGCGCGGGTGGCGGCGGAGGTATCGACCGCGGCTCCGGTGCGGGCACGGGAGCGGTCGGCGGTGGGCCGGATGCCGGGGCCAGGCGCAAGCGCCGCGGCCCCGTGCGGTGCAGGGTCTGCGGCAGGACGCTCACCGAGGCCGGTGCGATGAAGCTGATGCGCTGCGAGGACTGCCCCTCCGACATGGACGAGGCGCTGTACGGCCGGCTGCGCGACTGGCGGGCCGTGCAGGCTCAGCAGATCGGCCAGCCCGCCTTCTGCGTGTTCACGGACAAGACCCTCATGGCGATCGCCGAGGCCGTGCCGGGCAGTGAGGGCGAGCTCGTCACCATCGCCGGCGTCGGCAACCGGAAGCTGACCAGGTTCGGCGCCGACGTGCTGGCCATCTGCGCAGGTGAGGCCGTGGATGGGGAGGCCGGGGAGGGCGACGGTGAGGTGTGAGAAAAACTCGTCGAAAAAATAGTTTGCGCCCGCCCCAGTCATCACCATAGGTTCTTAACCACGGGAACAGCGACTTCTCTGAAGCCCTGATTCCGTGCTGTACTTATCCGAATACGCAGGACCGGCCCCGGCCGGTCCCCCTAGACGCCGAGAGGAGGCGATTCCTGTGATCAGCATCATCAGCTCCAGCAAAATGACCGATCTCTCGGTCGTCTCCGCGTACTCGCTCGGCCTCGCCTGCTCTTCGGAATCCGTGCTTCGTGGCACCGGTCTGTCCGGCATTTCCGCCGCCCGTCCGCTGTCTCCGGCCGCTCTCCTGCCCGTGATGCGGGAGCGCAATGAGCGACCGATCGAGGCACCGGCAGCAGCAGTAGCGAAGGGACAGGCCCCGGCCTATGCCTTTGCGGCCGTCGGTGCCGGAGCCAAGAAGCAGACGACGCAGCACCACACGATGTGGGCCTTCCGTGGGCCTGAACCCTGGAGCGATCCAGCCTGATCGAGAATCAGGCCGGCGCCTTCAGGGCCGCGGAACCCCACTCGGGATCCGCGGCCCTTTTGTTTTGTCCGAACGGGATGAGACGTGACGAAGGAGCCTCGGGACAAGCAGCACCTGGTACCAGCCGCCAACCGGCCAACAGGCCGGCACGACCAGACGAGGACAACACCACCGTGCAACTCGAAACGCACGCCCCGTCCGTACCGCCTTCCGACACGATCTCCCCGCCCGGCCTCACGGAGGACTCCACCTTGCTCCCCCTCACCGCGCTCACCGCGCTCGACGACGCCATCGAGAACCTCGGTGTGCCCGTCCCCTGTCGTTCGTACGACCCCGAGGTCTTCTTCGCCGAGTCGCCCGCCGACGTCGAGTACGCCAAGTCCCTCTGCCGCACCTGCCCGCTCGTCGAGGCGTGCCTCGCCGGCGCCAAGGAGCGGCGCGAGCCGTGGGGCGTCTGGGGCGGCGAGCTCTTCGTCCAGGGTGTCGTCGTCGCCCGCAAGCGGCCGCGTGGCCGCCCGCGCAAGAACCCGGTCGCGGCGTGACCGCCGGCCTGGGGGTCCCCGCCCCCGCACGCCTCACGCGCACCGGAACCATCGACCGTCCCCACACCCATGACCCCCGGAATCAGGCACCAATGACCTCCCCCACGAGCGAGCCCATCGGCTCCGCAACCCCGAACGTCACCATCACCGGCGCGAACGACTCGCGTCAGAACAGGACCCGCGAGATGCAACTCATCCCAGAAGCCATGGCTCGTGCGCATATGCACGACCGCCTGAGGGAGGCCGAGGCGGACCGACAGGCCGTGCGCCTCGTCGCCGCCCGGCGGATGCACCGCCGTGCGGAGCGCGCCTCGATGCGTGCCCGCCGTGCGCTGGCCATGGCGGTCATGCACTGAGGATCTCCGGAGGAGATCCCTGGGGCCGAGCCCCGAAAACAACAGGCTGCCCGGGCAACCGCTCTGCCCGGTGAGCAGCCACCCCCACCGCGGGGCCGGTCCGAACAGGCCGGCCCCGCGGTGCGTTGTACCGCGCCGCGCGGCCTCCGCGGCGTTATCGTCACCAGGTGGACGAGGAGACTCAGCCCGTAGAGCCGGGTGCCGAGCGTGTGGTGTGCGCCCGGTGCGGAACCGCCGCCCACGGCGGGACCGCACCGCCGACGTGGAGCTGTTCCGTGGAGAACGGCAGACGCCACTACCTGTGCGGCGACTGCGCCCGCGCCCACATCAGGGCGATCGAGAGCCGCCTCGACTCCGCCTGGTGGTGATGGCGGCGGCCCTCTCCCCGCTCAACCGCCGGTCCTACGCCTCGACGGCGGCGCCCTCCTGCTCGACCGGCAGCTCCTCGGCTTCCTGCTCGCACTCCACCGGCTCGTCCTCCGCGACGAAGCCCGGGAGCCAGGACTCGAGTTCGTCCCGGAGGCGCACGGTCGCGCCCAGCTGGCACAGCACGCCGATGGTGCTCAGCGTCACGCGGTGTATCAGCAGATAGGACGGCGGGAGGTTCAGCTGCTTGCCCAGCTGGTGGGCGGGGGAGCGCGGGTCCGCTATGCGGGCCGCCTGCGTACGCAACCAGCCGCGGGTAAAAGTGAACTCGTCCACCTCCGCCGGCTCGATGATCGGCAGCAGGTAGCCGAGCACCGCGTCCGGCGCGAGCTCGATCGACTCCTTGACGAACCCGGCTTCGCGCAGCAGCTCGTACACCGCTTCGGCGTTGCCCTCCAGAGTCATCCGCAGCGAGTCGCCGATGGTCTGCGGCAACCCGCCCGGCAGTCGGTCCACCGTGCCGAAGTCCAGTACCCCGAGACGCCATTGCCCGGGGTCACCTTGCAGCCCGCCCGCGCCCTGCTCGTCCGCGCCCAGGCCGTCCGCACCCTGTTCGTCCCCGTCGTCGCTGCCGGCCGCCGGCAGCAGCCGGAAGTTGCCGGGATGCGGATCGGCGTGCAGCAGACCCGTACGCGCCGGACCCGAGAAGAGGAAGCGCGCCAGCAACTGACCGGCCCGGTCCCGCTGTTCCACCGTGCCCTCGGCGATCACGTCGGCGAGGGGGATGCCGTCGATCCACTCCGACACCAGGACCTGTTCGGACTGGTGGACCACACCCGGGACGACCACGTCGGGATCGTCCTCGAACTCCGTCGCGTGCTGCCGCTGGGACTCCGCCTCCAGCCCGTAGTCCAGCTCCTCCGCCACCCGCTCGCGCAGTTCCTTGATGAGCGGCTTCACGTCCATCCCCGGGACCAGCGGGCCGAACAGCCGGGCGAAGCGGCTCAACTGGGTCAGATCCGAGAGCAGTGCCTCACCCGCGCCCGGGTACTGCACCTTCACCGCGACGTCCCGCCCGTCGTGCCACACCGCCCGGTGGACCTGCCCGATCGACGCGGCGGCCGCGGGCTTGTCCTCGAACGAGAGGAAAAGATCCCGCCAGTCCTCGCCCAGTCGTTCTTCCAGCACCGCGTGCACCGTGCGCGCGGGCATGGGCGGCGCGGCTTCCTGCAGTTTGGTGAGCGCCGCCCGGTAGGGTCCCGCGACCTCTTCGGGCAGCGCCGATTCGAAGACGGACAGCGCCTGCCCGAGCTTCATCGCGCCGCCCTTCAACTCACCCAGGACGCGGAAGAGTTGGTCGGCGGTGCGCTGCTGCACCTCGCGGGCCACCAGTTCGGCGGACTTCCCGCCGATCCGCTTACCCAGCCCCCACGTGGCACGGCCCGCGAAGCCGAGCGGCAGCGCGGCCAGCTTGGCGGTACGGGTGACCGCCTTCCGGGGAAGATCAGACATGTGCCCCTCCAGTTCCCAGACCGTGCCGCGTGAGTCTTCGGCGTTGCCGTCGACAGCGGTCACCCGGCCATTGTGTCGTGCGCGGCACCCGCCTCGGAGGTGAGCTCCCCCTCAGTGTGCCCGGCCGCACCGCACGAACAGTCGCGATGCGGCCCCAACTGCTCCGACCGCCAGTCCAGCAGTGGCATCGCGGCCTCCCACCGGGCGCCCGTGCTGGCCGGCAGTTCCCCGTCGAGGAAGGACAGCGCGTGGGCCGCCGCAAGCCCCGCCACCGCTGTGGCCAAGCCCACGTCGCAGGCCGGAACGGCGCTGCGGCGCCCGGAGCGCCACTGCGCCAGCATGCGCGGCCACTGCGGGTCGCGGTCGGCGCGGTGCAGGGCCAGGCAGCCCGCGCATCCCGTGCCTCCGGGCAGTACCAACGGCCCGACCACCCCTGTGGCTTCGATCACACCCGCGTAGAGATGGGGAGTTCCCGAACTGATCCATGGAGCGGCGGTGGCGGGATCGGGGGCGTACACCGAGAGGCCGTCCCGCGGCGCGACCACGATCAGGGACAGCCCCGGCTCGCCGCCGGCCGGTGTCCCGGCCGTCTCGGCGGCCCGCGGCGTTCCGCCCACTGCCGACCGGCGGACGAGCTGACGGGCCGCCGAGTCCCTCCGCTCCCCGACCGCGGAGGCCGGGAGACCTCCGGGGGCGACGTCCCCCGGCTCGGCACGACCGCCGTCCAGCACCTCGACCCGGCCCACTCCCGCTCCGGACAGCACCCCGGCGATCACGGCCCCCACCCGGCCCGCTCCCCGCACCTGCACGCGTATGGCCCGCCGGGCGGCGAGCCGCCGCAGTCCGCTGCCGGGCTCCGGGTGCACGACGGAGAGTGACGCGAGATCGGGCCGCTGCCGCTCCAGGGCGGCGGCCCGGTCGCGTAACGCGTCGGCCTCCGGGCCGCCGCCCCGGGGATCGTCCAGCAGGCCGGCTTCCGTCAGGCGCGCGACGAGGACGTCCACATGACGGTCCGACAGATCCAGCGCCCGGGCTTCTTCGCGGAGGAGTTGCAGACCGCGCGTGCCGTCGAGCAGTTCCAGAAAGCTCCCCGTGGCGATATCCATGGGCCCGAGCGTCACCGCGTGGGCGGGCGTCACCCCGAATTGGACGGTGTTCCGTCCGCGCCATGCGCGGCGCAGTGCTGGCTTGAGCATCGGATGCATGACTTCTCCCCGGTCGTTGTGAAGATCCTTTGCCAGAATGCGGCGGCGGCGCGAAGTCCGCGAAAAGTTATCCACAGGCAGGGGGTATTAGTCGTTCAAATGGCGCACGCTGTGGACCGGATCAGCGCCGAACCGTCCCGGAGCCGGGACTTCCGCCACTGACAGCGGGTAACGTCGGGGCGTGCCCGCCGAATCGTCACCCGGCCTCGCCGGGGGGATCCCCGTGCGCAGCGCCGGAAGCAATCAGCGCAGCGCGGCCGCCCGCCAGCCCCGGGCTTCGGCAACGAGCGCGGTCGAGGTCCGCAGAAGTGCGCGGCGTAACAGAACGGTCTCCGCGTACCGGGAGGGCGACCGCACCATCGTGCTGATCCCCGCCCGGATGTCGGAGGCGGAGGAACGGCGCTGGGTGAGTGTGATGCTCGACAAGCTCGCCGCCCAGGAAAGCAAGCGTGTCATCGGCGACAGCGAGCTGGCCGAGCGCGCCGAGCGGCTGTCCGCCCAGTATTTCGAAGGCCGGGCAAGGCCCGCTTCCGTGAGGTGGGTGACCAACCAGAACACCCGATGGGGCTCCTGCACCCCGGCCGAGGGCTCCATCCGCTTGTCGCACCGGCTGCAGGGCATGCCGGAGTACGTCGTCGACTACGTCCTCGTCCATGAGCTGGCACACCTGCTCGTTCCCGGTCACGGCCCCCGCTTCTGGCAGCTGCTCGAGGCGTATCCGCGCACCGAGCGGGCCCGGGGCTACCTCGAAGGTGTCGTGGCGGCGGACCGGCTTCCGCACCTGCCCGCCGCGCGCGAGGAGTGACGTTCGGTGATTCTGTACCGGGTCTGTACCGACTTGGCTCGATGTCGTCGTTTGCGGATAGCCTGACGCGACGCATTCACATTCGGGATGGGGGACGGTCGTTACGCATGGCCAGGGAATTCCAACGCGGCCACAAGGCCAAGATCAGTGACCTCACGCCAGGGACGGATCTGTACGTAGGTGTGCAGATCGCCGGACCCGGACTGACCTTCGACATCAGCTGCTTCGGCCTCGACGCCAATGAGCAGCTCTCGGACGACCGGTATTTCATCTTCTTCAATCAGCCGAAGTCGCCCGAGGAGTCCATTCAGCTGCTCGGCGCACAGTCCGGCGACACCGAGTCGTTCCGCGTCACGCTCGACCGCATTCCGGCGAACATCCATAAGCTGTCATTCACCGCGACTCTCGACGGTGCGGGGCAGATGTCGCAGGTCGGACCCGGATACATCCGGATCGTGGCCGGCGGCGAAGAGGTGGTGAGGTACGCCTTCACCGGCTCGGAGTTCACCACCGAGCGCGCCGTGATGCTGGGCGACTTCTACCTCAAGGACGTCTGGCGTTTCGCCGCCGTCGGGCAGGGCTTCGACGGTGGTCTGGACGCTCTGCTGAAGAACTTCGGCGGAGAGGTCGCGGAGGAAGCCCAGGCCGCTCCCCAGCCGCAGGCGGCCGCCCCGTCGTTCGCCCCGCCCGCACAGGCGACCGCGCCCCCGGCCTTCGGAGCCCCGGCTCCACAGGCACCGCAGGCTCCTCAGCCCGCACCGGTCTTCGGAGCCCCTGCCGCAGCGCCACCCGCGCCGCCGCAGCAGCCGATGCACTCCGCGCCGACCATGGCTGCCCCGGTGGCGCCGCAGGCCCCGTCCCCGTACGGACAGCCGCCGCAGCCGCAGCAGCCGCAGTTCGGGCAGGTTCCCGGACAGGGCGCGCCGCCTGCCGCTCCCTACGGTCAGCAGGCCCCGGCCCCCTTCGGGCAGCAGCCTCCCGGTATGCCGGGAGGCGTGCCCCAGGGTGTCCCCCAAGGGGTCCCGCAGGGCGGTGCCGGTCTGCAGGCGGCTCTCCAGCTCTACAAGGAGACGCCGACCGGCCAGCGCTGGACCCCTCAGAACCAGCAGCTCATGAGGGTCGATCTGACCATGGGCAACACCCCTGTGCTGGCACGCCAGGGCAGCATGGTGATGTACCAGGGCAAGGTCGACTTCGGCTACAAGAGCGCGGGTTTCGCGGGCCGTGTGGTCGGTAACGCCACCGGTCAGGAAATGCAGCTGATGCGCTGTACGGGCCGAGGCCAGGTCTTCCTCGCCGAGGAAGGTTCGCATCTGCATCCGATCGAGCTGCAGGGCGACGGCATCTGCGTCTCCGCCGAGAGCGTGCTCGCCTTCGACGAGTCGCTCCAGTACGAGGTCCGCAGGATCGAGGGACACGGCATCCCCGGCGGCGCCCTGTTCACCATGCTGTTCCAGGGAACAGGCACCGTGGTCGTGAAGACCCATGGTGTCCCGGTCGTCCTGCCGGTCACCCCGACCACGTTCGCCGACTGCAACGCCGTCGTCGCCTGGTCGTCGGCGTCCCAGGTGATCGTCTCCAGCCAGGTCAGGCTGCGCCGCAACGCGTATCCGGGACACAGCGGAGAGACCGTGAACCTCCAGTTCCGGGGAGCGCCCGGGAACTTCATCGTCGTCCAGCCCTACGAGGTGTGAGGGAGCCCGTCATGAACCAGCAACTCGCGGGCTTCGCCCCGACCCCCGTAACGGCCCGGATGGAGAATCACGGCCGCACGATGCTCAAGGTCGCCATGGCCACGGGCCAGGACCTGTACGCACGCACCGGCTCGATGGTGGCGTACGAGGGCTTCATCCAGTACGAACCCAATCCGCCCGCCGTCCGGCAGGCCGCCTCCCAGTGGGTCACCGGCGAGGGCGCACCCGTCATGAAGTGCTCCGGCGACGGGCTGCTCTACCTCGCCGACTACGGCGCCGATGTAGTCGTCATCAACCTCGACAACGACTCCCTCTCGGTCAACGGCACCAACCTCCTGGCCTTCGACGCCCATCTCACCTGGGGCGTCGAGCGGGTCAAGGGCCTCGCCAAGTTCGCCGGCCAGGGATTGTGGAACGTCGGCATCCAGGGCACCGGGTGGGTGGCCATCACCTCCCGCGGCACTCCTATCGTCGTCGACTGCGGCCGTGGCGAGGACGAGACGTACGTCGACCCGGACGCCCTGGTCGCGTGGTCCCCGAACCTCAAGGTGAAGGGCAAGCGCAGCTTCAAGGCTTCCTCGCTCATCGGGCGGGGCAGCGGAGAGGCGTACCAGATGGCCTTCTCGGGACAGGGCATCGTCGTCGTCCAGCCGAGCGAGGACAGTACCGACCGCCTTCGGGTCCGGAACTGAGGGGGGAGAACACACCATGCAGAGTCCGCTTTTCGCTCACACCGAGCAGCAGTCCCAGGACCGGTACACCATCCAGAACCCGCAGCTCCTGCGGGTCTCGCTGACCGGCCACGACGACATCCTCGCCCGCAAGGGCGCCATGGTCGCGTACCAGGGACTGATGGAGTTCGACGGCGAGTACCGCTCGCAGGGCCAGCGCCGGGCCCGTGCGAACACGGGCGAGGGCCTCGACCTGATGCGCTGCACCGGGCAGGGCACCGTCTACCTGGCCAACCTCGCCCAGTACATCCACGTCGTGGACGTCGACCACGAGGGCATGACGGTGGACAGCGCCTACGTCCTCGCCCTGGACTCCACGCTGCACACCGAGGTCATCGCGGTGGACAGTCAGTACGGCCTCTCGGGCACCGGGAAGTACCAGCTCAACATCACCGGCAACGGCAAGGTCGCGCTGATGACCTCCGGCCAGCCGCTGATGATGCAGGTGACGCCTGACAAGTACGTGAACGTCGACGCCGACGCGATCGTGGCCTGGTCCAGCTCGCTGCGCGTGCAGATGCAGGCCCAGACGCACTCCTCCGGCGTCAGGCGGCGGCGCGGCAACACCGGTGAGGGCTGGGAGCTCAGCTTCCTCGGGCAGGGCTTCGCCCTCGTCCAGCCGAGCGAGGTCATGCCCCCGCAGCACGCCGAGATCGGGCAGGGTGCCCGCGCGCAGTTCGGCGTCGGCCAGCAGGGCGCGCACGCTCAGAACCAGAACAACGCCTGGAACTGATCCGTACACAGCGGCATCGCGTAAGGGGCGGTCTCTTTGGAGACCGCCCCTTACGCGATGCCGGTCGGGTGTTACGGCTGTGCGCGCCGTTCCAGCGCCGTGAGCGTCCCCTCCAGCAACCGCGCGACCGAGGCGTCGGCCACGGACGCGACTTCGTCGTACGCGTACCAGCGCAGGTCCAGCGATTCGTCGCTGAGCTGCTCGGTGGCTCCGGCCGGGGCAAGCGCCGCGTACTGCACGTCGAGGTGCCAGTGGCAGGGCGCCGGAATCGGGTGCCGGTCCAGCCGCACCGGCCCGCCGGGCAGCAGCGTCAGGCCCTCGATCCCGGATTCCTCCGTCGCCTCACGCAGGGCGGCGGCGGCGAGCGCGGAGTCCTGCGGCTCGCAGTGCCCGCCCATCTGGAGCCACATCCGCAGCTTCCTGTGCAGGGTCAGCAGAACCCGGCCGCGGTCGGCGTCGATCACAAGCGCGCTGGCGGTCAGGTGTCCGGCCCCGCACGCCTTCCACATGCCGTCCGCGTGCTGTGCCAGGTGGTCGAGGTAGACCTGGCGCAGTTCGTCCTGCGCCGCGTCGGCCTCGGGGGCGTAGCCCTTCAGAACGAGGACGGCGTCGTCGTGCAGGCTCACTGGTCGGTGTCGCCCTTGCTGTCCTTGCCGCCGCTGTCCTTGCCGCCCTTGTCCTCGGTGCCCGGCCCGTCGGTGCCGCCGTCCGCCTCGGGAGCGGGCTTCTGCGGCCCCTTGGCGGCCTCACCGAGCATCTTGTCCAGCTCGGAGAAGTCCAGCTGCTCGTGATGGACGAAGCCGTCCGGATCGTCCAGGTCACGGGCCGTCGGCAGCATGTCCGGGTGCTCCCACAGACCGTCACGGCCGTCGACACCCCGTGCGTCCGTGAGCGAGGCCCACAGCCGCGAGGCGTCCCGCAGCCGGCGCGGGCGCAGCTGGAGTCCGATCAGCGTGGCGAAGGTCTGCTCGGCGGGACCACCGGACGCCCGGCGCCTGCGCAGCGTCTCGCGCAGCGCGTCCGCCGAGGTCAGCCGCGACTTGGCGGCCTCGTGGACCACGGCGTCCACCCAGCCCTCGACCAGCGCGAGCGCCGTCTCCAGGCGGGCCAGCGACGCCTTCTGCTCGGGGGTGTCCTCCGGCTGGAACATTCCCTGTTGGAGGGCGTCCTGCAACTGCTCGGGCTGCGTCGGGTCGAACTGGCCGACCACGTCCTCCAGCTTGCTGGTGTCCACCTTGATCCCGCGTGCGTACGCCTCGACCGCACCGAAGAGATGCGAGCGCAGCCACGGCACGTGGGCGAAGAGACGCTGGTGGGCGGCCTCGCGCAGCGCGAGGTAGAGCCGCACCTCGTCCTGGGACACGCCCAGGTCCTTGCCGAACAGCTCGACGTTCAGCGGAAGCAGTGCCGCCTTGCCGGCCGGGCCGAGCGGCAGCCCGATGTCCGTGGAACCGACCACCTCACCGGCGAGCACGCCCACGGCCTGCCCGATCTGCTGGCCGAACATGGCGCCGCCCATCGACCGCATCATGCCGATCAGGGGGCCCGCCATGGCCTGCATCTCCTCGGGCAGGACATCGCCCATGGCCAGGCCGACACGCTCGGCCACCGGGTCGACGAGCTGCTGCCAGGCGGGGAGGGACGCCTCGACCCACTCCGCGCGGCTCCAGGCGACGGTCGAGACCGAACCGGACGGGAGCGAGGTCACGCCGTCCAGCCACAGGTCCGCCAGCCGCAGTGCCTCATCGACCGCCGTGCGCTCCGCGGGACCCACGCTCGCGTCCTTGGTGCCGTCCGGGGTGCCCTGCGAGACCGTCTGGCGGGCGATCTGCCTGGCCATGTCCCAGTTCACGGGACCGCCCTCGTAGCTGAGCATCTGGCCGAGCTGCTGGAAGGCCGCACCCAGGTCGTTCGGGTTCATCGAACCGAACATGGCTGCGAACGGATTGTCACCGCCCGCGCCCGGACCGAAGCCGAACGGGTTGCCCGGGCCGCCCGGACCCTGACCACCTCCGGTGGGGTCCTTCTTCTTGCCTTCGTCGCCGTTGTCCGGCTCCTCCGGCGGAAGGCCGAATCCGAATGGGGTGTCACTCACGGGTTTCCTCGGCTCGTAGGGCCGCCGGCTCGAACCGACGGCGACTGCCCGACATCACCATCCAGCGTAGACACCAAGCCCGCTTAGGGCCTCAGTGCTCCGCCGGCTCCCGGCCTGCGGCAGGATGGACGCCACCTGGTACGTACGCGTCATTCGGGTACGTACTGAAGACAACCGCTGGAGACGCCCGGTGAGTTCCCCAGATCCGCAGGTTCGCGCAGCGCGAAACCTGGCCGACCCCTCGTCCGAGACCAAGCCCGAAAAGAACCGCTCCAGGAACCGGGGCCCCGTGGTGGCGGTCACCGGCGCCGCGAGCGGCGTCGGTGAACTTCTCGTCGCACATCTTGTCGCATCCGACGAGATCAAGCAGGTCATCGCCATCGACGAACGCCGGGGAGAGGTCTCCGAGGCGACCTGGCACATCCTGGACGTACGCGACCCCGCCATCGCGGAGAAGCTCCGCGGCGCGGACGTCGTGGTGCACCTGGCGCTCGATCTCGACCTGGAGACCGACCCCGCCGCCCGTACGGCGTACAACGTGCGCGGCACCCAGACGGTGTTGACGGCCGCCGCCGCCGTGGGCGTGCACCGGGTCGTGCTGTGCACCTCGGCGATGGTCTACGGGGCCCTTCCGGACAACGACGTCCCGCTCTCCGAGGACGCCGAACTGCGCGCCACGGCGGAGGCCACCGGAGTCGGTGACCTGCTGGAGATCGAGCGGCTGGGCCGCCGCGCACCACGCGCCCACCCCGGGCTCAACGTCACCGTCGTCCGGCCCACGGTCCTGGTCGGCGGTACGGACACGGCGCTGACCCGCTACTTCGAGTCGCCGCGGCTCCTGGTCGTCGCGGGATCACGTCCCACCTGGCAGTTCTGCCACGTCGACGACCTGGTGACCGCCCTGGAGTACGCCGCCCTCGAAAAGATCGACGGAGAGTTCGCCGTCGGCTGCGACGGGTGGCTGGAGCAGCCGGAGGTCGAGGAACTCAGTGGCGTACGTCGCATGGAGCTCCCCTCGGCGGTCGCGCTCGGCGCGGCGGCGCGGCTCCACCGCATCGGTCTCACCCCCTCGCCGGCGGGCGACCTCGCGTACACGATGCATCCCTGGGTGGTCAGCGTGAGCCGGCTGCACGACGCCGGATGGCGGCCCAAGTGGACCAACGAGGAGGTGCTCGGAGCGCTCCTCGAAGAGGTGGAGGGCCGCCACACGCTCGCCGGACGCCGGCTCGGCCGCAAGGACGCCACCGCTGCCGGTGCCGCCGGGGCGACCGTCGCCCTGCTGGGCACCGCCGCCCTGGTCCGGCGCGCCCGTAAGGCACGCCGCCGCATCTAGGGATCGCTCGCATCAGGCCGCCGGTGTCCGTCCGCTGCGGGCCCTGCGCAGACGCCGCGCAGGGTGTCTGTAGGAGGCTCCAAGGGCACCGGCGGTCCGCCGGACGAAATCGCTGTTCCGCGATGTCGGTGCCGTGCGGCACGATGGACCCCATGGCACGTACCCATGACCACCCCGGCGAGCAGGCGGCTCTCGACCCCATCCGGCTGCTGGAGATCCGCGAAACGCCGCTCTCCGTCGACGAGATCTTCCGAGCCGTGGGGGACGACGCGGCGGGCGGCATCGCGCTCTTCGTCGGCACGGTGCGCAATCACGACGAGGGACAGGACGTCGGAGCGCTCGGCTACTCCTGTCATCCGTCGGCGCAGGACGAGATGCGGAAGGTGGCCGAGAAGGTCGTCGCCGAGTTCCCGGTCCGCGCACTGGCCGCTGTCCACCGTGTGGGTGAACTGGCGGTAGGCGATCTGGCGGTGGTCGTCGCCGTCTCCTGCGCGCACCGGGGAGAGGCGTTCGACGCCTGCCGGAAGCTCATCGACGACCTCAAACACGAGGTCCCGATCTGGAAGCACCAGCGCTTCTCGGACGGCACGGAGGAGTGGGTGGGAGCCTGCTGAGCGCAAACCGGACCGGGGAGTATCAGCCCCGATTTGCGTAACCGCCCCCCTGCCGTGAGCGTTGGCCTTCCAGATCGTTAATCTGCTGATCGGTCACTTGCGGTCACTCACGGGGAAGGGAGGTCGTAATGGCGGCACTCGCTTGGTTGCTGATTCCACTCTTCGCTGCTGTCGGCGCTGCGATATGGGGGAGCTGGGCCGCGCGTAATCGCACGACCGGCGATGTGTCCGAGCTCGCCGGCTACGCAAGGTTCCGTGACGCGATGGAGAAATCGCACTCCGGTTCCGATGCCGTATGACCCCGCACCCCGTCGCATGACGCAGCCCGTCGCCCCGCCGGCGTCCTCGTACGGACCGGCCCCGACGGTGCACTGACAGGCCATTCCCGTACTGTCGTTCCATGCCACGCCGCACCGCGACGATGCTCGCCTCCACCCTGATCCTCATCGCGCTGCTCTGCGCAGGCGTGCTGATTCCCGTGGGGTACTCCGAGATGTCCCCGGGGCCGACCGTGAACACGCTGGGCGATGCACGGGGCGAGCCCGTCCTCCGGATCAGCGGCCGTAAGACATACCCCACCACGGGGAATCTGAACATGACGACGGTCCGCGTCACCGGTGCGGACTACGAGATGAACATCGTCGGAGCTGTGTACGGCTGGCTGGCTCACGACAGCGTGGTCGTACCTCACGACACCCTCTACCCGGACGGCAAGACGGAAGAGGAGTCGACGCAGGAGAACGCCGAGGAGTTCAGCCAGTCCCAGGAGAGCGCCAAGGTCGCCGCCCTGGAGGAGCTGGACATCCCCGTCTCGTCCCGCATCGTGGTGTCCACCGTCATCAAGGGCAGCCCCGCCCAGGGGCAGCTGCACGCGGGCGACGTGATCAAGGCCGTCGACGGTGCGCCCGTCAAGCAGCCCGAGGACGTCGCCGCGCTCGTCACCAAGCACAAGCCGGGCGAGGACGTCACCTTCACGATCGTCCCGGCCAAGGAGGCGGCTGCCGCCGAGAAGGCTGGCAAACAGCCCCGTTCCACCGAGAAGATCGTCATCACGACGAAGAAGGCGCCGAAGGAGAACCGGGCGATCGTCGGCATCCAGGCCGGGACGGACCACACGTTCCCGTTCGAGATCGACATCGAGCTCGCCGACGTGGGCGGCCCCAGCGCTGGCCTGATGTTCTCCCTGGGCATCATCGACAAGCTGACGCCCGGGAACCTGACGGGCGGCAAGTTCATCGCCGGCACCGGCACGATCGACGACGAGGGCACGGTCGGCCCCATCGGCGGCATCAACATGAAGCTGGTGGGCGCGCGCGACGCGGGAGCCCGGTACTTCCTGACTCCCGACGACAACTGCGCTGCCGCCGCGTCCGACATCCCCAGCGGTCTCACGCTGGTACGGGTGAAGACCCTCGACGACGCCAAGAAGTCGCTGGAGAAGATCCGGACGGGGGACACCGCCGGCCTGCCGAGCTGCTCGGCGAGCTGACGGCCGGGCCCCTCCGGCCCGGGAGGACCGGGAGCGGAGGGACCGGGACGAGAGGGTCAGGACGAGAGGGTCAGGACTCGAAGGTCGCGGCGAGCGCCTCGGCCAGCCCGGGAACGAGTCCCGCGCCGGTCAGCACCTCGGTCGGGGAGTCCTTCTCCCGCAGCCGTACGGCCGAGTCCCGTGATCCGTCGCGCAGGACGGCCACCGTCATCCGGACCTCCTGGCGGTCCGGGTGCTTGGCGACCCACTTGGTCAGCTGAGCATCGCTCAGCCCTTCGGGGACGGAAGCCTCGGCGGACGGCGGCAGCATCAGCCGCTCGACGGTCATCGCGCACCCGACCACCGCGTCGGGCCAGGCGATGGTGGCGAGGAACTCGTCCAGCGCGGTACCGGCGGGCAGTTCGTCCTGCTCGACCGGTGTGAGGGTGGCGGTCGTGGAACCGGTGTCGTCCAGACCGAGCTGAGCGGCCAGGCCCGGCTCCTGGACGCGCAGCCGGGCGGTGTCGACCAGGGCGAAGAGCCGGGCCGGCTGGTCCCAGCCGAGGTTGGCGGCATAGGCGTCGATTTCGAGTACGGCGACAGTGAGGGGGCTCGCGGCCATCGGAGGGCCGGAGGGGGAAACGTTGGGCATGCTCAATATCCTGCCTCCTTCCGCCCCGGTAACGGGAACTAGGTAAAGCCTCAGTAAGTTGCATAGGTGGGCTCTACGATCGCTGGGCCTGCTCCACACGACCGCGAACTTCGAGGTGCGCACGTTGGCTTTCCAGATGCCGGACCGCGGCGGAGGCCCGACCGGGCCACGGATCAGAGTCGGCCGCCCGTCCCGGCGCGTCCGTACCCTGCTCATGACTTTGGGTGTCCTGGCGGTTCTCGCCATGGCCTTCGTCATGTTCGCGGGGTTCTGGACGGACTGGCTCTGGTACAGGTCGGTCGAGTATTCATCCGTCTTCACCACCACTCTGTGGACCAAGATCGGACTGTTCCTCGTCTTCGGACTGCTGATGGCGATCGCCGTCGGTGTGAACATCTGGCTCGCGCACCGGCTCCGGCCGCCGCTGAGCGCGATGTCGCTGGAACAGCAGAGCCTGGACCGCTACCGGATGAGCGTCGCCCCGTACAAGAAGTGGGTGCTGCTCGCGATCACCGCGCTCGTCGGGCTGATCGCCGGAGCGTCCGCCTCGGGCCAGTGGCGTACGTGGCTGATGTACGTCAACGGTGTGGCCTTCGGCCAGAAGGACCCCCAGTTCAACCTGGATGTGTCCTTCTACGCCTTCGACCTTCCCTGGTACCGCTTCATGCTCGGCTTCGGGTTCGCGGCGGCCGTGCTGTCGCTGATCGCCGCCGCGCTGACGCACTACCTGTACGGCGGACTGCGGATCACCAGCCCGGGCGCGCGGGCGACCGCCGCGGCCACCGGCCATCTCTCGGTGCTGCTCGGCATCTTCGTCTCGCTGAAGGCCGTGGCGTACTGGCTCGACCGGTACGGGCTGGCGGTGAAGTCGAGCGACTTCAAGGCCACCGACAACTGGACGGGCCTCCGGTACGTCGACGCGAACGCCTACCTGCCGGCGAAGACCATTCTCTTCTGCATCGCCGCTATCTGCGCCGTGCTGTTCTTCGCGACGCTGTGGCGCCGCACCTGGCAGCTGCCCGTGATCGGCTTCGGGCTCATGGTGCTCTCGGCGATCCTGATCGGCGGGCTCTACCCGGCGATCGTGCAGAAGTTCCAGGTCCAGCCGAACGAGCAGGCCAAGGAAGCGCCGTTCATCGCGAAGAACATCGACGCCACACGCGACGCGTACGACATCGATGACGCGCAGGTCGACGACTACACGGGCAAGAGCACGGAAACCGACGACGCCAAGCTGCGCACCGACGCGGACGCGGCGGCCAGTTACCGGGTGATGGACCCGAACGTCGTCTCCCCGGCCTTCCAGCAGCTCCAGCAGAAGAGGAACTACTACCAGTTCCCCAAGACGCTGGACGTCGACCGCTACAAGGGCCCGGACGGCAAGGAGCAGGACACCGTCATCGGTCTTCGGGAACTCAACCTCGAAGGTCTGCCCAAGCGGAACTGGATCAACGACCACTTCACGTACACCCACGGCTACGGCGCGATCGCGGCCCGGGGGACCACGACGGGCACGAACCCGGCGGGCTCCCCGGACTTCACCGAGTCGGGGCTGCCGGCCAGCGGCCAGCTGGGCAAGTACGAGCAGCGGATCTACTACGGCGAGAAGACCGCTCAGTACTCCATCGTCGGCGGGCCCCAGAAGGAGCTCGACTACGAGGAGGACGGCGAGAAGACCACCAGCTACAGCGGCGACAGCGGCGTCAGTCTCGCCAACGCGTTCAACCGCGCCGCCTACGCCGTGTCCTTCAGCGAGCCGCAGATCCTGTACTCGGGAGCCATCGGCGAGGGTTCGCGGATTCTGTACAACCGCACGCCCAAGGAGCGCGTCGAAGCGGTGGCCCCGTGGCTGACCATCGACGGAGACGCCTACCCGGCGGTCGTCGACGGCCGTATCCAGTGGATCGTCGACGCCTACACCACGACCAACGGCTACCCGTACGCCTCGCGTACGACGCTGGGGGACACCACGGCCGACTCGCTGACCACCAACCAGCGCGCGGTCGTCGCCCAGCAGAACCAGGTCAACTACATCCGCAACTCGGTGAAGGCCACCGTCGACGCCTACGACGGCAAGGTCAAGCTCTACGAGTGGGACACCAAGGACCCGGTCCTCAAGACCTGGCGCAAGGCGTTCCCCGGGACCGTGAAGTCCCGCGGAGACATCCCCACCGAACTGATGGACCATCTGCGCTACCCGCAGGACCTGTTCAAGGTCCAGCGGGAGCTGCTCACGCGCTATCACGTCCAGGACCCCGCCCAGTTCTACAGCGGGAGTGACGCCTGGCAGGTGCCGGACGACCCCACCAACAAGGAGCCGGGGGCCGTTCCGCCGTACTACCTGAGCATGAAGATGCCGGGTCAGGACGCGCAGAAGTTCTCACTGACCACGACGTTCACACCGAAGGGGCGGCCCGACCTGGGGGCGTTCATGGCGGTGGACGCGGACGCGGCAAGCAAGGACTACGGCACCATGAGGCTGCTGAGAGTCACCACCACGGTGAAGGGCCCGGGCCAGGTACAGAGTGAGCTCAACGGCAACGACGACGTCGCCGAGTTCGTGAGAAACCTCAAGGGCACCGACTCCGACATCGAGTACGGCAATCTGCTGACCGTGCCGCTCGACGGAGGCTTCCTCTACATCGAACCGGTGTACACGCGCGGTGGCACGCAGAACTATCCGCTGCTGCGCAAGGTGGCCGCGTCGTACGGGTCGAAGATCGTCTTCGAGAACAGTCTCGGTGAGGCGCTCAACGCCGTCTTCGGGGTCGAGGACACCGGTCCGACGGAGCCCACGGAGCCCACGGAGCCGCCGGGCGACCCCACGGAGCCGCCGGCAACCGGGGACGCCGCACTGAAGAAGGCCATCGCGGACGCCCAGAAGGCGTACACGGAGGGCGAGGAGGCCCTGCAGAAGCAGGACTGGACCGCCTATGGCAAGGCCCAGGCGGATCTGGAGGACGCCCTGCGGAGGGCGGCCGCGGCTCAGCCCAAGCCGGGCAGTGGTGCGGACGGTGCCGAGGCGGCCGACAAGGCCGACGACAAGGGCACTGACCAGGGGAGCTGAGAAAATCCACCCCCGCGTCGTGGTACTGTTTCAACACAACGACGCGGGGTGGAGCAGCTCGGTAGCTCGCTGGGCTCATAACCCAGAGGTCGCAGGTTCAAATCCTGTCCCCGCTACTGAAAAGACAAAGGCCCGAATCCAACAGGATTCGGGCCTTTGTCATGTTGTCAGTCTTTCGGGCGCCATCCGCGTGAAGTGCGGTTTGCGGGGCATGAGTTGAGCCCGGGCGTGTTTGACTTGTCTCTCTGTGGGCATGTCGACAAAACGCTGAAGTGACCTCACTGTCCGCGATATACCAGGTGTACGCGGGTTACAGGTGGTGCGACGATGGTATTTATGGGGGACAGGGCAACTCTGTTGGAGACAGGGCGGTTTGTGCAGCGGCACGTCGAGAAGACGGAAAGCATGTCGGATGCGGCATTTGTCGCCGCTCTCGCCGAGACGACCGATGCCACCAGCTCTGCCGACGCCATCTGCACAGCCGACACCGCGTACGCCGCCGAGACCGCGGACGGAGTCGAGACCGAAGCGCGGTACCGCCGTGCGGCCGACGCCGGTGACACCGCCTCGATGAGCGTCCTCGGCGCGCTGCTGCTGCGCCGCGGTGACCTGGACGCCGCCGAGCGGTACCTGCGCGCGGCCACCGCCGAGGGCGACCGGGCGGCGGCCAACAACCTGGGCGTCCTCCTCCACCAGCGCGGGTACGCGGACGAGGCCGCCGGGTGGTGGCGGATCGCGGCCGTCGCGGGTTCCGCGGCCGCCGCCCACGCCCTCGGCCGGCACTTCCGGGAGCGCGGCGACGAGCCGGGCGCCGAATACTGGCTGCGTCAGTCCGCCGAGCAGGGCCACGCTCTGGGCGCCTACGCCCTGGCCGACCTGCTGGAGCACCGCAGCGATGTCGGAGCCGAGCGATGGCTGCGGGCCGCCGCGGAGCAGGGGCACCGCGAGGCCGCGTACCGCCTGGCGCGCACCCTGGAGCGCAAGGCTCTCGCTGATCCGCACGACGCCTTCGGTCTCGGACGCGGTACGGGCTCCCACGCCACCGGCCGGGTGCTCGGGGCGCCCGGAGCCCCGGAGGCGCCGCAGGCCGAGGAAGCCGCGAGCGGTCCGCGTACGGGCATCGTCAAGCAGGCCAGGGCCGGCGACGGAAAGGCCGGCGGCGAGCGCAAGCGGAGCGGCGACGGACCCGTGGCGGGCCCGGACGCCGGACGCATGGGCGAGGCCGAGCAGTGGTACCGCCAGGCCGCCGCGCGCGGTCACCGTCGGGCCGCTCTGCACCTCGGCGCCATCCTGGAGCAGCGCGGTGAGCTGAAGGAGGCCGGCCGGTGGTACCTCACCGCCGCCAAGGAGGGTGAGCCGCGGGCCGCTTGCGCGCTCGGCTTCCTGTTGCGGGACGCGGGCGACGAGGAGAGCGCGGCCGTGTGGTGGCTGCGTGCCGCCCAGGACGGCGACGGCAACGCCGCCAACGCCCTGGGGGCCCTCCACGCCGCCCGGGGCGAGCAGCAGACCGCTGAGCGCTGGTACCGCGCCGCCATGGACGCGGGTGACGTCAACGGCGCGTACAACCTCGGGCTGCTCTGCGCCGCCCAGGACCGTACGCCGCAGGCCGAGCAGTGGTATCGCCGTGCCGCCTACGCGGGGCACCGCGAGGCGGCCAACGCGCTGGCCGTGCTCCTGCTCCAGGCCGGGGACCACACCGGAGCGGAGCCCTGGTTCTCCAAGGCGGCCGAGGCCGGCAGCGTCGACGCGGCCTTCAACCTCGGCATCCTGCACGCGGGGCGTGACGAGGACCGTACGGCGCTGGCCTGGTACCAGCGGGCCGCGGCGGCCGGGCACACCGACGCGTCCCTCCAGGTCGGCATGGCGCTGCTGCGCGACGGGAAGGGCCAGGAGGCCGAGCGTCATCTGCGCTGCGCCGCGGGCGGCGGCAGTGCCGAGGCCGCATTCCGGCTGGCCGGTGTGCTGGACGCGCGACAGCCGCCGCCCGGACCGCCCGCGCTCGGGGAGCCGATGCCGGAGAAGACCGAGTGCGAGGAGTGGTACGAGCGGGCCGCCCAGCAGGGGCACCGCCGTGCGCAGGTGCGGGTCGGAATGCTCGCCGCGGCGCGCGGCGACATGGAGAGTGCCGCGCACTGGTACCGGGAAGCCGCCGAGTCGGGCAGCCGCAACGGCGCGTTCAACCTGGGGCTGCTGCTCGCCCGCGAGGGCAGCGAGCGCGAGGCGGCCCTGTGGTGGAGCCGTGCGGCGAACGAGGGGCACGGCCGGGCGGCCCTGCGCCTCGCGCTGCTCGCCGCCCGTCGTGGCGAGCTCACGGAGGGGCAGCGCTGGTGCGCGCGGGCGGTCGAGCTGGGGCCGGCCGAGGTGGCCGAGCGGGCCGCACGGTTGCTGGAAGCGCTGCACCAGGAACTGACCGCATAGCGGTGCGGGGCGCCCGACGGGCGGCCCGCACCCGCCGTCTGAATGAATTTGCACTGGTCGGCGGCGTGACGTAATGTTGCATTCAACGACGCGGGGTGGAGCAGCTCGGTAGCTCGCTGGGCTCATAACCCAGAGGTCGCAGGTTCAAATCCTGTCCCCGCTACTGAAGACCGGGGCCCGGGTGCTGAAAAGGATCCGGGCCCCGGGCGGTGGTGCGG
>NZ_JBHXQO010000027.1:0-95044 GCF_042717135.1 Streptomyces sp. NPDC058620
CGTGGGCCCTATATCTTTTAAAACGCCCTTTTAGTAACGGGTTACTAAGCGGGCTCCCGCGGGGGGGTTTCCGCGCCGGGGGCGCCCACCCCCCGCCGGGTCAGGCCGACTCCCTGACGACCGAGCCCGCCTGGGCCCGCTCCCGCACGACGCGGTGGCGGCGGGTCGGCATCCCGAGTGTCGGGTTGGCGACGCCCCAGGCCGCGCCCTTGCAGATCAGCTCCTTGTAGAGGGCGGCGAACCGTCCGGTCAGGGCCGCCCCCACGGCGCGGTCGTCGGCGGTGACGTACTGGATCAAGCCTTCCTTGCGGCCCAGTGAGATGCACTGGTTGAAGTAGCGGATCGGTGCGTTCGGGAGCTTCCTGCCGGTCAGGCGCGCCGCGATGGCGTCGGCGGCCTGCCACGCGGTGGGGGTGCCCGAGGCGCACGACATCCGCAGCGGCTTGTCGCCGGGGCCCTTCACCATGGCCGCGTCGCCGATGGCGTACACCTCCGGGTGCGAGACCGAGCGCATGGTTTCGTCGACCACGATCTGGCCCGTGCCGGTGACCTCCAGAGCGGTGGCCTTCGCGATCGGGTGGACCGCGAAGCCGGTGGTCCACACGGTGACCGCCGCGGGCACGGACGTGCCGTCGGCGGTGGCGACGCGGTCGGCCTCCACGGCGGTGACGGCGGTGTGCTCGTGCACGGTGATGCCGAGCCCGTCGAAGACCTTCCGCAGGTGCCGGCGGCCCTTGGGCGAGAGCCAGTCGCCGAGCGCGCCGCGTGCGGCGAGGGCGACGTCGAGGTCCGGGCGGGCCTCGGCGATCTCGGTCGCGGCCTCCAGGCCGGTGAGGCCGCCGCCGACGACGACCACGGGCTGTCCGGCCCCCAGGCCGGCCAGGCGCTCGCGCAGCCGGAGCGCTCCGGGGCGGCCGGCGATCTCGTGGGCGTACTCGGCGGTGCCGGGGACGCCTTGGCTGTTCCAGCCGCTGCCGAGGGCGTACACGAGGCTGTCGTACTCCAGCTCTTCGGCGCCGTTCGCGTCGATGACGGCGACGGTCTTGCGGTCGACGTCGACGCCGGTGACCTTCGCGAGCTTCAGTTCGACGCCGGTGCCCGCGAACATCTCGCTGAAGGGCCGGGGCTTGAGGTCCTGGCCGACCGCCAGCTGGTGCATCCGGACGCGCTCGACGAAGTCGGGCTCGGCGTTGACGAGGGTGAGGGTGACGTCCTCGCCGTGCAGCCGCTTGGCGAGGCGTCCGGCGGCGATGGCTCCGGTGTAGCCGGCTCCGATGACGATGATGCGGTGCTGCATGTCCTGGCTCCTGTCTCGCGCGGGTTCGCTACCTGAACCGGGCAGCCCGCCGATTCCTGACAGGGGTCCGATGTGAAGCACGTCACATCGGGGGTCAGAAGGCGTGGAGCAGGGGTTCCCCGTGGTCGGTGGCCGCCCACCGCCGGGTCGCGCGTTCGAGTTTGTCGGGGTTGGCCTGGTTGCGGAACGCGGCGATGCCCTCGGCGGTGACCTCCAGGCACATGACGCCGATGACCCGGCCGTCGAGGACCGCCACGATGGCGGGGGCGCCGTTGGCGGTCGTGGCGTAGATCTCGGGTGAGCCGCCGACGATGGCGCGCTTGGCCGTGCTGGGTTTGAAGAGGCCCCGCATGAACTTCGCGACCGCGAGGGCGCCCTCGAACGCCTTGGCGCGGGCCGGGACCTTCCCGCCACCGTCGCCGATCGCGAGGGAGTCGTCGGTGAGCAGCCGTACGAGCGGCTCGGTCCGGCCGCTGGTGGCGGCCGCGAGGAACTCCTCCACGATCCGCCGGGCGGCGGCCTCGTCGATCTCGGTGCGCGCCTTGCCGTGCGCGATGTGCTTCTTGGCGCGGTGGAAGATCTGCTGGCAGGCGGCCTCGGTGATGGTGAGGATCTCCGCGATCTCCCGGTGCGAGTAGCCGAAGGCCTCCCGCAGCACGTACACCACCCGCTCGTTGGGGGAAAGGCGCTCCATGAGGGCGAGGACGGCGTACGAGACCGATTCGCGCTGCTCGGCGGTCTCGTCCGGGCCGAGCATCGGGTCCCCGGCGAGCAGCGGCTCGGGCAGCCACTCGCCCACGTAGGTCTCGCGCCGGGCGCGGGCCGAGGTGAGCTGGTTGAGGCAGAGGTTGGTGAGGACCTTGGTCAGCCATGCCTCGGGGACCTCGATGCGGTCGACGTCGGCGGCCTGCCAGCGCAGGAACGTGTCCTGCACGGCGTCCTCGGCATCGCTCGCGGAACCGAGGAGGCGGTAGGCGATGGCCTCCAGGCGGGGCATGGAGGCCGCGAACCGGTCCGTGTCGTTCATGGTCGGGGCCATGGCCCGGATCCTAGCTCTCGCGGCAGTCAGTGATCGGTCGCGTCGTAGGCCAGGCGGGCCTGTTCGACCTTGGGCAGGTTGGTGGTCGCCCATGTGGCCAGGGTGGCGAACAGGGGGGCCAGGCTGCGGCCCAGTTCGGTGATCTCGTACTCCACGCGCGGTGGGACCTCGGGGTGGTACGTGCGCTCCACGAGGCCGTCGCGTTCGAGTTGGCGCAGGCGCTGGGTCAGCACCTTGGGGGTGATCGTGCCGATGCGGCGTTCCAGCTGGACGAAGCGCTGGCGGCCGTACTCGTTGAGGTTCAGGAGGATCGGTGTGGTCCAGCGGCTGAACACGATGTCGATGACAGGGCCCACGGGGCAGCTGAGCGGTCTGACCGCCGTGGGTGCGGGGTGGGCTTCGTCCACGGTCATGCGTCGTCCCCTTCGAGCCGCAGCGTGATCCAGTGGACGGTGTCGCCCGGCAGCAGGTAGCGCTTCGTCTCGACGAAACCGTGCTTCCGTGCGAACCGCAGGCCGTCCGTGTCGGAGGCCAGGACCACCGTCTCGATCCTCAGGGCGCCGAGGGTGCGTGCGTGCTTCAGGGAGCGTTCGTAGAGCTCGGTGCCGAAGCCCCGGCCCCGGTGGGCCGTGAGGACGCGGGCGATGACGGTCGCCGTGAAGGTGGCGTCGGCCGGGGGGCGGACGGTCGTGCAGCCCACGAGGATGTCGTCGAGGTACGCGACCTCCAGGTGGTTGTGCAGGGCGTGTTCCCGTGCGTCGTCGAGCGACAGGGGGTGGGCCGGGATGATCACGTTGTGGGCGTGCTGCCAGTCCTTGAGCATGGCGTCGCCGATGGGCTGTTCGATACGGAGACCGGTCATCGGAACAGGATGCCCCACCAGCGGCGCCCGTACCGTGGGTGCGCTGATGTTTCTGTCGAGTGGCGGGGGTTGCGCGTGGGATGGCGGTGCACCGGTCTGCGGTGGCCCGATGAGGGGCCCGAGCTGGGGTGGCGCAAGGACGGTGCGGCCGCTGTCCGGCGGGTGAGCGTCCTTGTGTACGGGAAGGAGCTCGGGTTCAGGGCCGTCGGGGAGCGGCACTGTGTCGGGGCGCGGGGCAACGTCTGTCCGGTGGCGGCCACGGTGCCGGCACGCAGTACCGGGGCGCGGTGTCCGGAGTGCGCGCGGCTGGACCGGGCGCATTCGGTCGCGGCCGACACGATCGCCGACGACCCGCGGACGTACCGCGTCTATCTCGCCTGGTTCGGGCCCGGGATGGTCAAGGTCGGGATCACCGCCGAGGAGCGGGGTGCGGCGCGGCTGCGGGAGCAGGGGGCTGTGGTGTTCAGCTGGCTGGGGCGCGGGCCGCTGATGGCCGCGCGCCGGACGGAGGAGCTGCTGCGGGCCGCGTTCGGGGTGCCGGACCGGATTCCCTACGCGAGGAAGAGGGCCGTGCGCGCCGTTTTGCCGGGGGCCGGGGAGCGGGCGGCCGAGGTGGCGGAGCTGTACGGGCGGGCCGCGGCGCTCGAAGGGGGCGGGTGGCCGGAGTCGTTGGAGCGTCTGCCGTTCGAGGCCGTCGACCATGGTGCGGTGTTCGGGTTCGGCGGGAAGGTCGAGGTGGCGCGGGCGGTGACCGGGCTGGTCGACGGGGGTGTGGTGGCCGGGCGGCTGGTGGCGGCGGCCGGGCCGGATCTGCATCTGGAGACCGGGGCGGGGGGTGTCGTGGTGGTGGACACCCGGCTGGTCACGGGGTGGGAGCTCACGGGGGCCGACGCGGGGGCGGGAGTCAAGGTGCCCGTGGTCGATATCGGGGGCGGGGGGGTGCAGCACGGCTTGTTCTGAGAGGGTCGGGACCGAGCGGGGAGGGTGTGAGAGGGGTGGCGGGCTTGAGCGGTGACAGCGCGGACGTCGTGCGGTTCTGGGAGCGGCTCGGGCTTCCCGGGATCATCGACGTCCATACGCACTTCATGCCGGAGCAGGTGCTGCGCAAGGTGTGGGCGTACTTCGACTCGGTGGGGCCGCTGACCGGTATGGAGTGGCCCATCGCCTACCGGCACGACGAGGACGAACGGCTCGCGCTGCTGCGGTCGTTCGGTGTGCTCCGCTTCACCTCGATGCTCTATCCGCACCGGGCGGGGATGGCGGCCTGGCTGAACGGCTGGGCCGCGGACTTCGCGGCGCGGGTGCCCGACTGTCTGCACACCGCGACCTTCTTTCCGGAGGAGGGCGTGGAGGCGTACGTGCGGGAGGCCGTCGAGGCGGGGGCCCGGGTGTTCAAGTCGCACCTCCAGGTCGGCGCCTACGACGCGAACGACCCGCTGCTGGAGCCCGTGTGGGGGCTGCTCGCGGAGGCCGGGGTGCCAGTGGTGACGCACTGCGGGTCCGGACCGGCGCCCGGCAAGTACACCGGGCCGGAACCGGTGGGCCGGCTGCTGGCGCGTCATCCGCGGCTGCGGCTCGTGGTAGCGCACATGGGGATGCCGGAGTACGCGGACTTCCTCGCGCTGGCGGAGACGTACCCCGGGGTGCGGCTCGATACGACGATGGCGTTCACGGACTTCAGCGAGGAGTTCACCCCGTTCCCCGTCGGGGAACGCGGGCGGCTCGCGGATCTGGAGGACCGGATTCTGCTGGGCACGGACTTCCCGAACATCCCGTATCCGTACGTCCATCAGCTGCACGCCCTGGAGCGGCTGGAGCTGGGCGATGACTGGTTGCGGGCCGTGTGCCACGGGAACGCGAGCGCTTTGTTCCACTGAGGGCTCCGAGGGCTCTGGGGGCTCTGGGGGCTCCGAGGTTGTGAAGGTCCGAGGGTTCTGAAGGCTCCGAGGCTGCTGAGGCCGCGCGGTCGTTTCAGTCGCTCCTGCCGTTTCTCAGGGAATTCACAGGAATGGGCAAGAGCTCTCTCACGGGCGCCTCCCAGGGTGGACGCATGACGATGACGACCTCGCCCCAGGGGCGTACCGAACTGCTCAGGCCGGACCGCAGTCCGGTCCGCGTACTCGTGGTGGACGACGAGGCTCCGCTTGCCGAGCTGCTCTCCATGGCCCTGCGGTACGAGGGCTGGGACGTGCGCAGTGCCGGGGACGGCGCGGGGGCCGTGCGCGCGGCGCGCGACTTCCGCCCCGACGCGGTCGTGCTCGACGTGATGCTGCCCGACATGGACGGGCTCGCCGTACTCGGCAGGATGCGCCGGGAGCTCTCCGACGTGCCGGTGCTGTTCCTGACGGCCCGCGACTCCGTCGAGGACCGCATCGCCGGGCTCACCGCCGGGGGCGACGACTACGTCACCAAGCCGTTCAGCCTGGAGGAGGTCGTGGCGCGGCTGCGCGGGCTGATCCGCAGGTCCGGTACGGCGGCGCGGAGCGATTCCACGCTCGTCGTCGGTGACCTGGTACTCAACGAGGACAGCCACGAGGTAAGCCGGGGCGAGCAGTCGATCCATCTCACGGCGACCGAGTTCGAGCTGCTCCGCTTCCTGATGCGCAATCCCCGCCGGGTGCTGAGCAAGGCCCAGATCCTGGACCGGGTGTGGAACTACGACTTCGGCGGCCAGGCCAATGTCGTCGAGCTCTACATCTCGTACCTCCGCAAGAAGATCGACGCGGGCCGCTCCCCGATGATCCACACCCGGCGCGGGGCCGGGTATCTGATCAAGCCCGGTGAGTAGGCGGGTGCGGCCGGCGGGCCGGCCGAGGCGGCCGTGGACGCTGCGGACCCGGCTCGTCGTCTCCGCCGTCTCGCTCATCGCGGTCGTGGCCGCCGTCATCGGCACGGTGACCGCCATCGCTTTCCAGAGCTACATGTACGGCAAGCTGGACGACCAGCTGCACTCCATCGCCGTACGGGCCGAACGTCCGCCCGGTTCACCGCTTCCGGCGGAGCTCCAGGACGCCGGACCGCTGGTGTTCGTCGGGATGGGCGGCCAGCCCCTCGGCACGGTCGGCGCGGCGGTCGCCGACGGCTCCGTCACCGAGTCGAAGGTGGTCGAGTACACGGGGCAGCGCGCCCAGGAGAGCACGAGAGCGCTGACCGGCACCGAATCACGGGCGCTGGAGGCGGCCGGGGCACACGTGGGTTCCGGGGTGCACGGCGTCGAGCTGCCGGGCCTCGGCAGTTATCGCGTGGTGGCCGTCGGTACGTCCGACGGGACCACGATCCTCGTCGGCATTCCCGCCGACGAGGTGCGCAGCGACCTCACCGCCCTGATCCTCGTGGAGGTCTGCGTCACCGCGGCCGGGCTCGTCGCCGCCGGGATCGCGGGCGCTGCCATCGTCGGCGTCGCCCTGCGACCGCTGCGACGGGTGGCCGCCACCGCGACCCGGGTCTCCGAACTCCCCCTGCACAGCGGCGAGGTGGACCTCGCGGAACGGGTGCCGGACGCCGAGGCCGATCCCCGTACCGAGGTCGGCCAGGTCGGTGCGGCGCTCAACCGGATGCTGGGACACGTCGGTTCGGCCCTGGAGGTGCGCCAGGAGAGCGAGACACGGGTACGGCAGTTCGTCGCCGACGCCAGCCATGAGCTGCGCACCCCGCTGGCCTCGATACGCGGCTACGCCGAACTGACCCGGCGCGGACGCGAGGACACCGGCCCCGACACCCGGCACGCCCTGGGGCGGATCGAGTCGGAGGCACAGCGGATGACCCGCATGGTGGAGGACCTGCTGCTCCTGGCCCGGCTCGACGCGGGGCGCCCGCTCTCGTACGAGAGCACCGATCTCTCGCCGCTCGTCGTCGACGCGGTGAGCGACGCGCGCGCGGCCGGCCGGACCGGGGAGGGCGGTGCGCGGGACGAGGAGCGCCACTGGCGGCTGGAGCTGCCTGACGTTCCCGCGTCCGTACGGGCCGATCCCACCCGGCTTCATCAGGTCCTGGTCAACCTCCTGGCGAACGCCCGTACCCACACCCCGCCCGGGACCACGGTCACCACGCGCGTCCGGGCCGCGGGCGCCGGGCGTCCCTGGGTGACGCTGGAGGTGCGGGACGACGGGCCGGGCATCGCGGCCGACCTGCTGCCGCACGTCTTCGAACGGTTCGCGCGGGGAGACGCCTCGCGCTCGCGCAACGCGGGCTCCACGGGTCTCGGACTCGCCATCGTGCAGGCCGTCGTCGCCGCCCACGACGGGCGGGTGGAAGTGCGGTCGGTGCCGGGGAACACGGTGTTCTCCGTGCGGCTTCCGGCCGATCCGGTGTACGCCGGGACGTAGCGCGATCCGCGGCTCACAGCACCGGCACAGGCTCAGCACACCGGTGTGACAGCGCGGTCGGCGAGCGTCAGTGGCATGCGAACCGACACCCCTTGGAGCACCCTGCCGGCCCGGGAGCATCTTCTGGCCGGAGCGGTCGACGCGGCCGGTGCACCCGTACTCGACGTCGTGGTCCCGGTCTTCAACGAGGAGAAGGATCTCGAACCCTGTGTGCGCCGGCTGCACGAACACCTGGTGCGGACCTTCCCGTACCCCTTCCGGATCACCGTCGCGGACAACGCGAGCACCGACCGTACGCCCCAGGTGGCGGCCCGGCTCGCGGCCACCGTCCCGGAGGTGTGCTCGTACCGGCTGGAGGAGAAGGGCCGCGGGCGGGCCCTGCGCACGGTCTGGTCCCACTCGGACGCGCCGGTCCTCGCCTACATGGACGTCGACCTCTCGACCGATCTCAACGCGCTGCTGCCGCTGGTCGCGCCCCTGATCTCGGGCCACTCCGACCTCGCCATCGGCTCCCGGCTGGCGCGCAGTTCGCGGGTGGTGCGCGGCTCGAAGCGGGAGTTCATCTCGCGGGCCTACAACCTCATCCTGCGCTCCTCGCTGGCCGCCCGTTTCAGCGACGCGCAGTGCGGATTCAAGGCGATACGGCGTGAGGTCGCGCAGCGGCTGCTGCCGATGGTCGAGGACACCGGCTGGTTCTTCGACACCGAGATGCTGGTGCTCGCCGAGCGGGCCGGTCTGCGCATCCACGAGGTGCCGGTCGACTGGGTCGACGACCCCGACTCCACGGTGCACATCGTGCGGACGGCGACCGACGACCTGAAGGGCGTGTGGCGGGTGGGGCGGGCGCTGGCCGTCGGCGCCCTGCCGCTGGACCGGCTGGCCCGGCCCTTCGGGGACGATCCGCGCGACCGCGCGCTGCCCGGGGTGCCGGGCGGGCTGGCCCGCCAGCTGGTCGGGTTCTGCGTCGTGGGCGCCCTCTCCACGCTCTTCTACCTCGTCCTGTACTCGCTGTTCCGGATGGGCTTCGGCCCGCAGTTCGCCAACGGCGGCGCGCTGCTGGTGTCGGCCGTCGCCAATACGGCAGCCAACCGGAGGCTCACCTTCCGAGTGCGGGGCCGGAGCGGAGCCGTACGGCACCAGGCGCAGGGGCTCGTCGTCTTCGCCATCGGTCTCGCGCTGACCAGCGGCTCACTCGCCGCACTCGGCTCGGCTTCCGGATCGCCCTCGCACGGCACGGAACTCGCCGTCCTGATCACGGCCAACCTCGCGGCGACGGTGCTGCGGTTTCTGCTCTTCCGCGCCTGGGTCTTCCCGGACCGGAGCGGCTCCGAACACGAACTGAGGAACGTCCGATGACCACCCGTCCCGACCATTTCCCCGGCCACCTCGCCACCCATCCGCCGGGCGTCTCCGCGGCACACGGCCGCCCCCGGGAGCCGCTCCCGCGCCGCATCCTGCGGGGCAGGGCGGACGACCCGCGCTGGGTGCGGCCGGCCGTGCTCGGCATGCTGCTCGTCGTGGGCCTGGCCTACCTGTGGAACCTCAGCGCCTCCGGGTACGCCAACTCCTTCTACTCCGCCGCCGTACAGGCCGGCAGCCAGAGCTGGAAGGCGTTCTTCTTCGGCTCGCTGGACTCCGCCAACGCCATCACCGTCGACAAACCCCCGGCCACGCTCTGGCCGATGGCCCTCTCGGTGCGGATCTTCGGCCTCAACACCTGGGCGCTTCTGGTCCCCCAGGTGCTGATGGGCGTGGCCACGGCCGGGGTGCTGTACGCCTCCGTGCGCCGCCGCTCCGGCGCGCCCGCCGGACTGATCACGATGGCGGTGTTCGCGCTCACGCCCGTCGCCGCGCTGATGTTCCGCTTCAACAACCCGGACGCCCTTCTCGCGCTGCTGATGACCGTCACCGTCTACTGCGTGCTGCGCGCGCTGGAGAACGGACGGACGAAGTGGCTGGTCTGGGCGGGCGCCGCGGTCGGGCTCGCGTTCCTGACGAAGACCCTCCAGGCGTTCCTGATCCTGCCGCCGCTCGCCGTGCTGTACGCGGTGTGCGCGCCCGTCTCCGTACGCGAGCGGCTGGGTCAACTCGCGCTGTCGGCAGGTGTGATGGTCGTCGCCGGTGGCTGGTGGGTGGCGATCGTCGAGCTGTGGCCCGCCTCTTCGCGTCCGTACATCGGCGGTTCGCAGAACAACTCGTTCCTGGAGCTGACCTTCGGCTACAACGGACTCGGCCGTCTCAACGGCGAGGAGACCGGCAGCGTCGGCGGTGGGGGCGGCGGCGGTCAGGGCGGCGGCTGGGGTGAGACCGGCATCGGCCGGATGTTCAACTCCGAGATCGGCGGCCAGATCTCCTGGCTGCTGCCCGCCGCGCTGATCCTGCTGATCGCGGGCGTGTGGCTGACCCGGAAGGCGAAGAGGACCGACGCCGCCCGTGCGGCGTTCCTCGCCTGGGGCGGCTCGCTGCTGATGACCGCGCTCGTCTTCAGCTTCATGGCCGGCATCTTCCACCAGTACTACACGGTGGCTCTGGCGCCCTGCCTCGCGGCGCTCGTCGGCATGGGCGTCACGGTCCTGTGGGAGGAACGCTCTCTGTGGTGGGCGCGGGCGGTCCTCGCCTGCACGCTCGCCGTCACGGTGTACTGGGCGTACGTCCTCCTGGGACGGACCCCGGACTATCTGCCGTGGCTGCGCTGGACCGTCCTGATCGCCGGACTCATCGGCGCGGTGGGCCTGCTGTTCGTCTCCCGGCTGGGGCGCCGGCTCGCGCTCGCCGTCGTGGGGCTCGGCTTCGCCGCGTCGCTCGCGGGGCCGACGGCGTACACGGTCAGCACGCTCGGCACGGGGCACCAGGGCTCGATCGTCACGGCCGGTCCGTCCGCCGGCGGAATGATGGGCGGCGGCCGGGGCGGTCCGGGCGGCGAGGCCCCGGGCGGCGGAATGGGCCGTCCCCCGGGCGGCGGCCAGCCGGGCCAGGCACCGCAGGGCCAGGGCCAGCAGCCGGGAGCCGTGCCCGGCGGTACGGCACCCGGCGGTACGGCCCCGGGTGGCACCGCACCTGGCGGTACCCCGCCCGCCGGCACCACCGGCGAAGGCCGCATGGGCGGCGGCGGTATGGGCGGGCTGCTCAACGGTGCGTCCGTCGGCGCGGAGGCCAAGAAGCTCCTGGAGGCGAACGCCGGGGACTACACCTGGGCCGCCGCGGCCATCGGTTCGCAGAACGCGGCGAGCTACCAGCTCGCCACCGGGGAGCCCGTGATGGCCATCGGCGGTTTCAACGGCAGCGACCCCGCCCCGACGCTCGCCCAGTTCAAGAGCTACGTCGAGGACGGGAGGATCCACTACTTCCTCTCGGGCGGCATGGGCGGCATGGGCGGCGGTGGCGGCGGAAACAGCGGCACCTCCTCGCAGATCTCCGCGTGGGTGGAGGACTCCTTCAAGAAGGTCACCGTCGGCAGCGCGACCTTCTACGACCTGACCCAGCCGACGGACGGGGCGCAGTAGCCGGAGGGAGCAGGGGCCGGAAACCCGTCCGGGCGGTGGTCGCGAAATGGACTTGTACGGCGTACAAGGGTGCCTTACGGTGTACGACGCCAGGCACTCCCATACACCGTACGAGCAGCAATGGAGCTCAAGGAGCCCGCATGACGGCGACCACCGCCGAGCCGAACGACCTCGCCCCCCAGGGGCACCCGCAGCGCTGGCTGATCCTCGGCGTCATTTGTCTGGCCCAGCTCACCGTGCTGCTCGACAACACCGTCCTGAACGTCGCCATCCCTTCCCTCACCACCGAACTGGACGCGTCCACCGCCGATGTGCAGTGGATGATCAACGCCTACTCGCTCGTCCAGTCCGGTCTGCTCCTCACGGCCGGCAGCGCCGCCGACCGCTACGGCCGCAAGCGGATGCTGGTCGCCGGACTCGCCCTCTTCGGCATCGGTTCCCTGGTGGCCGGCCTCGCGCAGTCCTCCGGCCAGCTCATCGCCGCCCGTGCGGGGATGGGCATCGGCGGCGCGCTGCTGATCACCACCACCCTGGCCGTGGTGGTCCAGATCTTCGACGACACCGAGCGGGTCAAGGCGATCGGCCTCTGGTCCACCGTCAACTCGCTGGGCTTCGCCACCGGTCCCCTCATCGGCGGGATCATGCTCGACCACTTCTGGTGGGGCGCCATCTTCCTGATCAACATCCCGGTCGCGATCGTCGGCCTGATCGCGGTCCTGCGCCTCGTGCCGGAGTCCAAGAACCCGCAGGGCGACCGGCCCGACCTGCTCGGCGCGCTGCTCTCCACGATCGGGATGACCGCCGTCGTGTACGCGATCATCTCCGGCCCGGAACACGGCTGGGCATCGGGCCAGGTCCTGCTCACGGCCTTCACGGGAGTCGCGGTGCTCACCGGGTTCGTCCTGTGGGAGCTCCACATCCCGTACCCGATGCTGGACATGCACTTCTTCCGGAACCAGAAGTTCATCGGGGCGGTCGCGGGCGCGATCCTGGTCGCCTTCGGGATGGGCGGTTCGCTCTTCCTGCTGACCCAGCACCTGCAGTTCGTGCTCGGGTACGGGCCGCTGGAGGCCGGACTCCGTACGGCTCCGCTCGCCCTCACCGTGGTCGCGCTCAACCTCACTGGTCTGGGTGCCCGCCTCGTACCGAAGCTGGGGACGCCCGCCACGATCGCGGCCGGGATGAGCCTGCTGGCCGCCGGGCTCGGCGCCATCGCGGTGCTGGGCAGCGACGGGTACGGCGGAATGCTCCTCGGCCTGGTCGTCATGGGTGCGGGAATCTCGCTCGCGATGCCCGCCATGGCCAACGCCATCATGAGCGCCATTCCGCCCGAGAAGGCGGGGGTGGGCGCCGGGGTCAACGGCACGCTCGCCGAATTCGGCAACGGCCTGGGGGTCGCCGTGCTCGGCGCCGTACTCAACTCGCGCTTCGCCGCCCTGGTACCTGCCGCCGTGGGAGCGGCCTCGCTGCCCGCTGCGCTCGCCGCGGCGGACGGCGAGGGGGAGCGGCAGCGCATCACGGACGCCTTCGCTTCCGGACTGGAGACGAGTCAGCTGGTCGGAGCGGTGGCGGTGCTCGCGGGCGGACTGCTGGCCGCGGCGCTGCTGAGGCGGGCCGAGCGGATGGAATCCGGGCCCGCGAGCCCTGCCGTGAAGGACTCGGCCGAGGCAGACTCGGCCGGAGCGGCGGCATAGCATCGGAGGGGACGCGTACCGGACTGTGGCCGTCCGGTACGTACCCCGCCACCCCGGTACGTCCCCACCACCCCGGTACGTACCCCGCCACCCCGGTACGTCCCCCATCGCCCCGGTCCGTCCCGTCCGGCAGAACGAGGAGAGTGCGTCATGGTGTCCGCGGCCGACCGTGTGAAGAACCCTGCGCGGACCAGCGTGTGGCTGGACCGGACACCTTCGCGTGCCCGCAGGTCCGAGTCGCCGGTGGGCCTGGACCGGGACAGGATCACCGAGGCGACGGTACGGCTGCTGGACGCGGAGGGCCTCGCCAAGTTCTCCATGCGCCGCCTCGCCGCCGAGCTGGACGTCACCGCGATGTCCCTCTACTGGTACGTCGACACCAAGGACGACCTGCTGGAGCTGGCGATGGACTCGGTCTTCGCCGAGATCGTGCCCCCCAGTGAGGACGAGGACTGGCGCGACCGGCTGCGCGCGATGGCCCGCAGCTACCGCGAACTGATCGTCCGCCACATCTGGGTGTCGCCGCTGGCCGGTCATTTCCTCAACATCGGCCCGCACGCCATGCTGTTCTCGTACGCCGTCCAGGACATCATCCGCGCCACCGGGCTGCCGACGAAGAACCAGACCGGCGCCCTGGCCGCCGCGTTCCACTTCGTGTACGGATTCGGCACCATCGAGGGCCACTTCGTGGAACGGTGCAGGGACGCCGGCCTCAGCCAGGACGAGTACTTCCAGCAGGCGATGGGCACGATCGAGGCCGAGCCGCACCTCAGGAAGCTCGCCGAATCCTCCCTCCAGGTGATGGAGGCGCGCGGCGGCGACACGGTCGACGAGATGCGCGAGCGGGACTTCGTCTTCGCGCTGGACCTGGTGGTCGCGGGCATCGAGGCCATGTGCGCCAAGGCGGGCGTCTCCGCTCAGTAGCCCCGGGCCACGTCCACGGCGAGCGCCGGCGTCCGGCCCGCACACAGCTCGTCCCAGCACGCCTCGAAGTCGCTGACGACGTCCTCGTCGGCCGTGATCCCGGCGGAGTGCGACGTGATCACCGTACGAGGGAGCTGCCAGCAGTCGGCGCCGGGAGCCGCGGGTTCCTCCGCGAGCACGTCGAGCACCGCCCGCCGTACGGTCCCGGCGCGCAGGGCCGCCCCCAGCGCCTCCATGTCCACGGTCGCCCCGCGCCCGACGTTGACGAAGCTCGCGCCCCGCACGGCCGCGAAGCGGCGCGCACCGAAGTACCCCTCCGTCGCACCGGTCAGGGGAAGCGCGGCGACCACCCAGCGCGCGGTGCCCAGCTCCTCCGTGTCCGCGTCCGCCCCGATCACCAGGTCGAAGCCGGGCGGCGGTACGGCACGCGGGCCGCGGGCCACGCCCACCGTACGGATGCCGCACCCCCGCAGCAGACCGGCGACCGCCGAACCGATGCGTCCGGTGCCGTAGACCAGGGCGGTCTGCCCCGCGACGAGTTCGGAGGGGATACGCCGCCATTCGGCGCGCGCGTGCTGGGCGGCGAACTCCGTGACGGACTGGCACTCGGCGAGCACCCAGGCCAGGACGTACTGGGCGATCCGCTCGCCCATGCGCCCCACCGTCCGGGTGAGCAGTGCATCGGCCGGCCAGGGGCCGGAGTCGAGCAACGCGTCCGTACCGGCGTTGACGCTGTGGAACCACGTCAGCCGCCCGGTGCGCAGCGCGTCCGGCAACGAGGCGCCCACGTACAGGTACGGCTCGCTCGGCGCGCTCCCGGACTCCCGCTCCACCGGTCTCCCGGTGATCCGCTCCAGCCCCCGGACCACGGGCTCGCCGACGGTGGGCGCGACCAGCACCCGGGCCCGCGCGAGGAGGTCCGGGGCGGGCGGTACGGGCACGGGTCCGGGGCCGGGCATCCGGGGCGTCAGCTGCCGGAGGCCAGGTGGGCCGGGAAGCCGCCGGTGGCGATGGGCCCCCAGCGCTCGGGAGTGATCCGGATGATCGACTTGCCCTGCTTCACCATCGCCGCCCGGTACTCGTCCCAGTCCGGGTGCTCACCGGAGATGTTCCGGAAGTACTCGACCAGCGGCTCCACCGAATCCGGCGTGTCGATCACCTCGGCCGAACCGTCGATCTGGACCCAGGGTCCGTTCCACTCGTCCGACAGGACGATCACGCTCACCCGCTCGTCCCGCTTGGCGTTGCGGGTCTTCGCCCGCTCCGGATACGTCGAGACGACGATCCGGCCCGCGTCGTCGACGCCGCAGGTGAGCGGGGAGCCCTGGGGGCGGCCGTCGGACCGGGTGGTCAGCAGGACCGCCCGGTGCCGGGGCCGCACGAACGCCAGCAGCTCGTCGAGCTCCACGGTGGTGTTGGTCGCGATGTGGGGTGCCATGCCTCCGACCCTATGACGCCCCCGAATCCCTACGACGGCAGGGACTCGCCCTGCACGGCCTGGATGTCGAGTTCCACGCGGAGCGTCGTACCGATCGCCGAAATGCCCGCCCGCACCACCTGGTTGTAGTTCATGGCGAAGTCGTCGCGGCGCAGTTCGGTCGTCGCGTGGAAGGCCGCGCGGACCCCGCCCCACGGGTCGGGTCCCGTGCCCAGATAGCTGAGGTCGAGGTCCACGGCGCGCCTCACGCCGTGCAGCGTGAGTTCCCCGTGCACCGTCCAGCGGTCGGGGCCCGCCGGGGTGAGCCCGCTGGAGCGGTACGTGATCTCCGGGTAGCGGTCCACGTCCAGGAAGTCCGGCGACCGCAGGTGCTTGTCCCGCATGCTGTTGCCGGTGTCGATCCCGGCCGCGCCGATGACCGCGTCGACCCGCGACCGCTCGATGTCCGGCGCGATCTCGATCCGGCCGGAGAAGTCGGTGAACCTGCCGTGCACGCTGGAGATCCCCAGGTGCTGCGCGGCCGCGCCCACCGAGGAGTGCGCCGGGTCCAGCGACCAGATGCCCGGGGGCGGAAGCGCCGCCCCGCCCTGGCGGGCCATCACGACCGTGCCCGCGTCGATCCGGCCGCCGGCCGTGACGAGCGCGGTGGAGGCGGTGGGGGCGTACCCGACCGCCGTGACGATCACGGTGTACGCGCCGGCCTGCAGAGGGTCCTCGGTGCGGACCGCCCCGTCCTCGTTCGCGGCGGCGCGCAGCACCTGGGTGCCGGTCATGTCGGTGACTGTCACGACCGCGTGCTGGACCGCCCAGCCGTCCCGCGTCCGTACCTGTGCGCGAAGTGCCATCCCGTATCTCTCTTTTCGCTCCATGACCCGGTGGGTCAAATGAGTCGGGCCCCGGGGGCGGGTGCGGCAGGCCGTCCCCTGCCTGCCGTACCCGCCTCCGGGGCCCATTTCCGCCGGCCGGGACAGCCTCTCCGCTCGAAGCGCCGTCCCGCCAGGGGTCTTTGTTACCCGAGTGACGTGAGTTACCCGAGTGACGTGGTTACTCGCCGGGGTGGGCGAGCTCGATGTCGTGGCCGTCGACCCCGTGACCGGCCACGGTCAGGGAGCCGGCCACCGGCGGGTAGCCGGTCGCGATGACCGAGTACTCGCCCGCGTCCAGGTCGGTGAAGGCGTACGCCCCGTCCTCCCCGGTCGTCGCGGTGGCGACCACGTTCCCGGCCGCGTCGACGAGCGTGACGCGGGCGTCGGACAGCGGGGCCCGGGCGGACCCGGCCCGTACGACACCCTGGACCAGCGCACCGGCCCGCAGCGCCGCCTCGACCCGGGTGACGCCCTGGCCGCCGATCTCGACGGGCAGCGCCAGCGGACGGAAGCCCGCGGCGTTCAGTGCGACGGTCACCGCGCCGGGGACCAGCTCACCGAAGGTGAACTCGCCCGCCCCGCCGGACCTGCCGGTCGCCAGCACGTCGCCGCGCACATCGGTCACGACGACCATGGCGCCCTCGACCGGATCCCCGGTCTCCTCGGCCCGCACGGTCCCGGTGAGGCCGCTCGTACCGACGAGGAGGATGTCGTACGCCACCGGCTCGTCGCCGACGACCACGGTGGACGCCTGCGGCTGGAAGCCGTCGGCGGACGCGATCAGGACGTACGAACCGGCTCCCGGCGCGTCCAGTACGTACCCGCCGTCGGCCTGGGCGACCGAGCGCCCCAGCTGTCGGCCGGCCGGTGAGATCAGCGTGACGGCGGCCCGTGCGACCGCAACGCCCTCGGCGCCGAGGACCACACCGCGCACCGCCGTGCCGCGCACCGTCTCCACGGGCGCTTCGAGGGTGGCGACCGAGGTGACCCCGGCGACGCCCTTGGCGATCTGGGAGGCTTCCGCGCCCTGGGACGCCTCGGTGACCTCAGCGGCCTCCGCGGCGGCGGGGGTGTCGTTCGACGCGCTCGTCTTCAGCGCGACCTCCTTGATGAAGATCGTCACGATGAAGGCGACGAGCGCGGCCGGAGCGGCGTACAGGAAGACATCGCCGACAGCGTGCCCGTACGCGGCCTCCACGACCGTACGGAACGGGCCGGGCAGGGTGTCCAGGTCGGGGATGCCCCCGCCGCCGGTACCGCCGTGGCCCATGGCCGCACCCTCGGGACCGAGGTCGGCCAGGCCGTCCTTGACGTAGTGGGTGACGCGGTTCGCCATGACGGCGCCCAGCGCCGAGACGCCGATCGCACCACCGAGCGAACGGAAGAACGTGACGACGGAGCTGGCCGAACCGAGGTCGGCGGGAGCGACCTGGTTCTGCGTGGCGAGCACCAGGTTCTGCATCATCATGCCGATGCCGAGGCCCATCACGAACATGTAGACCGCGATCTGCCAGTACTCGGTGTCGTACCGGATGGTGCCCAGCATGCCGAGCCCGGCCGTGACCAGGAAGCCACCGCTGACCAGCCATGCCTTCCAGCGGCCCGTCTTGGTGATGACCTGGCCGGACACGGTCGAGGAGAGGAAGAGTCCCGCGATCATGGGGATCGTCATGACGCCGGACATCGTCGGCGACTTGTCGCGCGCCAGCTGGAAGTACTGGCTGAAGAAGACGGTGCCCGCGAACATCGCGATACCGACGAACAGCGAGGCGACCGAGGCCAGCGTGATGGTGCGGTTGCGGAAGAGGCGGAGCGGGATGATCGGCTCGCTCGCCTTCGACTCGACGAGCAGGAAGAGCCCGATGAGCACGACGGTGCCGCCGAGCATCGCGTACGTGGGTCCGGAGATCCAGTCGTACTTGTCGCCCGCGAAGGTCACCCAGAGCAGCAGCAGGGAGACGGCGGCGCTGATGAAGAAGGCGCCCGCCCAGTCGACCTTGACCTCGCGCTTGACGACCGGCAGCTTCAGGGTCTTCTGGAGCACGACGAGGGCGATGACCGCGAACGGCACGCCCACGTAGAAGCACCAGCGCCAGCCCATCCAGCTGGTGTCGGTGATGACTCCGCCGAGCAGCGGACCGCCGACGGTGGCGACTGCGAAGACCGCGCCGAGGTAACCGCTGTACCGGCCGCGCTCACGCGGGGCGATCATCGCGGCCATCACGATCTGGGCGAGGGCGGAGAGACCGCCGACGCCGATGCCCTGCACTACGCGGCAGGCGATCAGCATGCCGCTGCTGGTGGAGAGACCGGCGACGATCGAGCCCGCGACGTAGATGATCAGCGATATCTGGACCAGCAGCTTCTTGCTGAACAGGTCGGAGAGCTTGCCCCACAGCGGGGTGGTGGCGGTCATCGCCAGCAGCGAGGCCGTCACGACCCAGGTGTAGGCGCTCTGGCCGCCGCCGAGGTCGGAAATGATCTCGGGCAGGGCGTTCGAGACGACCGTCGACGACAGGATCGCGACGAACATGCCGAGCAGGAGCCCGGTCAGCGCTTCCATGATCTGCCGGTGTGTCATCGGCGTGCCGTCGGGGACTTCGGCGCCCCCGTGCTTGGCGTGGCCGCCCCGCACACCGGTGGGTGTGGTCGTAGCCATTGAGTTCCTTCTCTTTGCATCTGTTACATAGGTGTACGGGTGTGCGAATGCTCGAAGTGCCGTGTGCGGCAGTCCCCGCTGTGCTTTCCGGGCAGGCACTCACCGGAGCCGCGACAGGCGAAGCTGTCGCGCAGCCGGGACAGCAGGGTGTTCAGCCGGCCGACGTCGTCGTCGGACCAGTCGATGAGTCTCTGGGCGAACATCTCGGTCGTCCGGCGGCTCAGCTCGTCGAGCTGTTCGCCCCCGGCAGGGGTCAGCCGCAGGATGCGGGACCGCTTGTCGGCGGGGTCCGGGGACCGTTCTATCCAGCCGCGTTCGGCCACGTGTGCGACATGACGGCTGGTCACCGACATGTCCACGGCCAGGAGTTCGGCCAGTCTGCTGATCCGCATCTCGCCGTGTTCCGCCAGGAGCGCCAGCACGGCGGCGGAGCCGGCGGGGCATTCGGGGGGAAGGGTCCGGGCGAGCCCGCGCTTGACGGCGCCGACCGCGCTGAGCTGGCGGGCCAGTTCCTGGTAGTGACTCCGAGCGGCCACGGACCCTCCTGGACGTCTCGGCGCCAACTAATTGCTTAGGGCAACCATAGAAGCCGATGGTTGCTACAGGCAAACGAAAAGAGCTGTGCAGAAGTAAAGGAACGCAAAAGCCTGAGTAGTGTCCGGGTCAAACGCGCAGCGTGTGCCGCGGACCCCCTCCCGGCTGTGACTCGCGCCACCCTGCGCGGCCCGGGGGAGCGGCCGGCCGCCCGTGGGACACCGGCCTCCACGGCACCCGGGGGTTGGGTGGTAACGCCGAGTTCGCTAGGGTCCTGGCCCATGGCACACAACCCCCACGCCCCTCAGCAGGGCCCCGAGGGCACCAACGACCCGGCGGGCAGCACCCAGATGTTCCGCGCTTTCGTCGACGAGGGCGAACCGCAGCGCCGGCAGCAGCCGGCCGCGACCTCGTCCGGACCGAAGGCAGGGGTGATCGCGGCCGTCGTCGCCGTCGTACTCATCCTCGGCGCGGTCGCCTGGCTCGCACTCGGCTGACCGTACGTCCCCCATTTCCGTGGGGGTCACTTCCAGGTGGCGGTGACGTCCTGGGTCTCTGTCCGCATGCCCAGGGGCACCCGCCAGGACTCCACACAGACGGTGTACGTCTTCTTCCGCACCGCTCCCGCGCCGATGGGCGTGGGGAGCGGCTGCGTCGACTCGACGGTCGCCCAGTCGACTCCGAGCGCGCCGATGATGTGCGTCTCGAAGGTGGCGGTGCCCGAACGGACCGGTGATCCACCGGTGTTGCGGAACTCCACAGTCACCTTCTCGCACCAACGGCGGTCCGCCTCCGCGGGCACCGGGTCCCCGACCTGGAGCGCGGCGGGGGTGGCGGGTTCGGTGGGGGCGGGGCTGCCGGAGGGCGGCGGGACGCTGCCCGTACCCCCGGAGCCGCCGGTGCTTCCCGGGCCGGCGCTGCCGGTGCCTCCCGTGGCCGCGGTGCCGGTGCCACTTGAGCCTTCCGGGCCACCGGAGCCGCCTGCGTCTCCTGCGCCTCCTGAGCCGTCGGAGTTCCCCGCGCTTCCCGAGGCCGCTGCCGCACCGCCCGAGCCGCCCGAGCCGCTGCCGGAGCCCGTGGCGGCGTCGTGCCCCCCGGGACCCGGAGCGCCGTCCGGTACGCCGGGCAGCTCACCGCCGGGCCCCGGCTCGTCCGTGTCCCCTCCGCCGCTCACGTCGCGCTCCGCGCCCGGAGCGTCCAGCGGGATCAGCGTGACATCGTCCGAGGGCAGGCCCCCGGCCCTCGGCGTCTCGGCCGGGCCCGCGCCCGCCGCCCCGACCGCCACATAACCGTCGTCGCCCCCGCCCCCGCCGCAGGCGGCCATCGCGCCGCCCAGGCACAGCACGGCCGCCGAGGCGGCGATCACGGTGCCCCGGCGGCCGGTCCAGCCGAATGTCTGACGTCGCATCGCGCCAGTGTGGCTGACGGTCCGTCAATTCGGAACCCTCGCGCGTCAGCGCGGGGCTCAGTCGGCGATGAGCCCCTCCCTGAGCTGGGCGAGCGTCCGGGTCAGCAGGCGTGAGACGTGCATCTGCGAGATGCCGACCTCCTCGCCGATCTGCGACTGCGTCATGTTGGCGAAGAAGCGCAGCATGATGATCTGCCGTTCGCGGGGGGCGAGTTTGGCCAGCAGCGGCTTCAGGGACTCGCGGTACTCGACGCCTTCCAGGGCCGTGTCCTCGTACCCCAGACGGTCCGCGAGCGAGCCCTCGCCGCCGTCGTCCTCGGGCGAGGGGGAGTCCAGCGACGAGGCCGTGTACGCGTTGCCGACGGCCAGGCCGTCGACCACGTCCTCCTCGGAGACCCCGAGGGCCTTGGCCAGCTCCGGCACCGTCGGCGAGCGGTCGAGCTTCTGGGCGAGCTCGTCGCTGGTCTTGGTGAGGGCGAGCCGCAGCTCCTGGAGCCGGCGCGGCACGCGCACCGACCAGGAGGTGTCACGGAAGAAGCGCTTGATCTCGCCGACCACGGTGGGCATCGCGAAGGTCGGGAACTCGACGCCCCGCTCGCAGTCGAAGCGGTCGATCGCCTTGATCAGGCCGATGGTGCCGACCTGGACGATGTCTTCCATGGGCTCGTTGCGGCTGCGGAACCGCGCCGCGGCGTACCGCACGAGCGGGAGGTTGAGCTCGATGAGCGTGTCCCGCACGTACGCCCGCTCCGGGCTTTCCGTTCCGTCGGGCCCCGGTGCGGGCCCCAGCGCGGCGAGCCGCAGGAACAGGGAGCGGGACAGCGTGCGGGTGTCGATGGCTTCCGACGAGCTGGTGAGCACGGTAGGTGCCGGCACGCTCTTCGTGAGCGTGAGCACCTTCGAGCTGCCCTGTTCTGCGGACATGCCACCCCCTTGAGGTCGCGGACGGTCGCGGTGGCCGCGACCATCGGAGGAACGCAGCCTCCACCTGAATACCGGAGGGGAGGCTGCGGCAAACGCGCTTCCAGCAGAATGTCACATGTCGGCAACACGCTGTAGTGACATGTCGACAAGTAAACGCCATGTCTGTGCAGGAAACAGGGGGTGTGGGGCTTTTACGCCGCCCGAACCGGGCGAGTTGCGGTCTACCCGATCCGGTTACGCCTCGATCCTATTTGCGGATCGAAGTCGGGCGAAGCTTCTGGCCAGCAGCCTTGACACATGCATCTGGGAAACGCCCAGTTCCGCGCTGATCTGTGACTGCGTCAGATTGCTGTAGTAGCGCAGCAGCAGGATGCGCTGCTCACGCTCGGGCAGCTGGACGAGCAGATGCCGTACGAGATCGCGGTGCTCGACCCCCGCGAGGGCGGGGTCCTCGTACCCGAGCCGGTCCAGGAGTCCAGGCAGTCCGTCGCCCTCCTGCGCGGCCTCCAGGGAGGTCGCGTGGTACGAGCGGCCCGCCTCGATGCAGGCGAGCACCTCGTCCTCGGGGATCTTGAGCCGCTCGGCGATCTCCCCGGTGGTGGGGGAGCGGCCGTGAGCGGTCGTCAGGTCCTCGGTGGCGCCGGTGACCTGGACCCACAGTTCGTGGAGCCGCCGCGGTACGTGGACGGTCCGTACGTTGTCCCGGAAGTACCGCTTGATCTCGCCGACCACGGTGGGCATCGCGAAGGTCGGGAACTGGACGCCGCGTTCCGGGTCGAATCGGTCGATCGCGTTGATCAGGCCGATGGTACCGACCTGGACGACGTCCTCCATCGGTTCGTTCCGGCTGCGGAAGCGGGCTGCGGCGTACCGCACGAGAGGCAGGTTCGCCTCGATCAGGGCCGCCCGGACCCTGCCGTGTTCAGGAGTGCCGGGCTCCAGCCCCTTGAGGCGGCCGAACAGCACCTGTGTGAGCGCCCTGGTGTCCGCGCCCCGGGTTCTGGCGGGCGTGGAGGGGTCGGGCGTCTCGGTCTGGATGTCGTCGGTCTGGACGTTCTGGGGAGGCACTTGAGGCGCTGTACTGGCCGGCACGGTGACGCCACCCCTTTGCGGTCAACTACGGTCAACTCATCCGTCAAAAGCGGTCATAGCATCACAAGACATGTCCACTGTGTGCAAGCACCGCTTATAGCCGTGTTGAGGACAAGGTGGTTTAAACGCACAGAAAAACCCCTCACCTGAGAGGTGAGGGGCCAGGCGGACCAAGGGTCCGCGCCACATCAGAACGGGTAGTCGGCGATCACCCAGGTGGCGAATTCCCGCCACTGTCCGGCCGCGGCCTGATGGGCCGGATGCCCGATGTAGCGCTTCAGCGCTTCCTCGTCGGCGACCGCCGAATTGATCGCGAAGTCGTACGCGATCGGCCGGTCGGTGATGTTCCAGGCGCACTCCCAGAACTCCAGCTCCGGGACCTGCCCGTCGAGCTCCTGGAAGGCCTTCACACCGGCGACGACCCGCGCCTCGTCCCGTTCGACGCCTTCGTTCAGCTTGAACAGGACCAAATGACGGATCATCGGGTTCTCCTACTTGATGAGCTCGGACATGAAGTCGCCGACGCCCTGGGCGGCACTCGCTATGCCCTCGAACCCTACCTGGACAAGATCAGCGGCCCGTTCCGGGGACGTGATGATCGTGTACAGCACGAAGACCGAAACCGCGTAGAGCACGATCTTCTTCGCTTGCACCACAGCCACTGCCTCTCCCGTTCGCTCCCCTGTACGGTCGGGCGATTCTAGCCGCACGAATGGCCGTATCCGGAGGATGTTTGCGATCAGTGATCAGATCACTGATGTGGCCTTTAAGGACCAAGGGCCCTGCCTTCGGGGCCCTTCGCCCGGCCATGCCGCTTTCGTGCGGAGGCAGGATGAAGAACGAGCCCCGCGGGCCTGGCAGGAAACCGCAGGGCGAGGAACAGGACCCCTCCGGGGGTCCGCGCCGCGACCGTCCCCCCGGGCAGCGGTGAGGACCGGTAGGCCCTGTTCTCACCGGGGGAAGCGGCTTGTCCCCCCGATGCCGCTTCCCCCGGTGACCTGATCTTCCGGCCTGATCCTCCCGGCCGTCCGCCGGACGCTCACCTCACCCGGAACGCTCGAAGGGCCCGACGCGATGCGTCGGGCCCTTCGTAAGAGCGGTAGCGGAGGGATTTGAACCCTCGGTGAGTTTCCCCACACTCGCTTTCGAGGCGAGCTCCTTCGGCCGCTCGGACACGCTACCGAGAGAGAGCTTAGACCATCCCGGGCCGTGATCAGAAATCAGATCTCAGAGCGCGCGGAAGAAGGCCGTCAGCTGGGCGGAGCATGCCTCCTCCAGCACCCCGGCGACGACCTCGGGCCGGTGGTTCAGTCTGCGGTCCCGTACGACGTCCCAGAGCGAACCGGCGGCCCCGGCCTTCTCGTCCCGTGCCCCGTAGACCACGCGGTCGATCCGGGACTGTACGAGGGCGCCCGCGCACATCGTGCACGGCTCCAGGGTGACGACCAGGGTGCAGCCGGACAGCCGCCACTCGCCGAGCGCGGCGGCGGCCCGGCGGATGGCGAGCACCTCGGCGTGGGCGGTCGGGTCCCCGGACGCCTCGCGTTCGTTGTGGCCCGTGGCGAGCAGCGAGCCGTCGGGGCCGAGGAGCACGGCGCCGACCGGCACATCGCCGGTCAGCGCCGCCTGCGCGGCCTCGGCCAGGGCATGGCGCATGGGTGCCTGCCACGGGTCCCGTACCGGGTCGTGGAGAGGCGGTGAGGAGGGTGGGGGTGGTGGTGCGTTCACCCGCGGACCCTAACGGACGGACTCCATGACCTCGGCCGCTCCCAGCGCGTCCGCGATCTCCACCAGCGCATCGGTGCGCAGGGTCAGCAGCTCCTTCTCCGAAAGGCCGAAATCGGCGAGGAGCCCGAGGTCGCCGAGCGGCCCCGAGGGTACGGCGTCGAGGGGGGAGACGTCGTCGTCGACGACCGGATCGGCCCGGCCCTCCACGGCGTCGTCCTCGGACACTTCCGGCTCGCCGTCCTCCGTGCCGTCGAGGTCGACGAGCTCTTCCAGTGCGGCGATCTCGTCCTCGGCCCCCGGTTCGCGGCCGAGCAGTTCGTCGGTGAGCAGGATCTCCCCGTACGAGGAGCGGGCGGCGGCGGAGGCGTCCGACACGTAGATACGGGGGTCCTCCTCACCGTCCACCCGGACGACGCCGAACCAGGCGTCCTCCTGCTCGATGTAGACGAGGACCGTGTCCTCGTCCACAGAGGCGTCCCGTGCCAGATCGGTCAGATCGGACAGGGTCTCCACATCGTCCAGCTCCGTGTCGCTCGCTTCCCACCCGTCTTCGGTGCGCGCGAGCAGTGCGGCGAAGTACACCGTGACTCTCCCACTTGTCATAGGTGAATCGGTCCGACGGGAGGGCAGCCGTTGTTCCGGCTGCTCTGTGCCCGCCCAATCGGCATCGTGGCAGAAACAGCGGCGGAGCGAGACCTCTTCGACCGTTGCGTCGGCCATCAGTTGGCTGAGTGCCTGCTGGGCGGCGGTACGCCGGGGCCGGTCCACCGGCCCGTAAAGCGCCGGTCACCAACGGAACGTACGCATCCGCATCGCTTGGCGCATCCGGGCCGCACGGGCCCTGCGCGGCTGGACACGGTCGCGCAGCTGCTTGGCCTCGTGGAGCTCACGGAGGAACTGGGCGCGGCGCCTGCGCCGCGCGGTCTCACTCTCCCGGGTGTCCGGCGCGTCCGGCGCGTCGTCCGGCGCGTCCGGCGCGTCCGGGGGGACACGTGCGGCACGTGCCCGTTTCGGCTGCTCGCCGTCCGCCATCGACACACCACCCCAATGCTGGGTCCGTATGCCACCACCTTCCCTCCGAACAGGTGGTTGATGCCAGCGCAGAGTGCCGCGAGGCACGGCTACTGTTGACGTCATGCGCATTCATGTCGTCGACCACCCGCTGGTGGCGCACAAACTCACCACGCTGCGCGACAAGCGCACCGACTCCCCGACCTTCCGGCGTCTCGCCGACGAGCTGGTCACCCTGCTCGCCTACGAGGCCACCAGGGACGTGCGCACCGAGCAGGTCGACATCGTGACCCCTGTGACGGCCACGACCGGGGTCAAGCTCTCGCACCCCCGGCCCCTCGTCGTGCCGATCCTGCGCGCCGGTCTCGGCATGCTCGACGGCATGGTGCGGCTCCTGCCGACCGCCGAGGTCGGCTTCCTCGGCATGATCCGCAACGAGGAGACGCTCCAGGCGGAGACGTACGCGACGCGGATGCCCGAGGACCTCTCCGGCCGTCAGGTGTACGTCCTGGACCCCATGCTGGCCACCGGCGGCACGCTGGTCGCGGCCATCAGGGAGCTGATCAAGCGCGGTGCGGACGACGTCACCGCCGTCGTGCTGCTCGCGGCGCCCGAGGGCGTCGAGGTGATGGAGCGCGAGCTGGCCGGCACGCCGGTGACCGTGGTCACCGCCTCCGTCGACGAGCGGCTCAACGAGAACGGCTACATCGTGCCGGGCCTGGGCGACGCGGGCGACCGGATGTACGGCACGGCAGGCTGACGCCTGTCCGAGACCGGTACGGGGCGGGTACGCGCGTTGCGCGGCCCGCCCCGACGGCTGTCCGGGGTCAGCAGGGCGAAGGGGCCGGGGCCGGCTTCGTGAGGGCGGTCAGTGCGGTCGCGGCGGCCCCGGGGGTGTTGAGCGCCTTGAACTTCGTACCGAGAATCAGGTCGACGTCCGCCGTCTTACGGGCGTCCGTCCTGTGCGCGCTGCCCGGCAGCTGCGTGCCGAGCACCGTGAACGGGCCGTCCACGGCCGCCGGGGCGCCCAGCAGCATTCCGGTGCCGGGGACCTTCTTGTCGTACGCGGCGGGGGCGTTGCCCACCTTGCCGATGGCGAAGCCGCGTTTCTTCAGTTCGTCGGCCGCGGCCTTGGCGAGCCCGCTGCGCGGGGTCGCGTTGTAGACGTTGACCTTGATGCCGGCCGGTCTGGGCAGCGCCTTCGCGGGGGCCGCCGGCTTCGACGCGGCGCACTTCTTCTTGTGGTCGGCGGCGGCCGCCTTCTTGTCGCCGCCCGTGAAGACGTCGATGAGCTGCAGCGTGCCCCAGCCGGCCAGGCCGAGGGCCACCACTGCGGCGACGGCGGCCAGGACCAGCCTGCGGCGGTGACGGGGGCGGCGCATCCGCGGGTACGCGTTGCCCGTGATGCGGTACTTTCCGCCCATGCCGGGGGGAGTGAGCATGCTCATGTGCGAAGCGTAGTGCGACCCAGTGATGATGCCTACTAAATGATCAATGGATTGCACCCACATGGGCCGGAAAGCACCCGAAAGGCCCGAAGAGGGGCACGGGGGGCGGCGGAGGGGTCAGCCGAGTTCGAGGACGCGGGCGTGCAGCACCTGGCGCTGCTGGAGCGCCGCGCGGACCGCGCGGTGCAGCCCGTCCTCGAGGTAGAGGTCGCCCTGCCACTTCACGACGTGCGCGAACAGGTCGCCGTAGAACGTGGAGTCCTCGGCGAGCAGGGTTTCGAGGTCCAGCTGACCCTTGGTGGTCACGAGCTGGTCGAGGCGGACCGGACGCGGGGCGACATCCGCCCACTGTCGGGTGCTTTCCCGGCCGTGGTCGGGATATGGCCGCCCATTTCCGATGCGCTTGAAGATCACACGGAAAGCCTACCGGGCAAGGGACTCCGGGCGCAGCCGGGGACGGGGACTGTGATGGCGGCCGAAAGCGGCAAAACCCCCGAAGACGGAGCGCTCTGCCGTGGCGGACGCGGCCGGGTTCGCCCGTATGCCGTCCCCGGCGCCGCCGCCCGGTTCCGGGGCGCCCGGCCGGGCGCCCCGGTGGCGGAGCCGATTCCCCCGAAAGGGGCCGGGAGCGGCATGCCGCGGGCGGGTGGTGCCCCGTCCGCGGCGTGCCCTTGACCGTGGCCGCCCCGGGTGCCGGGCTGCTCGGTGACGTACGCCCCGGAGTGCGGATCTACTCGGTGACGCCGTGCGCGTGGCCCTCGCGGAGGCCGCCGCCGCTGCCGGGCTCACCGGTCGTGGGCTCGTCCGGGACCGGACGGGTCAGCGAGCGCAGGTCGTGGGCGTAAGTGCCCACGGCGTTGGCGATCACGTCGATGTTCGTGTCGAACAGGCCCATGTCGACGTTGTCGATGTCGTCGCAGGCGGCGTGGTAGCAGGGGTCGTACGCGATGCCCGCCGTGCCGCCGAACTTCTCCACCTGGGCCGGGGTCTTGATGCCCTCGGCGCCGGTGTCCGTACCGCCGGACGGGATGCCGACCTCGATGAACGGGCCGTAGTCGGAGCGCCCGGTGAAGTCCGTGCCCTCGTGCGCGGTGCCCTTGCCGTCGAGGAAGTCGTTGATGTCGCGCTCCAGCTGCGCGGAACCCTCGGGGCCGGCGCCCGCGCCCACTCCGTCGGAGTTGTTGCCGTCGAACACGAACTGTCCGCCGTTCGGCGAGGCGATCATGTCGAAGTTGAGGTAGAGCGCGATCTGCTCGCGCTGCTTCTCGGTGAGCGCGGCGACGTACGCCTCCGAGCCGAGGAGGCCGTTCTCCTCCGCCGACCACCAGGCGAAGCGCACCTTGTTGGCGGGGGCGCGGTGGGTCTTGGCGAGTTCCAGCGCGACTTCGAGGAGGCCGGCCGAGCCGGAACCGTTGTCGTTGATGCCGGGGCCCTCGGTGACCGAGTCCAGGTGGGCGCCGAGCATGACGGTCTTCGCGGCGTCGCCGCCGCGGGTCTGCGCGATGACGTTGCGCGTGGTGCGCTCCTCCTGGAACTCACGGATCTCGAAGGAGACCGTCACCTCGCCCTTGGCCAGGTCGGCGGCGAGCTTCTCGCCCTCGGCCATGGTGAGTCCGCCGGTGGGTATCCTCCCCGACGCGACGTCACCGAGCGTGCCGGAGAGCACGCCCTCGACGTTGTTGTAGATGACCGCTCCGGCCGCTCCCGCGGTGGCCGCCGTGGCCTGCTTCTGGGCGAATGAGCAGCCGCCGCGCTTGATCAGCGCGATCTTGCCGGTGAAGTTCGCCGAGGCGTAGTCCGCCGCCTCGCAGCCGGTGGTGCCGTCGAGTGGAACGGCGACCAGGGCCGCCCGCACTCCGCCGACCTCGGTCGACTTCGTGTACGTCATCGCCTTGATGGCGATGTCGCGCGGGGTGGGCGAGACGACGGAGAGCTTCTCGGCGAGGGGCTCGGTGTACATGAAGTCGAAGGATTCGTACCGGACGTCGTACCCGGCCTTCCGGAGCAGCTGGTAGACGTACGCGGCGGAGGCGTCGTGGCCCAGTGAACCGGCCGCGCGGTGACCGTCCGCGGAGTCGGCGATCGCCTGGAAGCGCTGGAGATGGCGGTAGGCGTCGTCCGCGGACGAGCTCTTCACCAGCTTCCGCGCCAGCTTGGCCGCGTCCTTCGCGGGATTGTGCGAGGACTGCGCCTGGTGCGGGGACGCGCCCAGGAGGAGCGGTGTGGCCAGTGCGGTGGCGGCCACAACAGCCATGGCTCTGCGACGAGTTGCGTGCACAGGAGTCCTTCCGGTGTGAACAGATGTGCACGAAAGCTAGCGAGCGCAGTGACATCTGGGAACTGCTGTGGCCGGTTGAGGTCAGTTGTGTGGCTTGTTCGTGATCACTTCTTGGCTCCGGGTTTCCCGGACGCGCCGGTGCCCGCCGTCTTCCTCGCCTTCGCCGCCGCCTTCGCCTCCTGCTTGTGGGCACGCACCTCGGCGAGTGATTCCGGACCGGTGATGTCGGCGACCGAGCGGTGCGAGCCCGCCTCGCCGTACGGCCCCGCCGCCTCCCGCCAGCCCGTGGGCTTCACACCGAACTGCTTGCCCAGCAGCGCCAGGAAGATCTGCGCCTTCTGAGTGCCGAATCCGGGCAGCGCGTTCAGTCGTTCCAGCAGCTCGGCCCCGGTCGCGGCGTCGGCCCATACGGCGCTCGCCTCGCCGTCGTACTCCTCCACGAGGTACTGGCACAGCTGCTGTACGCGCTTGGCCATCGAGCCGGGATACCGGTGCAGCGCGGGTTTCTCGGTGAAGAGCGCGGTGAAGGCGTCCGGGTCATGGGCGGCGATCTCGTGGGCGTCCAGATCGTCGCCCCCCATCCGCTGCGCCAGGGTGTACGGGCCGGTGAACGCCCACTCCATCGGCACCTGCTGATCCAGCAGCATCCCGACGAGCGCGGCCAGCGCGCTGCGGCCGAGGAGCTCGTCCGCCTCGGGCTGCTGGGCGATCCGCAGGGTGACGTCCTTGCCGTTGTCGCTCTTGGTCATTCTTCGATGATCCTGAGAGCAGGGGCCGTCTGCGAGTCGGGTTGGTGCCGATGGCCCCGGAGGCATCCGTTCGCGCCGGGGGCCCGTGAGCCACTCGGAGCTCCAGGCGTGATGCGGTGCCGTCGTCGAGCGACGCGCGCATCCGGCGGTCGTGCGTGACGACCACCAGCGTGCCGGTGTACTGCGCCAGGGCCGCTCCGATCTCCTCGACCAGGGCGGAGCGAGGTGGTTGGCCCGCTGAGGAGCGGGAGGCCGGCCGGGGCGGTGACGAGGGCGACCAGTTCGAGCCGGCGCCGCCGCCCGGTGGAGAGTGCGCGTACGGGGGTGGTCAGGTCACTCGTACGGAACAGGCCGAGCGGGAGCGGTTCGCCGGCGAGCAAGACGTTCCGTCTCGCGGGGAGTCCGGGCCGGGCCGGGGCAGGGTCGGGTCCGGGTCGCGCCGGGTCCGCGCCGGTCAGGGCCTGCCCTGTGCCTGTTGACTTCGAGTGCACGCGAAGATCCAGACTCCCCCTCGGCGTCCGCATCCGACGGGCGCAGGAGGGGGAACTCCCATGCGTTACCGCACGATCGGCACCACCCCGGAGACCCGGCGCGAGGTCAGTGTCCTGAGCCTGGGCGCCATGCTCTTCGGCACCGCCACCGACGAGAAGACGTCCTTCGCGATCCTCGACCGGTACGTCGAGGCGGGCGGCACCTTCGTCGACACCTCCAACAACTACGCCTACTGGTTCACCGGCAGCCGCGGCGGCGAGAGCGAGAACGTGCTCGGCCGGTGGCGCCGCAGCCGTGCCGTCGGGGACGAGATCGTCGTCGCCACCAAGCTCGGCGCCAGTCCGCTCGCCGAAGGCACCGGCTACCTCGACAACGCCGAAGGGCTCTCGGCCAAGGCGGTCCGGGCCGCCGCCGAGCAGAGCCGTGAGCGCCTCGGGATGGCGAAGCTTGACCTGCTGTACGCGCACATCGAGGACTCGGCGGTCCCGCTCGAAGAGACCGTCGAGGCCCTCGCCGGCCTGGTCGCCGAGGGCACGGCCGGGCTGCTGGGCGTGAGCAACCACAGCGTGTGGAAGGTCGAACGGGCCAGGAACATCGCCGCGGCGGCCGGACTGCCCGGATACGAGGTCCTCCAGTACCACCACACGTACCTGCGGCAGCGCACCGATCTGCCGGGCCAGATCTCCGGCGGCGGCCAGGGCGTGGTCGGCGGGGACATGCTCAGCTATCTCCGCGCCGAACCGGACCTCGCGATGGTCGCCTACTCCCCGCTGCTGTCGGGCGGTTACGTGCGCACGGACAAGCCGCTGGGCCCCGAGCACGACCACCCCGGCACGCCCGCGCGGCTGGCGGCGCTGGGCGAGGTGGCGAAGGACACCGGAGCCACCGTGAACCAGGTGGTGCTGTCCTGGCTGATCGGGGGCGAGGTGCCGATGATCCCGCTGGTCGGTGCGTCATCCGTGGCGCAGCTCGACGAGAGCCTGGCCGCCGTGGACCTGGAACTGACGCCGGAACAGCGCGCGAAGCTGGACGTGACCGGCTGACCGCGGGTCCACCCGTGCGCGCGTCAGGGCGGCAGCCTGGCCGCCCGCATGCGCAGATAGCGGACCTCCGGTTCGCTCAGCGTGCGGGCGGCGGCCCGTCCGTAGGCGGCGCGTGCCCCGTCCGGATCCCCCGCCTTCTCCAGCAGATGGGCCCGCACGGCATCCAGCCGGTGGTGGCCCGCCAGCCGGTCCTCCAGCGCGTCGATCTCCGCGAGCCCCGCGCGGGGACCGTGCACCATGGCGAAGGCGACCGCCCGGCCGAGCTCGGCCATGGGGTCGGACGCGTGTCGCACGAGGACGTCGTACAGCGCCAGGATCTGCGGCCAGTCGGTGTCCTCGGCGCGCTCCGCCTCGTCGTGGAGTGCGGCGATCGCCGCCTGCACCTGGTAGGCCCCGGCGGGCCCTTCGGACAGCGCCTCGGCCACCAGGGCGGAGCCCTCCGCGATCGCGTGGCGGTCCCAGCGGGTGCGGTCCTGCTCGTCCAGCGGGATGAGTTCGCCGTGCGGTCCGGTGCGGGCCGCGCTGCGCGCCTCCGTGAGCAGCATGAGGGCGAGCAGGCCCGTCACCCGGCCCTCGCGGGGCAGGAGTGCGCGGACGGAACGAGTCAGCCGGATCGCCTCGCGGGCCAGGTCCGCACGGTGCAGATCGTGGCCCGAGGTCGCCGTATGGCCCTCGTTGAAGATCAGATAGAGCACCTGGAGCACGACGGCGAGCCGCTGGTCACGGTCCTCGGGAACCGGCTGCCGGAACGGTGTGCCCCGCACCTTCTGCTTCGCCCGGCTGATCCGCTGCGCCATGGTCGCCTCCGGCACCAGGTGGGCGCGGGCGATCTCGGCCGTCGTCAGACCGCCCACCGCACGCAGGGTGAGCGCGACCTGCGCCGCCGGGGACAGCACGGGGTGGCAGCACAGGAAGAGCAGGGTGAGGGTGTCGTCCTCGGACGGGGCGCGGCTCTCGCCGGGCGGCGGGGCCGTGAAGGCGTCCCGGGGGGTGAGCGCCGCCACCGTCTCCTCGCGCCTGCGCCGCGCCGACTCGCTGCGCAGCTGATCGGCCAGCCGGCGTGAGGCGATCCTGATGAGCCAGCCGCGCGGGTTCTCCGGCAGCCCGTCGGCCGGCCACTGCCGGGCCGCCGCGAGCAGTGCCTCCTGTACGGCGTCCTCGGCCGCGTCGAAGTGCCCGTACCGCCGTACGAGCGCGCCCAGGACCTGCGGCGCGTGCCGGCGCAGCAGGTCCTCGACCTCGGTCGTACGGCTCACACGGAACCTCTCCGGACGGAATTCAGGACGGCTCTCCCGGGCCCTCGTCGATCGGCCGGATCACCACCGGGTACACGGGCGCGCCTTCGGGCTGCGGGCATCGCACGATGCGCTCGGCGATCTCGGTGACCCTCTCCAGGCTCTCGCAGTCGAGGACCCAGTACCCGGCGAGCAGTTCCTTCGTCTCACCGTACGGCCCGTCCGTGATCACCGTCCGCCCATCGTCACCGACACCGACGAAACGTGTCTTCGCGGGTGCGGCCAGGCCCTGACCGTCCACCATCTCGCCGGTCTCCGCGAGGTCGTCGTTGATCCCCTGCATGAAGGCGAACATCGCCTGCACGTCCTTCTCGCTCCAGGCCGGGCTCTGCGGGGACGCCTTGCCGCTCATCGCGTCGTAGTCGGCCTGTGAGCCCTGAACCATCACCAGGTACTTCATGATTCCTTCTCCTCGGTCCGGGTGCCGCCCCCCGTGGGCGGCTCTCACAGGGGACGTCGGAACCGGGCGGTGAGTCTCGACACCGCGCGGAGGTATTTCCGGAATCACCCTGCCGGAATCACTCCGCGGCCGAGTGGCACCGGGTGCGGCCGGGGTGCCCGGCGGGGCCTGACAGTAGAGTTCGGCTGCGTCTTTCCCCGATCACCGAGGTACCGGCCTTGTCTTCCGCACCCTCCATACCGTCCGAACCATCCGCCCCCGAGCCCTCGCGTGCCGTGAGCGTCGTGGGGATCGGTGCCGACGGGTGGGCGGGTCTGCCGGACGCCTCCCGCACGGCGCTCCTGACGGCCGACGTCGTGATCGGCGGCGCGCGTCAGCTCGCGCTCCTCCCGGCGTCCTGCGCGGGGCAGCGCGTGCCCTGGCCCTCGCCGCTCAGGCCGGCCGTCCCCGGGCTGCTCGCCGCACACGCAGGACGCGCCGTCGCCGTCCTGGCCAGCGGTGACCCCATGTTCTACGGCATCGGCCGCACCCTCACCGAAGAGCTGGGCGCCGGAGCGCTGCACGTCCTGCCCCACCCGTCCTCCGTCTCCCACGCATGCGCCCGGCTCGGCTGGCCGCTGGAGGACACGGAGGTCGTCACGCTGGTCGGCCGCCCCGCCGCCCGGCTGTCCGCCGCCCTCCACGACGGGCGCCGGCTTCTCGTGCTGAGCGCCGGTGCCGCCTCACCCGCGGCCGTGGCCGCCCTGCTGTGCGAACAGGGCTTCGGGCCGAGCCGCATGCGGGTGCTCGAACAGCTCGGCGGGGAGCGGGAGTCCTGCGCGGAGGGGGTCGCCGAGACATGGGCGCACCCGGCGGGCGACCCGCTGAACGTCGTCGCGGTGGAGTGCCGGCGCGCACCGGACGCCCTGCGGCTCGGTGCCGTACCGGGGCTGCCCGACGAGGCGTACGAACACGACGGGCAGCTCACCAAGCGGCATGTCAGGGCCGCGACGCTCGGCGCGCTCGCGCCCGCCCCCGGTGAACTCCTCTGGGACATCGGCGGCGGCTCGGGATCGATCGCCGTCGAGTGGATGCGGACCGCTCCGTCCTGCCGGGCGATCAGCGTGGAACGCGCCCCGGAGCGGGCCGGGCGCATCGCGCGCAACGCGGACCGGCTCGGGGTCCCCGGTCTGCGGGTCGTCACCGGCCGGGCGCCCGACGTCCTCGCCGGACTCCCCGTGCCCGACGCCGTGTTCATCGGCGGCGGACTCACCGTCCCGGGCCTGCTCGACGCCTGCTGGGACGCGCTGCCCGACGGTGGCAGGCTGGTCGCCAACACGGTCACCCTGGAGTCCGAGGCGCTGCTCGCCGAGCGGTACCGGTTGCACGGTGGGGAGTTGGTGCGCCTGGCGGTGGCCCATGCCGTTCCCGTCGGCGGCTTCACCGGCTGGCGCCAGGCCATGCCCGTAACCCAGTGGTCCGTACGCAAACACTCAGGAGACAACACATGACCGTGTACTTCATCGGCGCGGGCCCGGGTGCGGCCGACCTGATCACGGTGCGCGGCGCCCGGATCCTCGCCGCGAGCCCCGTCTGTCTGTACGCGGGCAGCCTCGTGCCGCGCGAACTGCTCGACGACTGCCCTGCGGACGCGCGGCTAGTGGACACCGCGCAGCTCGACATCGAGCAGATCACGACGGAGCTGCTACGGGCCCACGCGGCGGGGCACGACGTGGCGCGGCTGCACTCGGGCGACCCGTCGGTGTTCAGCGCGGTCAACGAGCAGATGCGGCGGCTGGACGAGGCGGACGTGCCGTACGAGGTGGTGCCCGGGGTGCCGGCGTTCGCGGCGGCGGCCGCCGCGCTCAAGCGGGAACTGACCGTGCCGACGGTCGGCCAGACGGTGATCCTGACCCGGATCGCACAGCGGGCGACCGCGATGCCCAAGGGCGAGGACCTGGCGACGCTCGGGCGCAGCGGGGCGCTGATCGTGCTGCACCTGGCGGCGCGGTACGTGGACCGGGTGGTCGAGGAACTGCTGCCGCACTACGGTGCCGACTGCCCGGCGGCCGTGGTGGCGATGGCGTCGCGGCCCGACGAGCTGATCCTGCGGGGCTCGCTGGACTCCATCGCGGAGCAGGTGAAGGCGGCGGGGGTGATCCGGACGGCGGTGATCATGGTGGGCCGTACGTTGGGGGCGGAGCAGTTCCGGGACAGCCACCTGTACTCGCCGGAGCGTGACCGGCACGTGTGCTGAACCCTGGGGGCGCCGCCCCCGGACCCCCGGACCCCCGGACCCGCGGACCCGCGGTCCTCAAGCGCCGGATGGGCTGGGGGTGCTGCGGCCGGTCGCGCTCACCGGACTCCGCTGCGGCCCACCACCGTGCCCGCGCGGTCGATGCAGATGACGTCCACCACCACCGGCGCCCCCCGCAGCACGGACAGTGCCTGGTCGCGCGCCGCCACCGCGACCAGGTCGCCCAGGGGGACGCCCGCCGCCGCGCACAGCTGGAGCGCCGCCAGGCCCGTGTTCGCGGAGGCGATCCGCGCCGCCAGGGCATCGTCCGCGCCCCCCGTCCGGGCCAGCTCCGCGAGGAACGGCTTGTCGACCTGGGAGCGGGCCGAGTGCAGGTCGAGATGGCCCGCCGCCAGCTTCGACAGCTTCGCGAAGCCGCCGCACACGGTCAGCCGGTCCACCGGGTGCCTGCGTACGTACTTGAGCACCGCACCCGCGAAGTCCCCCATGTCCAGCAGGGCGATCTCCGGCAGCCCGTACTCGGCCACCACGGTCTTCTCCGAGGTCGAGCCCGTGCATCCCGCCACATGGGTGTGCCCGGCGGCCCGGGCCACGTCCACCCCGCGGCGGATCGAGTCGATCCAGGCCGAGCAGGAGTACGGCACCACGACGCCCGTCGTCCCCAGGATCGACAGGCCACCCAGGATGCCGAGGCGCGGATTCCACGTGGAACGGGCGATCTCCTCGCCGTTGTCGACGGAGACGGTGATCTCCACGTCCCCGGAGCCGCCGTGCTCCGCCGCCACCCGCACCATGTGCTCGCGCATCATCTGCCGGGGCACCGGGTTGACGGCCGGCTCCCCGACGTCGAGCGGCAGCCCGGGGAGGGTGACCGTGCCCACGCCGGGGCCGGCCCGGAACACCACCCCGGAGCCCGGTGCGGAGCGGCGCACGGTCGCCCGTACCAGCGACCCGTGCGTGACGTCCGGGTCGTCGCCCGCGTCCTTGACCACCCCGGCCATGGCGTGGCCGGCGGACAGCTCCTCCACCGCCAGGGCGAAGGACGGCGTCTGTCCCCGGGGCAGGGTGATCGTCACCGGATCGGGGAAGTCGCCGGTCAGCAGCGCCGTGTACGCGGCCGTGGCCGCTGCGGTCGCGCAGGCACCGGTCGTCCACCCGGGCCGCAGACCGGTGTGTTTGAGTTGGGCGCTGCGCCCGCCCTTCGCCTCACTGCTCATGGATGGACCATCCGATGCGTCTGCATGTACTCGTGCTCGGCGGCACGACGGAAGCCCGGCGGCTCGCCGGGGCACTGGTGGACACCCTGCCCGCCGGCACGCGGGTGACCAGTTCGCTCGCGGGCCGTGTGGCCCGTCCGGCACTCCCGCCCGGCGAGGTGCGGATCGGCGGCTTCGGCGGGGCCGCCGGGCTGGCCGAGTGGCTGCGGGCGCACCGGGTGGATGCCCTCATCGACGCCACCCATCCTTTCGCAGGGACGATCAGTTTCAACGCGGCGGAGGCCGCCGCCACGGCCCATGTTCCCCTGTTGGCGCTGCGCCGCCCAGGGTGGGTGCCCGTCGCGGGCGACCGCTGGCACCCGGCCGGCTCCCTGACCGCCGCCGCCGGGCTCCTGCCGGAACTCGGCCGTCGTGCCTTCCTCACGACGGGGCGGATGGGACTGGCCGCGTTCGCGGGGCTCGACGAGCTGTGGTTCCTGATGCGCTCGGTGGACGCCCCCGATGCGCCGCATCCCCAGCGCATGGAGGTCCTGCTCGACCGGGGGCCGTTCACCCTCGACGGGGAGCGGGAGCTGATCGGCCGCCACCGCATCGACGTCCTCGTCACCAAGGACAGCGGCGGCGCGGCGACCGCCCCCAAGCTCACCGCCGCCCGGGAGGCCGGAATCCCGGTGATCGTGGTCGGCAGGCCACCGGTCCCCGAAGGGGTCCCGGTGGCCGGTACGCCCGAGCAGGCCGTGGCCTGGCTGCGGGAGACCGTGGCGTACGAGTAGGGCCTCCCGCTCGGATCAGGCGGACGCGCCCTGGCCCTCCGGATACCGCCGTGGCGTCCAGACGATCTCCTGACCGCCTCCCCGCCGTACCCACTGGGTCTGCGAGGACCCGACGATCAGGATCGTGCGCATGTCGACCTCGTCCGGGTCGAGATCGGCCAGCCGCACCGTACGGACGCTCTCCGCCGGCCCGCCGACGTCCCGGCCCAGCACCACGGGCGTGTCCGGGGAGCGGTGTTCCAGCAGCAGGTCGCGGGCCTTGCCGACCTGCCAGGTCCGGGTGCGCGAGCCGGGGTTGTACAGCGCCATCACCAGGTCGGCCGTGGCCGCCGCGCGCAGTCGCTCGGCGATGACCTCCCACGGCTTGAGACGGTCGGACAGCGAGATGGTGGCGTAGTCGTGGCCGAGCGGGGCGCCCGCGCGGGCGGCGGCGGCGTTGGCCGCGGTCACGCCCGGCAGCACCCGCACCGCAATGTCCTTGTACAGGTCCTGCGACGCCACCTCCAGCACCGCGGTCGCCATCGCGAAGACCCCAGGGTCGCCGCCCGACACCACGGCCACGCGCCGGCCGCGCCCGGCCAGGTCGAGGGCGAACTCGGCACGCTCCGACTCGACCTTGTTGTCGGAGCCGTGGCGCGCCTGGCCCGGCCGGACCGGGACCCGGTCCAGGTACGTCGTGTAACCGACCACGTCGTCGGCGGCGGCCAGCGCCCCGCGTGTCTCGGGCGTCAGCCACAGCGGTCCGGCGGGACCCGTGCCGACGACGACGACCTCGCCGGAGCCGGCCGCGCGCTCGGGGCGCGGTGCGTCGATACGGCTCGGCAGTACCGCGACCGCGAAGTACGGCACCGAGTCCGGGTCCGTGTCCGCGAGGTCGCCGGTGCGCTCCCCGGCCATCGTCGCCCGCTCGACGTACCGCGCCTCGGGCAGCCGCCCGGACGCCTCGAAGGCGCGGCGCACGGCCGGGAACGTACGGCCCAGCTTCATCACCACCGCTGAGTCGGTGGCCGCGAGACGTGCCGTCAGCTCCTCCTCGGGCAGCGTGCCCGGCAGGATCGTCAGCACTTCCTCGCCCTCGACGAGCGGGGTGCCGAGGCGGGCGGCGGCGGCGCTGACCGAGGTGACACCGGGGATGACCTCGGTGGCGTAACGGTCCGCGAGCCGCTTGTGCATGTGCATGTAAGAGCCGTAGAAGAGCGGGTCGCCCTCGGCGAGCACGGCCACGGTGAGCCCGGCGTCGAGGTGCACCGCGAGGCGGGCCGCCGCCTCGGTGTAGAACTCCTCCAACGCGCCCCGGTAGCCGCCCGGGTGATCGGTGGTCTCCGTGGTGACGGGGTAGACCAGCGCCTCTTCGATGTGGTCGGCACGGATGTGCTCGGCCGCGATGGAACGGGCGATGGAACGGCCGTGCCGGGCGCTGTGGTACGCCACGACGTCGGCTTCGGCGATGATCTGGACGGCCCGCACGGTCATCAGCGACGGGTCGCCGGGCCCCAGGCCCACGCCGTACAGCCGGCCGGTGGTCCGTGAGCTCCGCGTGCCCTCCGCGTTCTCCGCGGTCGCGCCGCTCTCCATGCTCTGCTGGGTGCTCACAGTCACTCCTCCTCGCTGGCGATCGCGTTGAGGGCGGCCGCGGCGATCGCGCTGCCTCCGCGACGGCCGCGCACGATCATGTGTTCCAGACCGGACGGGTGGGCGGCCAGGGCGTCCTTGGACTCGGCGGCTCCGATGAAGCCGACCGGCATGCCTATGACGGCGGCGGGGCGCGGGGCACCCTCCTCGATCATCTCCAGCAGCCGGAAGAGTGCGGTGGGCGCGTTGCCCACGGCGACGACGGCGCCTTCCATGCGGTCCCGCCACAGTTCGAGGGCGGCGGCGCTGCGGGTGGTGCCCATCCTGGCCGCGAGGTCCGGCACGGACGGGTCGGAGAGCGTGCAGATCACTTCGTTGTCCGCGGGCAGGCGCTTGCGGGTGACGCCGCTCGCGACCATGGCCACGTCGCAGAGGATCGGTGCGCCGGACCGCAGCGCGGTACGGGCGTGCGCCACGGCGTCCGGGGAGAAGGCGAGATCGCGTACGAGGTCGACCATGCCGCAGGCGTGGATCATGCGGACGGCGACCTGGCTCACATCGGCGGGCAGCCCTGCCAGATCCGCCTCCGCGCGGATGGTGGCGAAGGACTGGCGGTAGATCGCCGGTCCGTCCTTCTCGTACTGATGCACAGTGCCTTCGCTTTCTCCGTCGGGGTGAGGGTGGTGACGGTTCGTCATGAGGTGCTGCCGCCGGCGGTCCGGTGATCGCCGCGCGCCGCCGCCACCGCGGTGGCGAGCGAGCCCGTGCCGGGCGGAACGGTCACCGGGTCACGCGGTCCGTCGTCCCGGACGACGGTGATCCGGTGACCGCCGTCGGGGGTGGCGACCACGTCGACCCTCTCCCCGTGCGGGTGGCCGCACCGGCGTTCGCAGCCGGACCAGTAGACGGGCAGGTGACCCGGCGGTCCCACGGCGGTCGCCGCGTCGGCCCGTACGTCGGCCAGCGACTTGGCGCAGCCGGGCCGTCCGATGCAGGCGCCCACGCCCGCCCACGGGGAAGCGGGGCCGGTGATCAGTCCGGCCGCGTCGAGGGCGGCCAGCAGTCCGGGGGCCCGGTCCGCGGGTGCGCCGGGTACGACGACGCCGCGCCACGGGGTGAGGCGGAGTTCGCCGGCGCACCGGCGGGCGGTCTCGACGAGCAACTGCCACTGGGCGGGGCCGAGACGGCCCAGCGGTATGTCTGCGGAGAGCGCGACGACGGTGCTGGACGTGCTGCGATGACCGGCGGGTGCGGGTGCGGGGCCGGGGCGTGGCGGGGTCGCCCGGGTCGGGCGGGGGGCCTCTGCCGCGGTGGTCCCGGTGAGCCGCCCTGCGATGCGGGCCGGCAGGACGGCCCGGATGTCGTCGGGCAGGTCCTTCACGCGCCAGGCGCCGGAGGGCCGGGCGGCGTCCAGGAAGGTTTCGGCGGCCAGGAGGGCGGCGCGGGGGGCCGCGGTGCTGTCGTCGGTGGCCGGCAGGCGCAGGACGGTGTCGCTGTCGCCGATCCGCAGGAGGGCGGTGCTGCCGGTCGTGGGGTCCGCGATCAGGGTCACGTCGGCGCCGAGGGCGTCCACGTCGCCGCGGCCGTCGTCGAGCGCGAAGAGGAAGCGGCCGGAGAGGGCGGTCGCGCTCCCGCTCCGGCACAGCAGCCGGTCCAGCTCGGTCAGCCACGGGCGGATGTCCGGCAGCTCGCGGTCGTCGAGGCCCGAGAGGGGGGAGGCGACGATGTTCCGTACGCGTTCGTGGCGTTCGGAGGGCAGGAGTCCGGCGTCGCCGAGCAAGCGGGCCAGTTCGGGCCCGCAGTCCGGGGCGAGGCCGCGGAGCTGGGCGTTGCCGCGCGAGGTGAGGTGGACGTCACCGTCACCGAGTCGCCGGGCGGCTTCGTGCAGGGCCTCCGCCTGAGTGACGGTCAGGACCCCGCCGGGTATCCGGACCCGGGCGAGCGAGCCGTCGTCCGCCCGGTGCAGCCGCAGGGTGCCGGGGCAGGCATCACCACTGCTCCGGGCACAGGCGGCGCCCTGGGACCGGGGCGAAAGGGCGGATGCGGACATGGCGGCGAGCATACCGACCATCACACCGGCGTCGGCCGGGCCCAGTGGGATGGCCGGAACGCACGCTGAACGGTCCGCGGTGTCCGGTGGGCGGGGCCGGGGTCCTGCGGGGTGTCTCCTCGGAGCGGGCGAGGCACCCGGAACGCCGACGAGACCAGCACGTACGCCCGCTCCCGCGGGGACCCCTGCACGTCTCCTCGGCCGATCCGGCGACTCACAGCCGCCGAGCCCGGCCGCCCTGAACCGCGACCGGCCAACTTTCCGGCCACAGACGAAGGCCACAGACGAAGGCCACGAACGAACCAGGCCCCCCCCTCAGCCACCCGGACCACGTTCCCTCCAGCCCGCCCGGCCCTTGAGGACGGAACCGGTGCTGCGTTCCCGGGCTCCCGGACGCAGGCGGCAGCCACGCCTCCGCGGCCCGCCCGGCCCTTGAGGACGGGACCCGGCCCCGAGGCCCGGTCCCACCGAACCAACCCGCGCCCGGACAAACCCCCCGCAACTCGCCCCTCCGGCAACCCAGGGCAAGATCCCGGGCGCCCCCCACCCGCCCACCACCGCCGCTTAGGATGCACACGGCGGTCCATTCGGTCCGCCATCGCCAGACGGCGACAGGGGAGGAAGCCCGGTGAGATTCCGGCGCGGTCCCGCCACTGTGAGCCCGGCCGAGACCCGGCCGGGCGAGTCAGGAACTCCCTTCCCCGCACGCTCGGACCCGCCCGGGCAGGGGAACCCCATTCCGACACCGCCCGGGGCGTGGACACCCCGAGGAAGGCCTGACGCAGCATGATTCTGCTTCTGTCGACGTCCGACACCGACCTGCTGAGCGCCCGCGCATCGGAAGGCCCGGTCAGCTACCGCTACGCCAACCCTTCCCGGCTCCCGCTCGAAAACCTCCCGGAACTCCTCGACGGCGTGGACCTCGTCGTCGTCCGTCTGCTCGGCGGCGTACGCGCCTGGCAGGACGGCCTCGACCAGCTGCTGGCCACCGGCCGCCCCGTCGTCGTACTGACCGGTGAACAGGCCCCCGACGCCCAGTTGATGGCCGCCTCCACCGTCCCCATAGGGATCGCCGCCGAGGCGCACGCCTACCTCGCGCACGGTGGCCCCGCCAACCTGGCGCAGCTGGGCCGGTTCCTGTCCGACACCGTCCTGCTCACCGGCCACGGCTTCGACCCGCCCGCCCCGGCCCCGGCCTGGGGCCCGCTGGAGCGGACCGCCCGCCAGGTCGGCGAGGCGGCACCCACCATCGCGGTGCTCTACTACCGCGCCCACCACATGAGCGGGAACACCGCGTTCATCGACGATCTCTGCTCGGCCGTGGAGGACGCGGGGGCCCGCCCCCTGCCGCTGTACGTGGCCTCGCTCCGTACCCCCGAGCCCGAACTCATCGACGAACTCCGCGCCGCCGACGCCATCGTGACCACGGTCCTCGCGGCCGGCGGCACGCGGCCCGCCGAGGCGTCCGCGGGCGGCGACGACGAGTCGTGGGACGCGGGCGCGCTGACCGGCCTCGACGTACCCATCCTGCAGGCGCTCTGTCTGACCGGTTCGCGCAGCGACTGGGAGGACAACGACGAGGGCGTGTCCCCGCTGGACGCGGCGAGCCAGATCGCGGTCCCCGAGTTCGACGGCCGGCTGATCACGGTGCCGTTCTCGTTCAAGGAGATCGACGAGGACGGACTGCCCGCGTACGTCGCCGACTCCGAACGCGCGGCCAGGGTCGCCGGAATCGCCGTACGGCACGCGCGGCTCCGCCACATCCCGGCCGCCGAGAAGCGGATCGCGCTCGTCCTCTCCGCGTACCCGACCAAGCACTCCCGTATCGGCAACGCGGTCGGCCTCGACACCCCCGCCAGTGCCGTCGCCCTGCTGCGCAGGCTCCGGGCCGAGGGGTACGACTTCGGCCCCGAGGAGGAGATCCCCGGCCTGGTCTCCGGCGACGGCGACGAGCTGATCTACGCCCTCATCGAGGCCGGAGGCCACGACCAGGAGTGGCTCACCGACGAGCAGCTGGCCCGCAACCCGGTCCGCATCCCCGCGGCCGACTACCGCCGCTGGTTCGCCACGCTCCCGGCCGGACTCCGCGAGGCAGTCGAGCGGCACTGGGGTCCCGCGCCCGGCGAGATGTTCGTGGACCGGTCCAGCAACCCCGAGGGCGACATCGTCCTCGCGGCCCTGCGCCGCGGCAATCTGCTCATCCTGATCCAGCCGCCCCGCGGCTTCGGCGAGAACCCGATCGCGATCTACCACGATCCCGATCTGCCGCCCTCGCACCACTACCTGGCCGCGTACCGCTGGATCGCCGCGTCCGCCGACGACAACGGCTTCGGCGCCGACGCGATGATCCACCTCGGCAAGCACGGCAACCTGGAGTGGCTGCCCGGCAAGAACGCCGGCCTCTCCGCCGCCTGTGGTCCCGACGCGGCCCTCGGTGATCTGCCGCTCGTCTATCCGTTCCTGGTCAACGACCCCGGCGAGGGCACCCAGGCCAAGCGCCGGGTCCACGCCACCCTGGTCGACCACCTCGTGCCGCCGATGGCCCGCGCCGACAGCTACGGTGACATCGCCCGGCTGGAGCAACTCCTCGACGAGCACGCCCAGATCGCGGCGATGGACCCGGCGAAGCTCCCGGCGATCCGCGCCCAGATCTGGACACTCATCCAGGCGGCGAAGCTCGACCACGACCTGGGGCTCGAAGACCGGCCCGAGGACGAGGGCTTCGACGAGTTCATCATGCATCTCGACGGCTGGCTCTGCGAGATCAAGGACGTCCAGATCCGCGACGGTCTGCACGTCCTTGGCGGCGCCCCGACCGGCAAGGAGCGCGTCAACCTCGTCCTGGCGATTCTGCGCGCCCGCCAGATCTGGGGCGGTACGTCGTCGCTGCCCGGGCTGCGCGAGGCCCTCGGCCTCGACGAGTCGGCGGCCACCCGCACCGCGGCCGACGAGATCGAGGAGCAGGCCCGCGCCCTCGTCCAGGCGATGGAGGACGCGGACTGGGACCCGTCGGCCGTGGCGGCCGCTGCCGCGGGACGGCCGCGGGCGGTCGCCGACATCCTCGACTTCGCCGCCCGCGAAGTCGTGCCGCGCCTCGCCGCGACGACCGACGAACTCACGCACACCGTGCACGCGTTGAACGGCGGTTTCGTGCCCGCCGGTCCGTCCGGGTCGCCGCTGCGCGGCCTGGTCAACGTCCTTCCGACCGGCCGCAACTTCTACTCCGTCGACCCGAAGGCCGTCCCCTCCAAGCTCGCCTGGGAGACCGGACAGGCACTCGCCGACTCGCTGCTGGAGCGCTACCGCACCGACAACGGCGACTGGCCCACCTCGGTCGGCCTGTCGCTGTGGGGTACGAGCGCGATGCGTACGGCGGGCGACGACATCGCCGAGGCGTTCGCGCTGCTCGGCGTACGCCCGGTGTGGGACGACGCCTCGCGCCGGGTGACCGGGCTCGAAGCGATCCCGTACGAGGAGCTCGGCCGGCCGCGCATCGACGTCACGCTGCGCATCTCCGGTTTCTTCCGCGACGCGTTCCCCCACACCATCGGCCTGCTGGACGACGCGGTGCGGCTGGCCGCCTCGCTCGACGAGCCCGCCGAGCAGAACTACGTACGCGCCCACACCCAGGCCGACCTGGCCGAGCACGGCGACGAGCGCCGCGCCACGACGCGTATCTTCGGCTCCCGCCCCGGTACGTACGGCGCCGGTCTGCTCCAGCTCATCGACTCGCGCGACTGGCGCACGGACGCCGACCTCGCCGAGGTCTACACGGTGTGGGGCGGATACGCCTACGGCCGAGAGCTGGACGGCCGCCCGGCGCGGGACGAGATGGAGACCGCGTACAAGCGCATCGAGGTCGCCGCGAAGAACACCGACACCCGTGAGCACGACATCGCGGACTCGGACGACTACTTCCAGTACCACGGCGGCATGGTCGCCACGGTCCGTGCGCTGAAGGGCACCGCCCCGGAGGCGTACATCGGGGACTCGACCCGCCCCGAGACCGTCCGGACGCGGACGCTGGTCGAGGAGACGTCGCGCGTCTTCCGCGCCCGGGTGGTCAACCCCAAGTGGATCGAGGCGATGCGCCGCCACGGCTACAAGGGGGCCTTCGAGCTGGCGGCGACGGTCGACTACCTCTTCGGGTACGACGCGACGACGGGCGTGGTCGCCGACTGGATGTACGACAAGCTCACCGAGACGTACGTCCTGGACCCGACGAACCGCGAGTTCCTCCAGCAGGCCAACCCCTGGGCGCTGCACGGCATCGCGGAACGCCTCCTGGAGGCCGAGTCGCGCGGCATGTGGGCCAAGCCCGATCCCGCGGTGCTCGACGCCCTGCGCAAGGTCTTCCTGGAGACGGAAGGCGACCTGGAGGGCGAGGACTGAGCCCGGCCGCCGCCACGGCGGCGCAGGGGCAACGGAGTTGGGCCGAAGCACGCGTGGTGACTCTTCCGGCACGGCACAATCGCGGTCATGGGGACCTCGGATGCCGGGCTGGAAGAGACCACGGGGCCGATAGCCCTGATCCGCGGATTCCTGGCCGGGGCGATGACCGGCGCCGCGCTGACGTGCATGGTCTGCGGGGTGGTCATCGAGCGCGTGCCCGTCTTCCTGCTGGGTGCCGGGGTCCAGGTGCTCACCGTGGTGGCGCTGCTGATCCTGGAAAGCCGGATCAGGGCCAGGAAGCCCGTCCCGGCCACGCGGACCGCGCCGGCGCTGATCGAGGACCTGCGCGCCACCGGCGGGGAGTCTGCGGACGTCCCCGTCAGATTCGATCTCACGGTCGTCCCCGACGACCGTCCGGCGTACCGGGTCACCATCTCCCAGGCCATCAACCTGGCCGACCTCCCCGACTACCGGCCGAAGTCCATGACGGTCGTCGAGTACCGCCCCGACGAGCCGTGGGAGGTCGAGATCGTCACCCGGCCCACGCCGTCGTGGACGGCGCGGGCGGCAAGGGAGAAGGCGGACTCCGCGCCCGAGGCCACCCGCGTGAGCGCTCCGGCCAGGAAGGGGTCGAGCTGTTTCGCCGGCATCCTGGGGCTGCTTCTCGGAGCGGCGGTCGTGGTGGTGCTGCTGCGGGGGGAGCTGTTCGGCGACGAGGCCGCGGCGAGGCGGGCCGACTCCTCCTCCTCCTCCTCCGAGCGCACCTTCTCGTCGTCGACGACGGTCTCGGGGCCGTCCTCGTCGCTGCTGGTGGCGGGCCGGATGCGGGAGACCGCCGAGTCACTGACCGGCCGCGTGGGTACGCCGACGGTCGCCGAACTCACCATCCAGGAACACCGCATGGCGGTGAGCGGCACAACCGGCGGCTCGCAGGACGCGGCGAGGGCCATCGACCTGCGCGCCCTCCCGTACGAACTCTTCCCCGGCCTCGTGCGCGAGGCCCGGACCGGACTGGGCGTGGGCTCCCCCGGGACCTGGCGCATCGACGTCGAGCCGGCGTCGGGTGGCCGGGACCTGACCATCCGGGTGTCGGTGACCGGCGAGGGCGGCGAGGCGTCCCTGGAGGCCGACGCGCAGGGCCGGATCACCGAGCGGCACGGCACCTGAAGACCGGGTCCGATCACGTGAACTGAGGTCCGGGGCCGATCACGGGAACGGCCCCCGGAACCGTCAGGTCCCGGGGGCCGCGCACCGTGCCGGCTGTCGTACGCAGGCTGGAGAGACGTCAGTTGGCGTTCACCAGGTCATGCGCGGGCACGGTCACCGTGCGCGCTCCCGGCGTGCCGCCCAGGACCACCTTGCGCAGGGCGCTGTTGTTCTTGAGGTTGGTCTCCTTGAGCCGCTTCTCCGGGTTGGCGAGCACCTGGATGTAGTAGGTGCCGTTCGCCAGACCGGTGATGTCGAAGGACTGACCCGGAAGGTCCTGCGTGTACGTGTCGCCGGAGCCCACGTCGAGCACCTCGCGCACGGAGATGGAGTTCTCCTGGCCGCACGCGGTGGACAGGTCGGTGTTGCCCGGGTGCCAGTTGGCGTTCTTCACCGTGTAGTCGACGGCGTCGGTGTTGGCCAGGCAGAACGCCTCCTTGCCGCTGCGCACCGTCTCCTTCTTGTCGGCCTTCAGCAGCCGGTAGCTGGCGAAGTCGGTGAAGTGCCAGTGCTCGTGACCGGGGCGGGGGTCCCACTCCATGGTGCCGGTCGGCGTGTAGCCGACCTGCTTGCCCTTGGCGTCGTAGAAGTACTGGTAGGCGTCCATCAGCTTCTTGCCCGGGGAGCGGAAACCGTCCACGACGAGCTGGGCGGGGCCCGCGTTCCACACGTTGGCGCTGAAGGCGAGGTAGTCCTTGCCCTTCACGTTCTCCTGGCCGTCGCTGATCGTGATGCCGTAGGCCGGCAGCGAACGGAGGTCGGGCTTGGGCACGTCCGGCACGGACGCCTTGCCCTTCGGCCGTGCGGCGTTGGGCGCGACGGCCGGCGCCTTCCTCGAACCGTCCGTCTGGCCGGGAGCGTCACCCGTGTTGGACGCCCGCAGCGCGCTCTTCTTGAGCGCCCAGGGGAGGGCGGGCGGTGCGGGGGTGAGGGGGCCGTGACCCACGTTGTACGAGGGACCGGCGCCGCTCGTCGCGGACGCGGGGGCCGGCGAGCGCACCGGGCCGCCGTGACCGGCGTGGCCGGCCGTCGCGGACGCCTTGCCCCGCGCCTCCGCCCCGCCGGGCTCGTCCTCCCAGCTGCGCTCGCGGACCGTGACCTTGATCGACCGGGGCTTGTCGGCGATGCCGAACAGGTCCCGGTACTTCTTGGTCACGGACACCTTGGCGGTGTACTTGCCGGGCTTGAGGTCGACCGGGGCACCGTAGTAGCCCGCGTACGTGTTGGAGGCCCAGCCGTTCTCGATCCCCCACACCGAACCCAGGGTGAACGGGTTGACCGGGCAGCTCTCCGGATACTTCGACGTGGACGGCGCGTCGGGCCGTACCCGCCCGGAGGCGTTGTTCGGGCAGAAGGCTTCCGTCCGGTTCGCCACGACCTTGCCCGCGGCGTCGGTGAGGATGATCCGCGCGAAGTCGGGCAGCCCCGCGAAGTCCTTCACCACACCGCGGGGAAGGGTCTTGGTCCGCGTCTTCTTTCCTTCGCGGATGATCTGGGTGGCGACGACCGGGTCCTTGTAGGACTTACGCGTCACCTTGAGTTCGAAGGGCCCGTTCTCGGCGGTGAGGTACGTACCGAGGTCGAGGTAGACACCCGGGTCGTCCTTCCACGAGTCGAGGGTCACCGAGGTGGAGGCCGCGATCAGGTTGAGCTTCGGCGTGGTCGACGCCTTGCTGTCGGGCGCGGCGGCCACGACTCCGGCGGTCACCGTGATCGCCGCGGCGGCGGCCATCGTAGAGCGCCACAGACGGGTTGGGCGGGATGTGGTCATTTTCCCCGTACTCCGTTTCATACGCGGGTTCCGCAGCCTGCTGGGAGCGGAACTCTTTCCCCGGCTGTGAAGAGCCGGTGAACGGCATCAGAGGTTGTCTGCGAACCCAGGAGTCACCCATGGTTGGCCGAAAAGTGCTGTAGGAGCATCGAATCGAGCCGTATGAGGACGGTTCCGGGGGCGCGGGGGCCGTGGGTGTAGTACCGCGCTCGGGCGGGGAGGCGGGCGCCATAGCGCGGGATGCCCGCCGGGTCGGTGGTCAGGCGGCCGGGGCGGGACGTGGGCTGCCGTGGAAGACCTGGCTGGTGTGCCAGGAACGGTGGGCGGCGGCGATGGGGCGGACGCCTGGCTGGGGGCCGATGAGCGGACGGCCGGCGAGTGTGATGACGCCATCGCGGGCGGCGGTGCTGTGGCCGACGAAGCTCTGGGAGACCAGGACGCGGTGGCCCTCGCCCTGGCCCTCGCCGAGACCGAGTACGCCTTTGTCGAACAGCTTGTGGTGCAGCGAGCACAGGCACAGCCCGTTCTCGATGTCGTCCGGTCCGTCGAATGCCCACCAGCGCACATGGGCGGCCTCGAGCCCGACCGGCACCGCGCCGATCCTGCCGTCGTACCCGCAGAAGGCGCACTGGTACTCGTACGCGGTCAGGACCATCTCCCGCATCCGCCGGTCCCGACGCCTGCGCGCGGCCGAGAGCAGTCCGGTCCCGGCCTCCTCCAGCTCCAGGCCGATGGCTTCGCACAGCTCGTTGTGGAGGGAGGGCGGGAAGTTCAGATCGAGCAGCACCCGTGTCATCCGGCCGAGAAGGGACGGCTCCCGCCGCAGCGCCGCCCGTAGCTCCGGCGTCAGCCGCCCAGCGGCGCCGGTGGCGCGCAGTTCCCTGACCCCGGTTCCGGGGCTGCCCGGCCCGTGCGCGGTGCGCACCTCCCACACGCCGTCACTCACCAGGTGATGGAAGGGATAGGCGGGCGTGGTCCGGTTACCGGGACCGTATTCGGCGAGGAGTCCCCGTAGGTCCTCCTCCACGGCGCTGTACCGCAGCTCGTCATCGGCGTCCTGCTGGAACCGGCCGAGCGCGTACAGGAAAAGCAACGGCTTGTGCGGAGCCCGCGTCCCGTTCCTCGTCCACTGTCTCAACTGCGCGGTGCGCTCGACCCAGTCCATGGTCGGCGATCGTAGTGGCGGCTCGTCGCAGCGCCTGGCCGTGGGGCATCGCCGCAGCGGCCGGCCGGACACCGAGCCACGACGCGGTTCCCGGCTACCCGGGCATGACGCCGTGGATCCGGGAGAGGGTGAAGACGCGTTCGGCGTCCCGCAGGTGGCACCAGGCTTCGAGATAGGGCGGTTCGAGGGCGAGGCGGTCGAGGGTGCGTACGGTGCGGCCTCCTGAGGCGGCGACGTAGTCGACCGTGACGGCCCTCCCGGTGTCGATGGCATGGGCCAACTGCCGGACATCGCTGTACGACAGCCGCTTCGCGTACCAGGCGACGATCTCCTCGGTATCCGTGCCGAAGGGCACTCCGCCGGGCCCGAGCGGGTCGGGTTCCGGTGTGGTCGGTGGCGCGGTCAGGAGCTGGGTGGCCAGGGCGTTCAGGTCGGCGGCGGGGGCCTTCGCCGTGTGGGGAGCCGTCGGGTTTCGGAGGCCGGCCTGCGCACGGGCTTCCCGTGGGGCCGGAACGGGTGCGGCGGCCCGCTGGGACCGGGTCTTCTCGACGCGTACGGTTCCGTCAGCCGTCTCGGCCACGGGCGCGTAGCCCTCGGCTCGAAGCGCGGCGAGGGTCTGGTCGAGTGGGCTGCGGCTTACCAGGACCGTCGGAGCGAGCCGGCGGAGGCCGAGCTCGGCGAGCTTGCTGTGGACGGCGAGTTCGGCCAGGAGTGAGGGCTCCTCGCCGTGGATGACGCAGGCAGCGGGGGCGATGCGTACGCGGCCGTGGCTGCGAGCGGTGTCGGCGATCAGGTACGCCAGGGACTGGGGCAGGGGTCCGGCGGCGATGGCGGACAGCTCTGCCTTGATCTCGTCCGAGGTGCGTCCGGAGTCCAGGGCGCGGCGGATGCTGCCGGCGCTGAAGCGCCAGACCGAGGCCGTGCCGCGGGTTTCCCGGTCCGCGGCGGAATCCAGGAGCGCGTCCAGTCGCGCCGTCGGTGTTCCGGCGACGACGGCAGTGAGGTCGACGCCGATCCGGGCCGTGCCGGTGGCCGTGGGCAGCAGACGTCGGCACTCGGCGGCCAGTCCGTCCGTTCCGGCTCGTAGGGCGGTGCCGAGGGGCGACAGGGCGCCGCGAGCGAGTACGCCGAGCAGCTCGGCCTCGCGGATCGCGGTGGCGAACGGTGTTTCACCCTGGGGCGTGGGGTCGGCGAGCGGGCGGTGCCATGCCACGAGCATCCCCAGGTCCGACGTGGCTCGCGCTCCCTGCCCTGGCGGGAGGTGGGCCGCCGCGGCCAGCAACCCGTGCCGGGTCTGCAAGCAGCCGCCGCAGGGCGGCGCCCCGGAAACCGCGGGGAGTGCCTTGTCGTCCTCGTCGCGCGCCCGGGAGGGGGTGAGGGGCAGGTTCCACCATGCCTGGAGCAGCGCGGCGAACCGTTCCGGGGGTTCCTGCGCCGCCCAGGCGTCGTACGCCTTGGTGGGGGCGACGCGGTTGCCGTCCCCGGGCGAGTAGCCCTGCCGCGTACCCGGCTTCCAATGTGATGCGTACGACGGCGTCATCGGCTTGGGCGGCCTTGCCGATGCGGGCCAGTTCACGTGCGCCGACACCGCCGGACTTCAGCCTGGCCGGCGGCGCTGTCGAGCATGCCGACAGGACCGAGGCGGCATGTGCTGCGAACGCCGTGGCCGTGGCTGCCGCCTCCCGGTCCGCTTCCGCCGCGGTGACGGACACCAACTCCACCGAGGGCGGCCCGGGTTCGAACGGGGCGTGCCAGGCGGGCCCGCGCAGCGCGAGTGCCACCTCGACGGGCATCCGGGCGGGACCGAACCAGCGGCGTTCCCGGATCAGAAGCCCTCGGTCCAGTGCCCATCGCTCGCCCGGTCCCGAGTCGGTGCCGGGAGCCGGGAACATGATGGACCCCGGCTGCCGCGTCCCGGACTTCGCCCGACGCTCCAGCAGCTTCCGGGCTGCCGCAGGAGCCTTCGCGACCACCGAGGCGATCCCTTCCGGATCGCTGTGGTGTGCGATCAGCGCCGCCATGCGCTGTTGCTTGATGGCGGGCGGCCTGACGCCGAGCGCCGCCAACATGCCGCGCAGCTCGTCGGACGTCATGTCCGCCAGCAGCTCCGCCAGCGGTGCGTCCAGCCCGAGCGGCGCCTCCCACGCCTGTCGCAACGGTGCGGCAATGTGGAGCCTCCCGCTGTGGTCCGGCCAGACCAGCGCATGGCCGGCCAGCGCCTCCAGGACCGCGTCCAAGGCGCGGCCGGCATCGCCGGCCGTCGCTCCCAGCAGCTTCGCCAGGTCCTCGCGCGACGCGGGCGCCCCCAGCGCCGCCACGGCCTCGGCCACCTGCAAGTCGGGCAGGGTGAGCAGGGGCAGCGCGAGCGCCACCGACGCCGGCCGCTGAAGACGGTCCGCCAGTTCCCCCACCGAGCGCGGCTCAGGAGGGGACGCGGTGTCCTTCCGTGTCGCGAGCACACGTGCCAGGCGCGGGCCGTCGAGACCGTGCAGCCAGGCTGTCAGCGTTGATCCGGATGCCATGGAGAACCTCTCGTCAGGTCGAGGAACGCGCCATGCCGGATCTCAGCCAGTCCGGCGCCGGGCTCAAGGATGGCCCATCCGGTGGGCCTGGATGTGTCGCACAGCGGCAGATTCCCGCCTGCGGGTGTCGTCGAGCTGCGGGGGCACGCCCTGCCCGCCGGAATACTTTGGACTATCCGGACGAAGGCAACCAGAACCGCGACCGCGGAACGCAGAAGGCCCCGGCCGGTTTCCCGGTCGGGGCCTTCGACGTATTGCCCGGTGAGAGCAATGGCGGAGGATACGAGATTCGAACTCGTGAGGGGTTGCCCCCAACACGCTTTCCAAGCGTGCGCCCTAGGCCACTAGGCGAATCCTCCGCGGCAAACAATACAAGACGTTGAGGAGTGCTCGCGAACCCGTTCCCCCCGAGACCGTCCGGAGGCATCCCCGGGGCCGGATCAGGTGGACTTCGGGGGGTGGGGATCGGCTAAGGTGGGCGTCAGCCCCTCACGTGGCGCTATCTGACTGAACTCCCCCAGGGCCGGAAGGCAGCAAGGGTAGGTTGGCTCTGGCGGGTGCGTGGGGGGCCCTTGTGTTTCCAGGGGCTCGTCCGCCGGTGGTGTGCCCGGTGCGGGGCCGGTTGTCAGTCCGCCCCGATAACCTCGTATGTGTGTCGTCCCTTGCGCTGTACCGCCGCTATCGCCCCGAGTCGTTCGCCGAGGTCATCGGTCAGGAGCATGTCACTGACCCTCTCCAGCAGGCCCTGCGGAACAACCGGGTCAATCACGCGTACCTGTTCAGTGGGCCGCGCGGCTGTGGAAAGACGACCAGCGCGCGCATCCTCGCCCGCTGTCTGAACTGTGAGCAGGGGCCGACGCCGACGCCGTGCGGGGAGTGCCAGTCCTGCCAGGACCTCGCGCGCAACGGGCCGGGTTCCATCGATGTGATCGAGATCGACGCCGCTTCGCACGGAGGCGTGGACGACGCCCGTGACCTGCGGGAAAAGGCGTTCTTCGGGCCCGCGTCGAGCCGATACAAGATCTACATCATCGATGAGGCGCACATGGTCACCCCGGCAGGGTTCAACGCCCTGCTGAAGGTGGTCGAGGAGCCGCCGGAGCATCTGAAGTTCATCTTCGCGACCACCGAGCCCGAGAAGGTCATCGGCACGATCCGGTCGCGTACGCACCACTACCCGTTCCGGCTGGTCCCGCCGGGCACGCTGCGCGGATATCTCGCCGAGGTGTGCGGCAAGGAGAACAGCTACGTCGAGGACGGCGTGCTGCCCCTGGTCGTGCGAGCCGGGGCCGGCTCCGTGCGTGACTCGATGTCGGTCATGGACCAGTTGTTGGCCGGAGCGGGCGACGACGGTGTGACATACGCCATGGCGACCTCCCTCCTCGGGTACACCGATGGGTCCCTCCTGGACTCCGTCGTGGACGCTTTCGCGGCCGGGGACGGGGCCGCGGCCTTCGAGGTCGTGGACCGGGTGATCGAGGGAGGAAACGATCCGCGCCGCTTCGTCGCCGACCTCCTGGAGCGCCTGCGCGACCTGGTGATCCTGGCGGCCGTTCCGGACGCGGGCGACAAGGGCCTCATCGACGCGCCCGCCGATGTGGTCGAGCGGATGCAGGCCCAGGCGGCGGTCTTCGGCGCCGCCGAGCTGAGCCGCGCCGCCGACCTGGTCAACGAGGGGCTCACGGAGATGCGCGGGGCGACGTCTCCCCGGCTCCAGGTCGAGCTGATCTGCGCCCGGGTGCTGCTGCCCGCCGCCTTCGACGACGAGCGTTCGCTCCAGGCCCGGCTGGACCGGCTGGAGCGCGGTGCCTCCTTCGCCACCGCCGCGGCAGGCCCCGCCATGGGGTACGTGCCGGGGCCGGAGGCCCACACCATGGCGCCGGCCGCGCCCTCCGCCGCCGTACAGCCCGGTCAGCCCGAGGCCGGTCCGGCTGCCGCGCGAACGGCGGTACGGGGCGAGGCGCCCGCCGATGTGGTCGAGCGGATGCAGGCCCAGCCCGCCCCTGCGGCTCCGGTGGCTCCTGCAGCCCCCGCCCAGCAGCCGCCTGCGGAGACCCCGCCCGCCGGGCAGCGGCCCGGCGCATGGCCCGCACCGGCCGGAGCCGATGCGGGACGTCGTCCCGGCGGCTGGCCGGCCGCCTCCGTCCCCGGCCGGACGCCGCCCGCGCCCTCGGCGCCCGCTCCCGCTCAGGCCGCACCTGTCGCCTCCGCGCCCTCGCCGCCCGAGCCGGGCCAGGGCGTCGCGCCGGGTGTCGGCGCCGCCCAGGTGCGGAACATGTGGCCGGACATCCTGGAGGCCGTCAAGAACCGCCGTCGGTTCACATGGATCCTGCTCAGCCAGAACGCCCAGGTCACCGGCTTCGACGGGACCACCCTGCAGATCGGTTTCCTCAGCGCCGGCGCCCGCGACAACTTCGCGACCAGCGGGAGCGAGGAAGTGCTGAAGCAGGCACTCGCCGAGCGCTTCAACGCCCAGTGGAAGGTGGAGGCGGTCATCGACCCCTCGGGCGGCTCGGGCCAGCCGCCCCAGACCGGTGGCGGACGCCCGCCGGCCGCCCCCTACCAGCCGCCCGCGCCCGCCCCGCAGTCGCACGAGCCCCCGGCGCAGCAACAGGGTCAGCAAGGACAGCAGGGTCAGCACCAGGGGTACCAGCAGGGGCAGCAGGGGCAGCAGTCCCCGTCCTCGGGCTATGCGTCGCAGTCGCAGGGCTCCGGTGGGCCCGGTTCCGAAGCCGCGCCGCAGACCCACTACGCCCCCGAGCCACCGCGTTCCGTGGCGCCGGAGGACGACACCCCGGAGGCCGACGATCCGGATCTCGTCGACTCGGCACTCTCGGGCCACGACCTGATCGTCCGCGAACTGGGCGCCACGGTCGTGGAGGAGTTCATCAACGAGCAGTGAGTCGCGAACGAGCAGTGAGTCGCGAGTGGTGGGTCGCGAGTGGTGAGTCACGAGCGGTGAGTCGTGACGGGAGCGATGCGGCGGGCCTGAGCCCCGCCCCCATGGCCCCACCGGTTCGCCGTCCCCTCACTCACACCCGTACCCGCCACGTCCACGGGCCGGAGCGCGTCGAGCGCCCCGGTCCCCGGCGGCTAGGCTGCACCCCGTGAAGGTCCTCGTCATCGGCGGCGGCGCCCGCGAACACGCCCTGTGCCGCTCTCTCTCCCTCGACCCCGACGTCACCGCTCTGTACTGCGCCCCCGGCAACGCCGGCATCGCAGAGGTGGCCGAACTGCACCCGGTCGACGCGCTCGACGGCGACGCCGTCGCGCGCCTCGCCACCGAACTGGGCGCCGAGTTGGTGGTCGTCGGCCCGGAGGCACCGCTTGTCGCCGGAGTCGCCGACTCCGTGCGCGCCGCCGGTATCCCCTGCTTCGGGCCCTCGCGCGAGGCGGCCGAGCTGGAGGGGTCCAAGGCGTTCGCCAAGGACGTCATGGCCGGTGCCAACGTCCCGACCGCCCGCAGCTACGTGTGCACCACCCCCGCGGAGATCGACGCGGCCCTCGACGCCTTCGGTGCCCCCTACGTAGTCAAGGACGACGGTCTGGCGGCGGGCAAGGGCGTCGTCGTCACCGACGACGTCGAGGAGGCCCGTGCCCACGCGCTGGCCTGCGACCGCGTGGTCATCGAGGAGTTCCTCGACGGCCCGGAGGTCAGCCTCTTCGCGATCACCGACGGCACCACCGTGGTGCCGCTCCAGCCCGCCCAGGACTTCAAGCGGGCCCTCGACAACGACGAGGGCCCGAACACCGGCGGCATGGGCGCGTACTCGCCCCTTCCCTGGGCCGACCCGAAGCTGGTCGACGAGGTCATGGAGAGCGTCCTCCAGCCGACCGTGGACGAGCTGCGCCGCCGCGGCACCCCCTTCTCCGGGCTGCTGTACGCGGGCCTCGCGATCACCTCGCGCGGCGTCCGGGTCATCGAGTTCAACGCCCGCTTCGGCGACCCCGAGACCCAGGTGGTCCTGGCCCGCCTGAAGACCCCGCTGGCCGGTGTCCTCCTGGCGTCCGCCAACGGCACCCTCGACCTCCTGCCGTCGCTGAAGTGGCGGGACGACGCCGCCGTCACCGTCGTCATCGCCTCGCACAACTACCCCGGTACGCCCCGCACGGGCGACCCGATCGAGGGGCTGGCGGACGTCGCGGCCGAGGACGCCCCGCACGCGTTCGTCCTGCACGCCGGGACCCGGCAGGACGGCGACGCGGTCGTCAGCGCCGGGGGCCGTGTGCTCTCGGTGACCGCGACCGGCAAGGACCTCTCCCAGGCCAGGGAGCGGGCCTACACGGCGCTCGGCCGTATTCGTCTCGACGGTTCCCAGCACCGTACGGACATCGCTCTGAAGGCCGCCGGGGCCTGACACCCTCCCCGGCCGCCCCGCGGCGTCACACGTGCCCGGCACCTCTCCGGAGGCGCCGGGCACCTGTGTATCCGCCCTCGTCCGTATGTCTACCGTGCGCCGGGGTGCACGGCTCCCGCGCGCCGTAGGCCATACGAAAAGGCGAACCCACGTGAACCGGCGCGTCAGCAGCTTTAGCCAAAGCCATTCCATCGGGTGACGACTCGGCCAACCGGATGACGCCCACCGGGCTCCCAACTAGGGTGCGGCGCAAGCGTTCCGGCACTTGGCCCAGCGGCATTGCGATGTCAGTGACGGGTGCCACAGTGGGGGAGTGAGCAACACCGTCGCGGGGGCAGAGGGGGTGACATCCGGCCGTGTCCGGTACCGGGTTGGGTGAGGAGCTGGGCGCGCTGGCTGCGCGTGCCCGAGCTCTCGCGCTGCTGCGCATCCGCGGCAGAGCAGTGGCCGTGGCGATCCTGCCCGCGGCCGTGGCCGTCGTGCTGCAGGCCGCAGCGATGCAGGGCCGCATCAGCGGCAGCGTCTGGGACGCGGTGCGCTGGACGGTGACGGCCGGCGCGCTCGTCGTGCTGCTGGTCGCCGCCGCGGTGGCCTTCGCGGTCGCCAGGGCGAAACCGGCGGTCAGCCCGACCGTCGCCGTCACCGAGGAGTCCGCGCCCGACCTCTACCGACTGGTCCGGGATCTGGCCGACCGGCTCGACGTGCCGGCCCCGTCCGCCATAGCGCTGACCCCGGACTGCGACAGCTGGCTGGAGGACCGTACGCATCCCTCCGCCCAGCCGCGCGCATCGGCCGTGGCCAAGGGGATCGTGGCCGGCCGGCCACGGCGGCGGGTGCAGGCCGCCCCCGTCCTGGTCATCGGCTCCCCCTTCCTCTGGTGGATGCGGGTCGCCGAGTTGCGGGCGGTCCTCGCCCCGGTCGTCGCCGGTACGGGCTCGTCCGCGCACCCCGACATAGCCGCGGCCCGCCGTTTCGTACGAGGGCTCGATGCCGCGGTAGCCGACGCCGCCGCGCCCGGACAGGGCGCGATACGTGGACTACCGCTCTCCTTCGTCGGCTGGGTCGCCCGGATTCTGCTCCGCAGCTGCCGGGAGCACGCTGCCGAGATGGAGCGCTGCGTCGCCGCCACCGCGTCGATGCGAGCCCAGAGCGTGGATTACGGGCTGCGGATCGTCGCCCAGGAGCAGGTCGGCCTCGCGTACGCGGGCTGGGACCGGCTGCTCACCCGGGTCGCGCTGCCCGCCTGGCGGATGGGCCGCTGGCCGTCGCGGCTCGACGCCGGTGTCGTCTCCGCCCTGACCGAGCTGTCCCGCCGGGACCGGCTGGCGGATGGCTTCGCCTCACGCCTTGGCGAGCGCCCCGCCTGCGACCTCCTGGAAGAACCAGGTGCGGCCGACGAAGCGGCCTCGCTGCTGGCAGCCAGGCTCTTCCACGGAGGGCCCGCGGAGAACGGCCCCGACTGGTCCCCAGTCGACTGGCAGCAGTATCCGGAGGAGGTCGTCGACCGGAAGTGGCGCGCCGAGGCCGCCCGTCTCCACCGGGTCCTCGACACCATGGGTGTGCCGCCCACGGCCGCGATCGACCCCGCCGATCCCGCGGTCCCCACGCTGGCCCGCGTCATCGGCCATCTCGCCGGTCCTTCGACGGCCGGCGAGGAGCTCGCCGCCGGAATCGGAGCCGCGGTGGCCCGCGAGGAGGCGGCCCAGGCCCCCCGGCCGATGGGCGGCGGCGTGGACCCCGCCAAGAGCGGGACGGGCGCCGACCCCCTCGACTTCTGGGGCTCCGACCCGCTTCCCCTCTTCCCGCTCCAGCCGCCTCGTACGGGTACGGAGCTGCTCGCCGACCACGTGGTGGCGATGGTCTGCTGTGCCGCCGTCGACACGGCCGGCGCGGCCCCCGGGCTCGACTGGCTCGACGGCCCCGCACTCCTCGTCGACGGGCAACGCCCGGCCGACCTGGGCGGCCCCGTCCTCAGCCTGGTCGAGGACGGCGACGCGGAGCCGCTGCGTACGTGGCTCTCCGCGATCGGCGTCCGCACGGACAAGCCCGTCCGCCTCGTGTGACGGCGGGGACGGTCTCGGGCGCGCGTACGGGGCCGGGGCAGGGCCGGGGCGGGGGCTGGACGGGCACGGGGCGCCCGTACGGATGGGGCCGGGGGTCGGGGTCAGCAGGCCGAGCCCCCGGCCCCCAGCCCCACCCCGGCACATCCCGGCCCCCAGCCCCACCCCCGGCCCGTTCCCGTGAGGTCCCCTGCCCGCCCGGGGCGAGGAATCCGCCGTATACGACGAGCTCGCCGCACTCGCCCCTCCAGCCCCAATACCCGGAAGCTTAGGTTCCGTTCACGTCAATTCGCGACGAACGGTGACGGAGTGCATGCGTTATGTGATGTGCTGGGGATCGGCGCTGACATCCGGCGCACCAGAGTTGTCCGGGGGACTCGAGGGAGGGGAGCGGTATGGGGGCGGAGCAGATTCGGCGATGGGAGTCGGGTGCCCTCGCGCATGCCGTGAGCGATCCCTTCGGGCAGGGCCCCCTGCCCTGGCTGCGCGGCAGCGAGAACTACTTCGACGACACCGGCCAGGTCGTCCCCTGGTACGCGGACCCCGAACTCGGCCGGAGCGGCACCGGCGGCGGCACGCGTACCGCCGACGACGTGCACCGGCAGATCAAGGGCTTCGTCTCGCCCGGCGCCGCGGCCCCCGGCGAGGCGATCGACTTCCACATCACGGTGGACCCGCCCCAGCAGTTCTCCGTCGACGTCTACCGCATCGGTCACTACGGCGGCGACGGCGCCGCCAAGATCACCACGAGCCCCCGGCTCTCCGGCATCGTCCAGCCGGCCCCGCTGGCCGCTGACCGCACGGTCTCCTGCCACCACTGGTGGCTCTCCTGGCGGCTCCAGATCCCCAGTTACTGGTCCGTCGGCGCGTACGTGGCCGTCCTCACCACCGCCGACGGCTACCGCTCCCACATCCCGTTCACGGTCCGCGACGACCACCCCGCCGACCTGCTCCTCCTGCTCCCCGACATCACCTGGCAGGCGTACAACCTCTACCCCGAGGACGGCCGTACCGGCGCCAGCCTCTACCACGCCTGGGACGAACAGGGACGGCTGCTCGGCGAGGAGGACGCCGCCGTCACCATCTCCTTCGACCGTCCGTACGCGGGCGCTGGGCTGCCCCTTCACGTCGGGCACGCCTACGACTTCATCCGCTGGGCCGAGCGGTACGGATACGACCTGGCCTACGCCGACGCCCGCGATCTCCACGCCGGCCGCGTCGACCCCAGCCGATACCGGGGCCTGGTCTTCCCCGGCCACGACGAGTACTGGTCCGTGCCGATGCGCCGTACCACCGAGCTGGCACGGGACACCGGTACCTCGCTCGTCTTCCTCTCCGCCAACACCATGTACTGGCAGGTCGGCCTCTCCCCGTCCGCCTCCGGCGTCCCCGACCGCCTGCTCACCTGCCGCAAGCGCCGGGGGCCGGGCAAGCCCGCCCTGTGGCGCGAGGTCGACCGCGCCGAACAGCAGCTCCTCGGCATCCAGTACGCGGGCCGGGTCCCCGAACCCCACCCGCTGGTCGTGCGGAACGCGGAGCACTGGCTCTGGGACGCGAGTGGCGCCACCGAGGGCGACACGATCGACGGGCTGGTGGCGGGCGAGGCCGACCGCTACTTCCCGCGCACCACGCTCCCCGAACACGAGAACCGCATACTGCTCGCGCACTCGCCGTACCGGGACGGCGACGGAGCCACCCGCCACCAGGAGACCTCCCTGTACCGGGCACCCTCCGGCGCGCTCGTCTTCGCCTCCGGCACCTTTGCCTGGTCCCCGGCCCTGGACCGCCCCGGCCATCTGGACCCCCGCATCCAGCGCGCCACGGCCAACCTCCTCGACCGGATCTGCAAGCGCGACTGACCCCGCGCAGGCCCGCTCGCAACTCTCCCCGCGCAGGCGCTTCGCGCAGGCCACTCAGTACTCCGCGCAGGCGCTTCGCGCAGGCCACTCAGTACTCCGCGCAGGCATTTCGCGCAGGCCACTCGGCACTCTCCGCAGGCGCCTCGCGCACACCTCGGACGCGCTGACAGGCCCCGCTCCCCGCCTCCCCGTCCCCATACGGGACAATCGGACAACTCCTGGATCAACCTACGCGGAGGCAGCGTGTCCGGTTTCGTAGAAAAGCCCGAGCCCGTGCAGGTTCCGGGTCTCACCCACCTGCACACCGGCAAGGTGCGCGACCTGTACCGGAACGAGGCGGGCGACCTCGTCATGGTCGCCAGCGACCGTATGTCCGCGTACGACTGGGTCCTGCCCACCGAGATCCCCGACAAGGGCCGTGTCCTCACCCAGCTGTCGCTGTGGTGGTTCGACCAGCTCGCCGATCTCGTCCCGAACCACGTCCTGTCCGCGGAGCTCCCCGCCGGAGCCCCCGCCGACTGGGCCGGCCGGACGCTGATCTGCAAGTCTCTGCGCATGGTGCCCGTCGAGTGCGTCGCGCGCGGCTATCTGACCGGCTCCGGACTCGTCGAGTACGAGGCGTCCCGCACCGTCTGCGGCCTCGCTCTCCCCGAAGGTCTCGTCGACGGCTCCGAACTCCCGGCCCCGATCTTCACGCCCGCCACGAAGGCGGCCGTCGGGGACCACGACGAGAACGTGAGTTACGAGGAAGTGGCCCGGGAGGTCGGCGCGGAGACGGCCGCCCGGCTGCGCCGCACGACCCTCGACGTGTACGGCCGGGCCCGTGACATCGCGCGTGAGCGCGGGATCATCCTCGCCGACACGAAGTTCGAGTTCGGCTTCGCCACCAACAGCGAGGGCGAGGACGAGCTGATCATCGGGGACGAGGTGCTGACCCCCGACTCCTCGCGCTTCTGGCCCGCCGAGACCTGGGAGCCGGGCCGCGCCCAGCCCTCGTACGACAAGCAGTTCGTGCGTGACTGGCTGACCTCGCCGGCCTCCGGCTGGGACCGCACGAGCGAGCAGCCGCCGCCGGCGCTGCCGCAGGAGATCGTGGACGCGACCCGCGCCAAGTACATCGACGCCTACGAACTGCTGACCGGCATCACCTGGTCGTAGTACCCCGCGGACACGAAGAAGGCCCCGGTCACGAGGACCGGGGCCTTCTTGCGTGGAGCGAACGACGAGGTTCGAACTCGCGACCTCAACCTTGGCAAGGTTGCGCTCTACCAGCTGAGCTACGTTCGCAGTGCGCCGAAGCGCGGTGCCTACTATACCCACCCTCGCCGGCGTGCGAGACGCACTGCCGCATGACGGTTCTCCGCACCGAGTTTGGAGACGGCCGACGACAGGTAGTTGCGCACGGTTCCCTGCGACAGTGACGCCCGCTCCGCGATGTCCGCTACGGGTGCTCCGTCCGCGGCCAGTTCCAGCACCTCCGTCTCGCGGGCGGTCAGCGGCGAGTCCCCGGCGGAGATCGCGTCGGCGGCCAACTCCGGGTCCACGTATCGGTTTCCGGCGTGCACCGTGCGGATGATCTCGGCCAGCCGCCGGGCGCTGACCGTCTTCGGTACGAAGGCCCGGACGCCCGCCGCGAGCGCGCGCTTCAGGTGCCCGGGCCTGCCGTGGCTCGTCACGATCATCGTCCGGCAGCCGGGCAGTTCGGCCCGCAGCGATGTGGCGACCTTCACACCGTCGGCACCCGGCATCTCCAGATCAAGGACCGCGACGTCGGGCCGGTGAGTCAGTGCCATCGCGAGGGCTTCGGGGCCGGTCGCCGCCTCGGCGACCAGGACGATGTCGTCCTCCAGCCCGAGAAGCGCGGCCAGCGCGCCCCGGATCAGGTGCTCGTCGTCGGCGAGCAGGACCCGGACGGGGCGGGGTGCGGATGTCATCGTTCCTCCAGCAGGGCGGGTGCGCTTTCCGTCGCCGTCACCACGGACACCGGTGAAGGCGCTGACGGTGAAGGCGCTGATGGTGAAGGCGCCGATGATGACGCCAGCGGGACGGTCGCCGTCAGGCGGAACAGGCCGTCGTCCACCGGCCCCGCCTCCAGCCGGCCGTCGACCGCGTCGAGCCGTTCCCGCAGGCCGTCGAGCCCCGAGCCGCCGCCGGAGACGACAGCCGTGTCCGCGGACACCCCGTCGTTCTCCACCACCAGCCGCACGTCGTCCCGCGAGGCGTCGAGCCGGATGACGCACCGCCGGGGATCGCCGTGCCGCAGCACGTTCGTGGCGGCCTCGCGTACGGCCCAGCCGAGCGCCGACTGCACCGGGGCGGGAAGCGGCCCGCCGTCGCCGTGGACGGTGCACTCGATCCCGGCGGCCCGCAGGACACCCTGGGCGCCCACCAGTTCCGTACGCAGGTCGGCCTCCCGGTATCCGCGTACGACATCGCGGACCTCCTGCTGGGAGACACGGGCGATCCGCTGCACCTCGATCATCTGGTCCACGGCCGCGGGCTTGCCGCGCTGCGCCAGTTCCACCGCCAGCTCGCTCTTCAGCGCGATCACCGCCAGATTCCGGCCCAGTACGTCGTGCATGTCACGGCCGAACCGCAGCCGCTCCTCCGCGACCGCCAGCCGGGTCTCCACGTCCTGTGCGTCGCGGAGCTTCAGCATCACCCCGAGCGTCCACGCGGAAAGCCGCACCGTGACGACTGCCAACCCGCCGCCGAAGCCCACCCCGAAGAAGGTCCCGAGCACGAAGGGCCAGCCGGCGCCCGTCAGTGCGACACCGCCGGCCAGAGCGGCCGACAGGAGCACCACGGCCAGGAAGGACAGCCACACGGGCACGAGCAGGATGAGTGAGGTCAGGAACGGCACGACCACCGCGCCCAGGGCCAGTTGCAGTTCGGGGAACGTCTCGGGCCCGGTGTACGCCCCGAGGGCCAGCAGACCCGCCGCGTTCGCGAACATCAGGGCGGCCGCGAGCACGGGCAACCGCCACTCAGGGGCCCTGCGGCCCAGATAGCTCTCGACGGACCGGGCGATCAGCGGCGCCGCGCAGACGCCCTGGGCGACCGCGGTGAGGACCGTCAGGACGATCAGTGCGGCGGGTGCGCCGGAATGCCGTACGGGACGCGTCACCGACAGGAGGACCTGCGTCACGATCGATATCCACGCGAGGGAGTGGAAGGTACCGCGCGTATACAGATCGATCTTGTCGAAGCCGGTGCGGCTCTGCCACCTTCGAACCCAGACCCGGCGTACCCACACAGTCCTGAACTTCCCTTCGGTCTCGCGCCCGTCAGCGCCGCGGGTCCCATCGGAACCACCGCTGCACAGCAAACACCCCGAGGACCGTCCAGGCCACCGCGGTCAGCCCCGCTCCGGCCACCTCGTCGCCGGGGACGCCGCCCAGCCAGCCGGCCCGGACGAGCGTCATCACGCCGGTCACCGGAAGCAGCTCGCACAGCGAAGCCGCGAGGTCCGGGAGGATCTCCAGCGGTACGAAGAGCCCGGAGCCCAGCATCGAGGCGAAGAACAGCGGCAGCGTGGTGAGCTGGGCGGTCTGGACCGTGCGGGTCAGCGCCGAGGTGGCCGCCGCCAGCGCGGACAGCATCACCAGCCCGATCAGCAGCCCCAGGATCAGCAGTTCCGGCCGCTGGGGAGCGCCCAGATCGAGTGCGACGGTGCCGACGACGACGATCAGCACGCACTGTGCGAGTGCCAGCAGCACCGCCGGAAGGGCCGTCCCGGTGAGGATCTCGCGGTCGGAGACCTCGCCGGTGCGCAGTCGCTTCAGAACGAGTTCCTCGCGCCGGGCCACGTAGGCCGCGACCAGGTTCATGTAGACCACCTGGAGCAGCACCATGCCGAGGCCGCCGCTGAGGGCGGCTCCCTCGACCGTCAGTCCGGTGCCGCCGAGGTCCACCTGCTCCAGCATGGACTTCATGGCGAAGATCATCAGCAGGGGCATCAGCAGGGCGACGAACACCGCCGTCCTGTTGCGTACGAGCAGTGTTACTTCGGCCCGCCCGAGGGCGTTCAGCCGCCCCGCCACCGTGGTGCCCGTCATGCCGCCGCCACCCTCTCCGTCTCCGTGTGCGTCTGCGCGATGTCGAGGAAAGCCTCTTCCAGCGAAGCGGAACGGGCGTCGAGCCCGAGCAGTTCCACATCCGACTCCCTGGCCCAGCGCAGGAGTTCGTGGAGCGTCTCCTGGAGTGCCACGGTGCGGATGTCGATGCGCCGGCCGTCTGCCGCCGCCCGCAGGTTCAGCGGGAGCCGGGCAGCGGTCACGCCGTCCGGCAGGGTGAAGCGGATCCTGGCGGGGCGTTCGGCCGTCACTTCGGCGATCGTGCCGGTGCTGACGATCCGCCCCTGGTGCATGATCGCCAGCCGGTCGGCGAGCGCCTCGGCCTCCTCCAGGTAGTGCGTGGTCAGCAGCACGGTCGTGCCGCCCTCCCGCAGCTCCTGGACCAGCCGCCAGGTGTCGCGCCGCCCCTCGGCGTCGAGCCCCGTCGTCGGCTCGTCCAGGAAGAGGACCTCCGGCCGGCCGAGCAGGGCCAGCGCCAGATCGAGGCGGCGGCGCTCTCCGCCGGAGAGCTGCTTGACGCGGACCCGCGCCCGGGAGCCCAGTCCCACCAGGTCGAGCACCTCGCCGGACGGTCTGGCTCCGCTGGTGCAGCCCGCCCACATCCGCATGGTTTCGGTGACGGTCAGGTCGGACGGGAAGCCGCCCTCCTGGAGCATCACGCCGGTCCGGGGACGGACCACGGCACGCTCCCGGTGCGGATCGTGGCCGAGTACGCGCACGGTTCCGGCGTCGGGGCGGGCCAGGCCCTCCAGCAGTTCGACGGTGGAGGTCTTTCCCGCACCGTTGGTACCGAGCAGGGCGAAGAGCTCGCCGCGTGCCACGGAGAAGGAGATGCCGCGCACCGCTTCGAAGCCGCCCGCATACCGCCGCCGGACCGCGTTCGCCTCGATCGCTGGGCCGGCGGGGAGAAAGTCGTCGCTGGTCATGACTCAAGGCTTCCGCCGGATCACGGCCACGAGCAGTGCGCGCTGTCATCACTGCGCATGACAAACGTCATGCGTCGTCGATAACGGATACGGCGGGGGTGCCGGCGGATACCCGACACGTACGGCTGCGGGTACGACAAAGGCCCCGGTCGATTAACGACCAGGGCCTTTGATCAAGAGCGGACGACCAGGTTCGAACTGGCGACCTCAACCTTGGCAAGGTTGCGCTCTACCAACTGAGCTACGTCCGCATTGCTGCCACTCGGCTTTCACCGGTGGAGCGCTCACCACTCTACCTGATCCACTAAGTGGTCAGACAGTGCGATGCAGAGCGGGTGACAGGAATTGCACACTGCGCCTTCCCCCTGGAAGGGGGATGTTCTACTACTGAACTACACCCGCACGCGGCTCGGGGCCCGGCCTTTCGGCCTTGCCCTTCGGCGTGCTCCAGACTCTAGCCGACCTGCAGGGGTGTCGCGCAAGTCGGCTCCCCGCGGGTGTCGGGAGGAAGGCCGGGAGCGGGCGCCGACGGAGGGTCCCGGCGCCTTCGTTCCTCAACTGGCGGCCTGGAACGCCTCGTAGACCTTCTTGGGGATCCGGCCCCGGGCCGGCACCTCCATCCGGTGCGACCGGGCCCAGGCGCGGACGGCCGCAGGGTCGGGGGCGAGTGAGGTGTGGTGGTACGAGACGGGAGTCTTGCCGTGCTTGCCGGCATTTGTCTGCTTCCGGCCGGCCGCCATGTACGGCGCCAGCGTCTTGCGTAGTTTCTTTGCATTGGCGGGATTGAGGTCGATCTCGTACGACTTCCCGTCCAGGGCGAAGGTGACCGTTTCCGCCGCTGTTCCCCCGTCGATGTCGTCGGAGAGCGTAACCACTACGCGCTGGGCCACGGATATCGGTCCTTTCCTACGGCGCCGCCGCGTCTGACATGCGGTGATGCCGGCCTTCCGGCTGTTAGGCGGATGCGGATCGACTGGTGTCGACTGTTCCGGGGCTGATGCCGCTTTCCCCAGGTAATCATTTGTACAGCGATGGGTGCCGCATTGTGAAGCCCAGCCAATTGCTTCAGCGTGTCCGTGTGCAATCCGGTGAGGAATTTTTTTCCAGGACTTTCCCCGCATGTTGTCGTGGCCGATATCTCGGCGTGATCTGCCCCGCCCGATATCTACCCGCGTAGAATTTCTGGCCAGGTACGCTGAGTGGACCCGCGGGGGTCTGGGGAACCCCCCGGAGACACAGCCGCACCACACCACCGGGAGTGCCAGTGGCACGCGTCGTAGTCGACGTCATGCTCAAGCCGGAGATCCTCGACCCGCAGGGACAGGCTGTGCAGCGCGCACTGCCCCGTCTCGGCTTCGAAGGAATCGCGGACGTACGTCAGGGAAAGCGTTTCGAGCTCGAGGTCGAGGGGCCGGTCGACGCCGCAGCCCTCGCCCGCATTAACGAGCTGGCCGAGACCTTCCTCGCCAACACCGTCATCGAGGACTTCGTCGTGAAGGTGGAGGAGGAGAAGTGACCGCTCGTATCGGCGTCGTCACTTTTCCCGGCACGCTCGACGACCAGGACAGCCTGCGGGCCGTCCGGATCGCGGGCGCCGAACCCGTATCCCTCTGGCACCGCGACAAGGACCTGCACCAGGTCGACGCCGTGGTCCTGGCGGGGGGTTTCTCCTACGGCGACTATCTGCGGGCCGGAGCCATCTCGCGTTTCTCGCCGGTGATGGAGACCATCATCGAGCAGGCGAAGGCGGGGATGCCGGTCCTCGGCATCTGCAACGGTTTCCAGATCCTCACCGAGGCACATCTGCTGCCCGGCGCCATGCTGCGCAACAACCACCTCCACTTCATCTGCCGTGACCAGAAGCTGAAGGTGGAGAACGCGGAGACCGCGTGGACCTCGGACTACACCGAGGGCCAGGAGATCTCCGTACCGCTGAAGAACGTGGACGGCCGGTACACCGCCGACGAGCGCACGCTCGACGAGCTGGAGGCGGAGGGCCGCGTCGCGTTCCGCTACCTCGACGTGAACCCCAACGGCTCGCTGCGCGACATCGCCGGCATCACCAACGCCGCGGGCAACGTCGTCGGCCTGATGCCGCACCCGGAGCACGCCGTCGAGCCGCTGATCGGAACCGGTGGCACCGACGGTCTCGGATTCTTCACCTCGATCATCAAGAAGCTGGTCAACGCATGAGCCTGGATACGGTCAAGCACGCGGCCGAGACCCCGGATTCCGAGCAGCCCTGGAAGGAGCTCGGCCTCAAGGAGGACGAGTACGCGCGGATTCGCGAGATCCTGGGGCGCCGTCCCACCGGTGCCGAGCTCGCCATGTACTCCGTGATGTGGTCCGAGCACTGCTCGTACAAGAGCAGCAAGGTCCACCTCAAGCAGTTCGGCGAGAAGGTCCCCGAGAACGACGCGATGCTCGTCGGCATCGGCGAGAACGCCGGTGTGGTCGACGTCGGCCAGGGGTACGCGGTCACCTTCAAGGTCGAGTCGCACAACCACCCCTCGTACATCGAGCCCTACCAGGGCGCGGCCACCGGCGTCGGCGGCATCGTCCGCGACATCCTCGCCATGGGTGCCCGCCCGGTCGCGGTCGTCGACCCGCTGCGCTTCGGTGCGGCCGACCACCCCGACACCAAGCGGGTCCTGCCCGGAGTCGTCGCGGGGATCGGCGGCTACGGCAACTGCCTCGGCCTCCCGAACATCGGCGGCGAGGTCGTCTTCGACGCCTGCTACCAGGGCAACCCGCTCGTCAACGCCGGCTGCATCGGCGTGATGAAGCACGAGGACATCCACCTGGCCCAGGCGTCCGGCCCCGGCAACAAGGTGATCCTGTACGGCGCCCGCACGGGCGGCGACGGCATCGGCGGCGTCTCCGTGCTGGCCTCGGAGACCTTCGAGTCGACCGGTCCGGCCAAGCGGCCCGCGGTCCAGGTCGGTGACCCGTTCCAGGAGAAGCTCCTCATCGAGTGCACCCTGGAGATCTTCAAGGAGAAGCTCGTCGCGGGCATCCAGGACCTCGGCGGCGCCGGGCTCTCCTGCGCCACGAGCGAGCTGGCCTCGGCAGGCTCCGGCGGTATGCGCGTCGAGCTGGACACCGTGCCGCTGCGCGACTCCTCCCTCTCGCCCGAGGAAATCCTCATGAGCGAGTCGCAGGAGCGCATGTGCGCGATCGTCGAGCCGCAGCACGTCGACCGCTTCATGGAGATCTGCGAGAAGTGGGACGTCATCGCCACCGTCATCGGTGAGGTGACCGAGGGCTCGCAGCTGGAGATCTTCTGGCACGGCGAGCAGATCGTCGACGTGCCGCCGCGGTCCGTCGCCCACGAGGGCCCGACGTACCACCGCCCGTTCGCCCGCCCCTCGTGGCAGGACGCGCTCCAGGCCGACGACGCCGGCAAGCTGGCCCGTCCGGCGAACGGTGCCGAGCTGCGCGAGCAGGTCCTCAGGCTGGTCGCTTCCCCGAACCAGGCTTCCAAGTCCTGGATCACCGACCAGTACGACCGCTTCGTGCAGGGCAACACCGTGCTGGCGATGCCCGAGGACGCGGGCATGGTCCGGATCGACGAGAAGTCGAACCTGGGTGTGGCCATGGCGACCGACGGCAACGGCCGGTACGCGAAGCTCGACCCGTACACGGGTGCGCAGCTCGCGCTGGCGGAGTCGTACCGCAACGTCGCCGCGTCCGGCGCCAAGCCGCTCGCGATCTCGGACTGCCTGAACTTCGGTTCGCCCGAGGACCCGGATGTCATGTGGCAGTTCGCCGAGGCCACCCGTGGCCTCGCGGACGGCTGCCTGGAGCTCGGTACGCCGGTCACCGGCGGCAACGTGTCGCTGTACAACCAGACCGGTGACACGGCGATCCACCCGACGCCGGTCGTGGCCGTGCTCGGTGTGATCGACGACGTCACGCGGCGTACGCCGGTCGCCTTCGCGGAAGAGGGCCAGCTCCTCTACCTGCTGGGTGACACGCACGACGAGTTCGGCGGCTCGGCCTGGTCCGAGGTCATCCACCAGCACCTCGGCGGTATGCCGCCCAGGGTCGACCTGGGCCGCGAGAAGCTGCTCGGCGAGATCCTGATCTCGGCGTCCCGCGACGGCATGATCGACGCGGCGCACGACCTCTCGGACGGCGGCCTGATCCAGGCGGTCTCCGAGTCCTGCCTGCGCGGTGGGAAGGGTGCACGGCTCGTCGTGCCGGACGGCCTCGACGCGTTCACCTTCCTGTTCTCCGAGTCGGCCGGGCGTGCGATCGTCTCGATCCCGCGCAGCGAGGAGCTCCGCTTCAACGACATGTGCGGTGCGCGGGGTCTGCCCGTGACCCGGATCGGTGTCGTGGACGGCGAGGAGATCGAGGTCCAGGGCGAGTTCAGCATTCCGCTGAGCGAGCTGCGCACGGCCCACGAGGCCATCATCCCGGCGCTGTTCGGCTGAGCCCGACCGCTCACGTTTCGCCGAAGCCCCCGCCCGGTCATCCGGACGGGGGCTTCTTCGTCGCACCCTTGAACGGTATTACGTCATTACGTAAACTCTTGGCATCGAGCTTGAGGAGCGGGTCGCCGCGCTGGAACGGCGACTCGCGGCGCTGGAACGGCCGCCGCGCCCGGAGCCTGCCGCCGCCGCGGAAGAGTGCTGGAGCGAGGCCGATTTCTGGGCGCTGGAAGGGCTGAAACAGCAGCTCAGCGGCGACGATGACGCCACGGCCGACGGGGGAGTGCTCTACACCGGTGCGGTACGCCTGCCGACCGGCGAGCAGTACGAGTGGCAGTACGGCGTTCTCACCACGCAGCTGCTGGGTCCGGACGAGGACCCGCCCGACTGGTCGGACCTCGCGGAGTCCCTGGCCGCTCTCGGCCATCCGGTGCGACTGCGGCTGCTCCGCGAGATCCTCGCGGGCCGCCGCACGGCCGCGGAGCTGACGGCGCTCGACGGCGTCGGCACCACCGGCCAGATCTACCACCACCTGCGCCAGCTGGCCGGTGCCGGCTGGCTGCACACGACGGGACGCGGACGGTACGAGGTGCCGGGCGTCCGGGTCGTTCCGCTCCTGGTGGTGCTGACGGCGGGACGACGCTGAGCGGTCCCGCACCCATGCCGAGCCGTCCGAACGAGGGGGACACCATGTCCGTACGCAAAGCCGCCATGATCCTGTACCGCTGCTGCTGGATCGCTTTCGTGGCGCTGGTGGTCGTGAGCTTCCTGACCGATCCGCTGATCCCCTACGGTCTGACGTTCGTGCCGGCGGCCGTCGCGATCGTCATCGGTCTCGCGATGGGCCGCCGCAGCCGTACGGAACTGGCGAAGGCGGTCCCTCCGGTGGAGGCCGAGCCGCCGGTGACCGGCCGTTGGACCGCGTTGAACAGCCCGGCGGACAAGGTGCCCAGCCATGGGACGCACGGCTACGGGCAGACGTACGCGATCGACATCGTGGCCGAACCGGAGGGCCCCGGGGCCCCGGTCCGCCCGCCGTTCCGATGGCTGTGGCCGGTCGTCCGCCGCAACCGGGACTTCCCCGCCTTCGGCGCCCCGCTCCTCGCGGTCGCGGACGGCACCGTGGTGCACGCGAGCCACGGCCAGCGTGACCACCTCAGCCGGAACTCGGGCCCCGCTCTCGCCTACCTGATGCTGATCGAGGCATCCGTCCGCGATATGACGAGCGCACGCAGGATCTTCGGGAACCACCTCGTCCTCGACCTCGGCGACGGTACGTACGCGGTGTACGCCCACCTCCGGCGCGGCTCGCTCCGGGTGAAGGCGGGTGACACGGTCCGGGCCGGACAGGAGCTCGCCGAGTGCGGCAACTCCGGCAACTCCACCGAACCGCACGTCCACTTCCAGCTGATGGACGACCCGGACCTGGATGTGGCGCGCGGGATCCCGTTTCGCTGGCGCGGCATCGGCGTACCGGCCAATGGGGAGCACTTCACGGCAGGGGCGTCCACGGGCGGCTGCCCCGACGCCGCCACCGGTTCCTCCGATGCCGCCGCGGGCTTCCCCGGTGCCGCCGGTTCCTCCGGTCTCGCCCGGGAGCTCCGGGGATTGTCGTAGCCGCCGGTTAGTCTCGCCCGTATGCCTCCGGCCAAGAAGCGCTTGCGCACGTACGACGCCACCAGGACCAGGGCCGCGGTCCTGGCCCAGTACGCCCATGTCCGGGAAGGCGTCCGGGCCCTGACGCCCGAACAGCTGGCGCTGCCGACCCGGCTCGGGGACTGGACGGTGCGGGAGCTCGCCGCGCACCTCACGATGTCGCTCTCCCGCGTCACCACCGCTCTGGAGCAGCCGGAGCCGACCGGTCCGAAGCCCGGTCTCGCCCTGCTGGAGTGGCCGTTCTCCACGGCGGGGCGGGCGGAGGGCATCGCCGACGACACCCGGGCACTGGCCGCCGCGCACCCGGATCTGTACGCGCTGTACGGCGAGGTCGCCGACCGCTTCGAGGCGCAGGTGCCCGCCGTCCCCGGGGACCGGCTGGTCGCGACCCGGGCAGGGTCGATGCGGCTCGGAGACTTCCTGGTCACCCGCACGGTGGAGCTGGTCGCGCACACCGACGACCTGAACGCGGCGGCCGGCCTGGACATCCCGTACGACCGGCAGGCGCTCGCCGCGTGCACCCGGCTCCTCGCCGACGCCCTGGCGGACAGGGCCCCGGGCGGTTCGGTCGAGGTGCGTATCCCGCCGTTCGCCGTCGTCCAGTGCATCGGCGGCCCCAAGCACACCCGGGGCACACCGCCCAATGTCGTCGAGACCGGTCCGCTCGTCTGGACCCGGCTCGCCACCGGCCGCACCCACTGGGCCGAGGCGCTGGAAGCGGCCGAGGTCAGCGCGAGCGGGGAGCGGGCCGATCTCGCCCCTCTGCTCCCGCTGATGGGCTGAGGGGAACCGGATCGGCACCCCGATCCGTCCCAGGGCCATGCGCACTCAACGTATGACTGTCAGCGTCCTGGCCCTCCTCACCCTCGCCGCCTGCGGCACGGAGTCGGGTTCCGGAGCCGGCTCCGGCGCGGGAACCGGCGACGGCAGCGGCACGGTGCGCACCGGCCTTCCCGTCACCGACGTCCGCTGGAAAGTCCAGTCCCTGACCGTCGGCGGGAAGAAGTCCACCGCACCGGCCGCCGCTCACGTACGGATCGACTCCAAGGGCAAGGCCACCGGGAACCTCGGCTGCAACCACTACACCGCCGATGTCCGTGTCGAGGGCGACACCGTGACCCTCGGGCCGGGCATCACCACCGAAATGGCGTGCGAGAAGGACGTGCAGGACTTCGAGAACGCCCTGTCCCGCGCGTTCAGCGGCTCCCTCAAGGCTGCCGTGGTGAACAAGACCCTCACCCTGACGACTCCCAAGGGGGACACCATCACCCTCACGTCCGAGCCCCCGGCCCCGCTCACCGGCACCACCTGGACCGTCACCACCCTGACCGACGGAGAGATCGCGGCCTCGCTGCCCGCCGGCACCCGGGACAAGGCACCCCGTCTCACCTTCGGCAAGGACGGCACCGTGGAGGGCAGCCTCGGCTGCAACAGCTTCCACGGCAAGGCGACGGTGGCCGGCTCGTCGATCACCTTCGGACCGCTCGCCTCCACCCGCAAGATGTGCGGAGAGGCCGAGATGGACGTCGAACGGTCCATGCTCGCCGTCCTCCGGGGGAAGACGGCGTACACGATCGATCACCACGCCCTGTCCCTCACCGCGGAGAACGGCAAGGGACTGGGCGCCTCCGCTCCCGAAGGCGAGAAGTAGCGGTCACGCACCGCCCGTCGGGTACGGCAGCAACTGTGCGTTCGTCCGCTCCCAGGACGCCCGCAGGCCGGCCAGCAGCTCCGGTTCGGCCGCGGCCCGGTCGGCCTGCTCACGCTGGTCGTGCGAGAGCCGGAACAGCTGATCGGTGCCGCCCTTGCCCCGGTAGTACTTCCACTCGCCGCGCCGCAGTGCCCGTTCCCCGCGCACGCGCCAGAACAGGTCCCGCTCCCCGGGCTCCTCGTCGCGCAGCAGATACCCGGCGAGGCTGGTGCCGTCGAGCGGGTAGGCCGGGTCGGGCCGCGCCCCGCCGAGCTCCAGCAGCGTGGCCGTCCAGTCGGGGGAGAACACCGGCAGGCCGCTGACCTGGCCCGCGTCGATCCGGGCGGGCCAGCGCAGCACGGCGGGGACCCGGATGCCGCCCTCCTGGAGCGAGCCCTTGTTGCCGGCGAGGGGCCAGTTGTACGAGAACCGCTCACCGCCGTTGTCGCTGGCGAAGAAGACCAGGGTGTCCTCCGCCCGGCCGGACCGGTCGAGTGCCTTCAGCACCTCGCCGACCGAGCGGTCCAGATCCTCGACCATCTCCTTGTACTTCTGGAGCGAGCCGCCGTCGCCGTGCTGGAGCGCACGCCGGTCACCGGCCTTGATCCGCCGCACGATCTCGGCGCTCTCCTCGGTGTCCCCGTCCGCGATCCACGGCCAGTGCGGGGTGGTGAAGTTGAGGTTGAGCAGCCACGGCTTGTCGTGGTCGCGCTGCACGTACTCGCTCGCGCGCTCGGTCAGGATGCGGGTGTAGTACCGCAGGTCCTTGTACGTGGCGTCGCCCTCGTACAGGTCGTACTCGCCGCCGAGACCGAGCTTGGAGTAGTACTCCAGCGCCCCGCCGAAGTTGCCGAAGAACTCGTCCCACCCGGACTTCGTGGGGCTGTAGTCGGGCAGGTATCCGCAGTGCCACTTGCCGATGAGCGCGGTGGAGTAGCCCGCGCCACGCAGCAGCGAGGCGAGGGTCGGATGAGTGGGTTCCAGACCCACCGACCTGTCCGCGATGGGCTCGGCGAGCCCGCCCTTCGTACGTCCCGGATAGCGCCCGGTGTAGAGGCTGAACCGGGTGGGGGAGCAGGTCGCCGAGCCGGAGTACGCGTCCGTGAACCGCACCCCCTGCCGCCCGAGCCGGTCCAGATGGGGCGTGCGGATGTCGGGGGCGCCGTACGAGGAGAGATCGGCCCAGCCCAGGTCGTCGCCGAGGATGAAGAGGATGTTGGGCCGCCGGGAGTGCTTGCCGCGAGCCGCCCGGAAGGGCCGCTCACGTGGCGCGGTTACCGGGGCGGCGGGTCCGGCGGCGGCGGGTCCGGCGGCCGAGAGGCCGATGGCGGCGGTGGCCGCGGTCGCGCCGACGGCCGTGCCGAAGGCGCGACGGGTCAGGGAGGAGGACGAATCCCCAAGGGAACTGGTGTTCGGCTGATCTGCGGACATGAGGACTCCTGTCAGGGCCGCGCACGCGGCGGATGACGGCAGGGGCGGGCGGAGGAACCCGTCAGGCGCCAGGTGCGCACGGCAGTGCGCCCGGACCGGGGGCGGGCGATGAGAGGGAGACGAACAAGGGAGAACTCAGCGCACGCTCAACGGGGTCTATGAAGACCCGGCGGTGGTGCGGAGTGACTCAGGCGCAGCGACAGATGGCGCTCGCCACACGTCCCAGATCGACGTGGCGGCGCTCCACGAGCGTGACCGAAAGATCACCGAGGGGCTGCATGGCCCAGGAGCCTGCCAAGCGGCCGTGCGCCTGTCAATGCCGGTCTCGAACCCCGGACGCTCACGCGCCGGAAGGCCACGCTCACCGTCCGCCCCCGGGGATACGGCCCTGCCGAGAGGTTCCGAGCGCCTTCACGGTCGGCCCGCAGTGTGAGGCTCACCACGAAACGAGCGTTCGGCCAGCGGCTCGACGGGCGGCGCGCCGGATCACCGAGTGCCACGACGCGCGCTCCCTGCTCCGTACGGCCGGTGGCCTGAACCGATCGGTATCCCGCCGGTAATCCGGGCGCCTGCCGCCCAAAGCGCGCAGACGGACTGTCCGGCCACCGTCGCCCGGTCACCCGGAGTGATCGTCCAGGGGTGCGTGGAGGGCTCGTCCGGGGCGCCCTTCACGCACGCCCGCAGTGCCACGACAGCCCCTGCGGTGTGGGCACCGAATTCGGACCGGTGGTCGATCTCGCCTACACTCGGTGGCGTGCCTCGTGGTGATGGACGACTCAACCACGACCTGCTCCCCGGAGAGAAAGGCCCCCAGGACGCTTGTGGCGTCTTCGGTGTCTGGGCTCCGGGCGAAGAGGTCGCCAAGCTCACCTATTTCGGACTGTATGCCCTGCAGCACCGTGGACAGGAGTCCGCGGGCATCGCAGTGAGCAACGGGTCCCAGATCCTGGTCTTCAAGGACATGGGACTGGTCTCGCAGGTCTTCGACGAAACGTCTCTGGGATCGCTCCAGGGCCATATCGCGGTCGGTCATGCCCGCTACTCCACCACCGGTGCCTCGGTGTGGGAGAACGCGCAGCCGACGTTCCGTGCCACCGCGCACGGCTCGATCGCCCTGGGTCACAACGGCAATCTGGTCAATACGGCCCAGCTCGCGGAGATGGTCGCCGACCTGCCCCGCAAGGACGGCCGCGCCACCCAGGTCGCCGCGACCAACGACACCGATCTCGTGACGGCGCTGCTCGCCGGACAGACCGATGACGACGACAAGCCGCTCACCATCGAGGAAGCCGCCACCAAGGTGCTTCCCGAGGTCAAGGGCGCGTTCTCGCTCGTCTTCATGGACGAGCACACGCTCTACGCCGCCCGCGACCCGCAGGGCATCCGCCCGCTGGTCCTCGGACGCCTGGAGCGCGGCTGGGTGGTGGCCTCCGAGTCCGCCGCCCTCGACATCTGCGGCGCCAGCTTCGTCCGTGAGGTCGAGCCGGGCGAGCTGATCGCCATCGACGAGAACGGCCTGCGCACCTCCCGCTTTGCGGAAGCGAAGCCCAAGGGCTGTGTCTTCGAGTACGTCTACCTGGCCCGCCCCGACACCGATATCGCCGGGCGGAACGTCTACCTCTCCCGGGTGGAGATGGGCCGCAGGCTGGCCGCGGAAGCCCCGGTCGAGGCGGATCTGGTCATAGCGACTCCGGAATCCGGCACACCCGCCGCGATCGGATACGCCGAAGCCAGCGGAATCCCGTTCGGCGCCGGACTGGTCAAGAACGCGTACGTCGGCCGGACCTTCATCCAGCCGTCCCAGACCATCCGCCAGCTGGGAATCCGGCTCAAGCTGAACCCGCTCAAGGAAGTCATCAAGGGCAAGCGCCTGGTGGTCGTCGACGACTCGATCGTCCGCGGCAACACCCAGCGCGCACTGGTCCGGATGCTCCGCGAGGCCGGTGCCGCCGAGATCCACATCCGGATCTCCTCCCCGCCGGTCAAGTGGCCCTGCTTCTTCGGCATCGACTTCGCGACCCGCGCCGAGCTGATCGCCAACGGCATGACGGTCGACGAGATCGCCACCTCCATGGGTGCCGACTCGCTCTCGTACATCTCGCTCGACGCGATGGTCGAGGCGACGACGATCGCCAAGCCGAATCTCTGCCGCGCCTGCTTCGACGGTGAATACCCGATGGAGCTCCCGGACCCGGAGCTGCTCGGCAAGCAGCTGCTGGAGACCGAGCTGGCGGCCGGCCCTGCCGCGACCGCGGCGGCCGACGCGCTGCGTCGTCCGTGACCCGGAACGACCGGCGCTTCCCCCACCAGCCCCGTATTTCCACACGAAAGATCCCAGGCAATGTCTGAGACAACAGGTGCTTCCTACGCGGCAGCGGGCGTCGACATCGAAGCCGGCGACCGTGCCGTCGAGCTGATGAAGGAGTGGGTGAAGAAGACGAAGCGGCCCGAGGTCATGGGCGGCCTCGGCGGATTCGCCGGTCTCTTCGACGCCTCGGCACTCAAGCGTTACGAGCGCCCGCTCCTCGCGTCCGCCACCGACGGCGTCGGTACGAAGGTGGACCTCGCCCGTCAGATGGGCGTGTACGACACCATCGGCCACGACCTCGTCGGCATGGTCGTCGACGACCTGGTCGTCTGTGGCGCCGAGCCGCTCTTCATGACCGACTACATCTGTGTCGGCAAGGTGCACCCCGAGCGTGTCGCGGCCATCGTGAAGGGCATCGCCGAAGGCTGTGTCCTCGCGGGCTGCGCCCTGGTCGGCGGCGAGACCGCCGAGCACCCGGGCCTCCTGGGCCCCGACGACTTCGATGTGGCGGGCGCCGGTACGGGCGTGGTCGAGGCCGAGCACCTGCTCGGCCCTGACCGTATCCGCAAGGGTGACGCGGTCATCGCGATGGCGTCCTCCGGGCTTCACTCCAACGGGTACTCGCTGGTACGGCACGTGGTCTTCGACCGCGCCGGCTGGTCGCTGGACCGCCAGGTCGAGGAATTCGGCCGGACGCTCGGCGAGGAGCTCCTGGAGCCCACCAAGATCTACTCGCTGGACTGCCTGGCCCTGACCCGTACGACCGAGGTGCACGGCTTCAGTCACGTCACCGGCGGCGGTCTGGCCAACAACCTGGCCCGGGTCGTCCCGGACACGCTGCACGCCACCGTGGACCGCTCCACGTGGACGCCCGGCGCGGTCTTCGACCTGGTCGGCAAGGCCGGGCAGGTCGAGCGGCTTGAGCTGGAGAAGACGCTGAACATGGGCGTCGGCATGATCGCGATCGTCCCGGCCGGTTCCGTGGACGCCGCACTGACCACCCTGGCCGACCGGGGCGTCGAGTCCTGGGTCGCCGGTGAGATCACCGACCGGGGAACGCACACCTCGGGTGCCGAGCTGGTCGGCGACTACGCGAAGTAGGCAGTACGGGGCGGGTCACCGGGATCGTCCGGTGACCCGCCCCGATACTCCGTCGCAGGCCGGCCCGACGTCACCAGGGCAGCACAAAACCCGGTCCGAGCAGGCCCGGACCGGGTTGTTGTGTCAGCGCGAGGTCAAGCGCCGCGGCGTTGTGACGACGGACCGGACTGATCGTCCTCGTCCTCGTCATCATCGACGTTGTACTGATCCGCGTACTGTGCGTACGGGTCATCTTCCTCGTCGTCGTCCTCGAACGGCTCAGCGTTCGGTGGCTGACTCGAAGGTGATGCGCCCAGCTCATTGGCCAGACGCGACAGGTCAGTCCCGCCGCTGCTGTACTTCAGCTGACGGGCGACCTTGGTCTGCTTGGCCTTTGCCCGGCCGCGCCCCATGGCTCGACCCCCTCGGTGACGGGGCTCGACGGCCCCAGAGTCTTGACACGCGTTCATGTTTCAGGACGGACTCCCGGCTGAGAGACCGCGCCTGTAGGGCTTTAACGGTACCTGCTTCCGCGGCCATACGGTACGCCGCCCGCATGAAGCACCCCGGAACCGACCCGGCGAAGAGCCCCGTCCTCGCTGGTCAACTGCGATATTAACCTCTTCTGAGCGGCCGACCCGCCGACCGGCGTGAGTCTTGTCTCGCCGGTCGGCGGGCCGCGTCCGGTGACGGGGTCACGAAGATCCCGTCACCGGTCAGCGACGGCGTGCTTCGGCCATTCGCTGTTCGGCGATCCGGTCGGCCGCCGCGGCCGGCGGGATTCCGTCAGCCTTCGCACGTGCGAATATTGCCAGCGTGGTGTCGAAGATCTTCGTGGCCTTCGCCTTGCACCGGTCGAAGTCGAAGCCGTTGAGCTCGTCGGCGACCTGGATCACGCCACCGGCGTTCACGACGTAGTCGGGTGCGTACAGGATCGAGCGGTCGGCCAGATCCTTCTCGACGCCCGGGTGCGCGAGCTGGTTGTTGGCGGCGCCGCACACCACCTTCGCGGTGAGCACCGGCACGGTGTCGTCGTCGAGAGCTCCGCCGAGCGCGCACGGGGCGTAGATGTCCAGGCCCTCCGTACGGATCAGCGCGTCGGTGTCCGCGGCCACCGTGACCTCGGGGTGCAGGTCGGTGACCCGGCGTACCGACTCCTCCCGCACGTCCGTGACGACGACGACGGCACCGTCGGCGAGCAGGTGCTTGACCAGGTGGTGGCCGACCTTCCCGACGCCGGCGACACCGACCTTCCGGCCGCGCAGGGTCGGGTCGCCCCAGAGGTGCTGGGCGGAGGCCCGCATGCCCTGGAAGACACCGAAGGCGGTGAGCACGGAGGAGTCGCCCGCGCCGCCGTTCTCGGGGGAGCGGCCCGTGGTCCAGCGGCACTCGCGGGCGACGACGTCCATGTCGGCGACGTACGTGCCGACGTCGCAGGCGGTCACGTAGCGCCCGCCGAGGGAGGCGACGAACCGGCCGTAGGCCAGCAGCAGTTCCTCGGACTTGATCGTGTCCGGGTCGCCGATGATGACGGCCTTGCCGCCACCGTGGTCCAGGCCGGCCATGGCGTTCTTGTACGACATGCCCCGCGCGAGGTTCAGCGCGTCCGCGACGGCCTCCTCCTCGGAGGCGTACGGATAGAAGCGGGTGCCGCCGAGGGCGGGGCCCAGGGAGGTGGAGTGGATGGCGATGACGGCCTTGAGGCCGCTGGCACGGTCCTGGCAGAGCACGACTTGTTCGTGGCCCCCCTGATCCGAGTGGAACAGGGTGTGCAGGACGCCGTCGGTCACATCGGTCACTGTGGTGACTCCCAAGTACGAAGCGGCGGAAAGGCCCTCCTGAAGGTGGGGAGGGCCCCGGGCCGACCGGCACGGTCGGTCCGACTGGGCAAGAGCGTAAGTCCTCGGCGCACGGAGATCTGTGCCGGTGCCGGGGATCACCCCCTGGCGGAGTACGGGCGTGACACGATTCGGCGCATGCCGGTGGTGTCTTCAGTGCTCGTCCCCTACTCGTCCTACCTACGGGTGTACGAGCCGCTCGCCGCCTTTCCCGGGCCCGAACGTGCCCATTGGTCCCGGTATGCGGAGCGTTCGGACTTCCCCACCGCCCAGGACGAACTGCGGCGCTCGCTCGCCGACCTGTCGGCCACGCCACCCGTCGGGGTGCCCGTGCACGAGAGCGCGGACGCGTTCGTCGCCGAGGTGGGCGGAGTGGTGTGCGTCTGCCCGTGGCGGACCCGGCTGCGCGGATGGCTGGCTCTGGAGGAACTCGAGGGGATGTTTCCGGCCACGGTGTTCGACGCGGTGCTGCCTCCGGTCGTACGGGGTCAGGCGCTGACGGATTACGAGCGGTGGCGGGAGCGGAACCCGGACGCCAGGCCGTGGATCAGGACGGCGGTGTGGCAGGTCCCGGTGCGCTGGTTCGTGCTCTTCGCCGACGAGGAGAGGGAGTACGAGGAGGCGGGTGACGCCGGCGGTCCGCCGGTGCTGCGCTACCGCACCCCGATGGTGCAGGCCCGGCGCCGGCTGGCGCGGGCGCTCAGGACCCTGCGGGAGACGGTCGACGAGGGGCCGCTGACCGAGGGGCTCGTCGAGGTCGGCCGCTGGCTGGAGGAGTTCCATCCGCGGGCGCTGGTCGAGCTCGATTACGGGGGGCTGGTCCACGCGCTGCCGGCGGAGCACCTGGCCGGTGACCGCTCGGCGGCGGATGTGGCCGAGGGCATCGCGGCGCTGCGGGCCGGCGACAGCGAGGGGGCGAGCGCGGCGTACGGCCGGCTCGCCGAGCGCTGGCGGGCGGTACGGGACCGCCAGTTCGCTAATTGAGGGCGAAACCTGCCATCCATAGGCAATCGGTGCAGAGGCGCACCAACCGGCGCATAGGTGCGCGAGCCGGAGCGCATCCACACCTTTTGTAGTGCGCCGAGGGGCGCTCCGGTGAGCTGACGAGGCGTGAAAGTGCGTCCTGTGTGACCCATGTGACGAGTGGGGCGGAAGAGTACGCCGCTGAGGCCAGGACCTACGTCCCGAACCGGGCCTTTGCCTCAAGCGTGACGGATAGCACTAACGGCGCCCTTGCGCCGATCCCCACTCCTCGTGCCAAAATAGGACAAGGAGTCCGGGGAGGACTCCTTCCGTCCAACTATGGGCGGAAAGCTCGGTATTGCACTCTATGGGGGGTCTGACGACTCCTGATCGCTCTGTGACTGATCGTCACTGCTGCGTGACTGTCCGCTATGGCATGGTCCATCGGCTTCCGTCGCTGATGAACACCTGGGAGGGCAATTCCATCGGTTTGGCCGACGCGGCTGGACGGATGGTGTAGTTGTAGTGCCGAGGACAAGCCGTTCGTCCTATAACCGACTCGGCCCGCGTCCGCCATTTCGGGCAACGCGGGTCAAGGTGCAGAATTTAGAGGAAAGAACCGAGAAGGTTCGGTTCTCCCGAGGAGGCCGCTCATGACCGCTCGCACCCCTGATGCCGAGCCGCTGCTGACCCCGGCTGAGGTTGCCACGATGTTCCGCGTGGACCCGAAGACGGTCACCCGTTGGGCCAAGGCAGGCAAGCTCACGTCCATCCGCACGCTCGGTGGACATCGCCGGTACCGCGAGGCAGAGGTCCGCGCACTGCTTGCGGGTATTCCGCAGCAGCGCAGCGAGGCCTGACACACCCCTGTCGCCGCGTCATAACCGGGCACTGTTGGGCCCCCCAGCCCCCGTTGCCCACCCATAGCTCCACATGACGGACGCCTGCCCCAACGGGCGTCATACCTATGCAATACGGGTACGTCACCCGATCGCGCTGGACTCCGCCGGGTCCAGCGCGATTTTTTTGTGCCCGAACGGCCGGGAGCGGGGTGGTGTGCGAGCTGCCGCGCCGGGTCTGTTCGCCCGACCGTGCGCGAACCCGCCCGGGGCCCTGTGCGGGCCTCCTGGAGGCTCCTGGCCGGCCTCGGTGGAGCGGCCGCGGGCACCCCTCGTGAGTGGTGCAATTGCACATATTAAATTCGCCAGTTGTAAGAAGGGGGTAAAGCCACCCCTTCCCAAAACTCGTTCGGTGACTCCCGTCACAGTGGCTGAGGCTTGCCAACTCCCAGCCTGCCACTGCCGGGAAGCGGGCGACGCGGCCATTGGTCATGTAGTGGCGGGACTTTCGTCCCCGGTCTGCCCGGCGGCCCTCTGTGCCTCCGGGGGGTCGTCAGGGGCGACTGGGGCCTCGCCGGGCGCTTCTGGGCCCTCGGAGGGGCGAGAAGCGCCCGGAAGGGTGCTGGACGCCTTCGGCGCCGCCGTGGGCTCCAGGGCGAGGCGCAGCAGCCGGTGGCAGATCGGGCAGTGCCGGGTGAGGTGGCGGTAGCCGGAAGCAGCCGCCAGGTGGGCGCGCAGCAGCGCGCGGGTTTCGTGCCGTGCCGTGGACGCAGACATACGTGCACCTCCCGGTGGGCCCGCGCGGCCCCTCGCCGAGGGAAACAGGGGCAGCCTCTGCTCTACGGGTTACCCGGGGCGGACGCCGCAGTCAAGACGCACGAAAGCCCGGATCAGAAGATCCGGGCTTTCGTTTCTTGCGGTCCTGACGGGATTTGAACCCGCGGCCTCCACCTTGACAGGGTGGCGAGCACTCCAAACTGCTCCACAGGACCAGGTTTTCGCGGCTTCCTTGCGGCTGCCTGCGAAACCAGACTGTACAGGAGGTCGGAGGGTGCGGTCGAACTCACCCATGGTGGCGCTCCCGTTACGGGCCGCGGAGCTCTCCGGCGACCCCTCCGGCGGGCGCTGCGGCCCACCGGATCAGGGTGCCGCCGCGTCGATCGCCTTGACGATCCGCTTGTCCGAGACGGGCTGCGCCGTGCCCAGGGCGTGCGCGAAGTAGCTGACCCGCAACTCCTCGATCATCCAGCGGATGTCCAGCACCTCCTGGGGCACCGGCCGCCCCTGCGGCAGCTGTTCCAGGAGCCAGGCGTACTCGTCCTGCATCTCGTGGACCTTCTCCATGCGCGTGGTGTCGCGCTGGACGTTCGTCGGCATCTGCTGGAGCCTGCGGTCCTCGGCGACCAGATAGCGCATCAGGTCCGGCAGCCTGCGCAGCCCCGTCGCGGTGACGAACCCCGGCGGTACGAGGCGGGCGAGGTGCTCGCGTACGTCCGTGACGTTGTTGATCAGCACCAGGCTGTTCGTGGCCTTCAGCCGCCGCTCGCACGCCTGCCAGGCAGCCAGGATCTGCTGCACCTGCCCGATCGTGCGGACCGTCAGGTCCACGAGATCGGCGCGCACCTTGTCGTACAGCTTCCGGAACGACTCCTCGTCCCAGGCCGGGCCGCCGTGCGCCGCGATCAGCCGGTCCGCCGCCGCCATCGCGCAGTCGTCGAACAGGGCCTGGATGGAGCCGTGCGGATTGCGGGACAGGGCCAGCTTCTGCTGGTTGGTGAGCTTGTCCGAGGCGAATTTGGCGGGGTTCACCGGGATGTTGAGCAGGATCAGCTTCCGGGTGCCCCGCCACATCGCCTGCTGCTGCTCGGCCTCGGTGTCGAAGAGCCGTACGGCAACGGTCTCGCCCTGGTCGACGAGAGCCGGATACGCCTTGACGGGCTGGCCGGCCCGCCGGGTCTCGAAGACCCGGTTCAGCGTGCCGATCGTCCAGTCGGTGAGGCCCGAACGCTCGATGGACTCGCCCGAGGGCCCCGCGGTGGCCGCGGCGGCCTTGGAGAGGGCCTGGCGGGCCTTGGGGCGCAGCTGGAGCTTGAGCGCGTCCAGGTCCTTGTCCTCGGCCACCGTGCGGCGCCGCTCGTCGCCGACCCGGAAGGTGATCTTCAGGTGGTCCGGAATCCGGGTCAGGTCGAAGTCGTCGGCCTTCACCGGGACGCCGACCATCCGCTGGAGCTCACGGGCCAGGGTGAAGGGCAGCGGCTCCTGGAGCGGAACGGCCCGGTCCAGGAACTTGCCCGCGTAGTCGGGGGCGGGCACGTAGTGCCGGCGGATCGGCTTGGGCAGCGAACGGATGAGCTCGGTGACCACGTCCTGGCGCAGGCCCGGGATCTGCCAGTCGAAGCCCTCGGAGGTCACCTGGTTGAGCACCTGGAGCGGGATGTGGACCGTCACACCGTCGGCGTCCGCACCGGGCTCGAACTGGTACGTCACCCGGAACTTCAGCTTCCCCTGGCGCCAGGAGTCCGGGTAGTCGTCCTTGGTGACTGCCCCGGCCTTCTCGTTGATGAGCATCGAGCGCTCGAAGTCGAGCGCGTCCGGCTCGTCCCGCCGCTTGTGCTTCCACCAGGAGTCGAAGTGGGCGCCGGAGACGACGTGCTCGGGGATCCGCTGATCGTAGAAATCGAAGAGCGTCTCGTCGTCCACGAGGATGTCGCGACGCCGGGCGCGGTGCTCCAGCTCCTCGACCTCGCCCAGGAGTTTGCGGTTGTCGTGGAAGAACTGGTGGTTCGTGCGCCAGTCGCCCTCGACCAGCGCGCTGCGGATGAACAGCTCGCGCGACGCCTCCTGGTCGATACGGCCGAAATTGATCTTGCGCTGGGCGACGATGGGTACCCCGTACAGCGTGACCCGCTCGTACGCCATGACCGCCGCCTGGTCCTTCTCCCAGTGCGGTTCGCTGTAGGTGCGCTTCAGCAAATGCCCGGCGAGCGGTTCGATCCACTCCGGCTCGACCTTCGCGTTGACCCGGGCCCACAGCCGGGACGTCTCGACCAGCTCGGCCGACATCACGAACCGCGGCTGCTTCTTGAACAGCGCGGAGCCCGGGAAGATCGCGAACTTGGCGTTGCGCGCGCCCACGTACTCGTTCTTCTCGGTGTCCTTCAGCCCGATGTGCGACAGCAGGCCCGCGAGGAGCGAGGTGTGCACCGACTGCTCCGGTGCGTCCTCCTCGTTCAGCTGGATGCCCATCTGCTTGGCCACCGTGCGCAGTTGGGCGTAGATGTCCTGCCACTCGCGGATGCGCAGGAAGTTCAGGTACTCCTGCTTGCACATCCGGCGGAAGCTGGAGGAGCCGCGCTCCTTCTGCTGCTCGCGGATGTAGCGCCACATGTTCAGGAACGCCAGGAAGTCCGAGGTCTCGTCCTTGAACCTGGCGTGCTGCTGATCGGCCTGCGTCTGCTTCTCCGAGGGCCGCTCGCGCGGGTCCTGGATGGAGAGCGCGGCGGCGATCACCATGACCTCGCGCGCACAGCCGTTGCGCTCGGCCTCGATGACCATGCGGGCCAGACGCGGGTCGACGGGCAGCTGCGAGAGCTTGCGCCCCAGGGGCGTGAGCCGCTTCTTGGGATCCTTCTCGCCCGGGTCCAGCGCGCCGAGCTCCTGGAGCAGCTGCACGCCGTCGCGGATGTTGCGGTGGTCCGGCGGGTCGATGAACGGGAACTTCTCGATGTCACCGAGGCCGGCCGCGGTCATCTGGAGGATGACGGAGGCCAGGTTCGTACGCAGGATCTCCGGGTCCGTGAACTCCGGGCGCGTCAGGAAGTCGTCCTCGGAGTACAGCCGGATGCAGATGCCGTCCGACGTACGGCCGCAGCGGCCCTTGCGCTGGTTGGCGCTGGCCTGTGAGATCCGCTCGATCGGCAGCCGCTGGACCTTCGTGCGGTGGCTGTAGCGGGAGATGCGGGCGTTGCCCGGGTCGATCACGTACTTGATGCCGGGGACCGTCAGCGAGGTCTCCGCGACGTTCGTCGCGAGAACGATCCTGCGGCCCGTGTGGCGCTGGAACACGCGGTGCTGCTCGGCATGCGACAGGCGGGCGTAGAGGGGGAGCACCTCGGTATGTCTGAGGTTGCGCTTGTTCAGCGCGTCCGCGGTGTCGCGGATCTCCCGCTCGCCGGAGAGGAAGACCAGGACGTCCCCGTCGGCCTCCGACCGGAGCTCGTCGACGGCGTCGCAGATCGCGGTGATCTGGTCGCGGTCGGAGTCGTCGCCCTCCTCTTCGAGGAGCGGCCGGTAGCGGACCTCGACGGGATACGTACGCCCCGAGACCTCGACGATCGGCGCCTCGCCGAAGTGCCGCGCGAAGCGTTCCGGGTCGATGGTCGCCGAGGTGATGACGACCTTCAGATCCGGGCGCTTGGGCAGCAGCCTGGCCAGATAGCCGAGCAGGAAGTCGATGTTCAGCGACCGCTCGTGCGCCTCGTCGATGATGATCGTGTCGTAGGCCAGCAGCTCACGGTCCGTCTGGATCTCGGCCAGCAGGATGCCGTCCGTCATCAGCTTCACGAAGGTCGCCTCGGGGTTCACCTGGTCGGTGAACCGGACCTTCCAGCCGACGGCCTCGCCGAGCGGCGTGTCCAGCTCCTCGGCGATGCGCTCCGCGACCGTGCGGGCCGCGATCCGGCGGGGCTGGGTGTGCCCGATCATGCCCCGGACACCGCGCCCCAGCTCCATACAGATCTTGGGGATCTGCGTGGTCTTTCCGGAACCGGTCTCACCGGCGACGATCACGACCTGGTGGTCGCGTATCGCCTCCAGGATCTCGTCCTTCTTCTGGCTGACGGGAAGCTGCTCCGGGTACGACAGAGCCGGCATCCGCGAGGCGCGCCCCGCGAGCCGCTCGGCCGCCTTCCCGGCCTCGGCGGCGATCTCGTCCAGCACGGACTGTCGGGCCTCGGGCTTACGGATACGGCGCGCACCCTCGAGGCGCCGGCCGAGCCGGTTCGCGTCGCGGAGTGAGAGCTGTCCGAGCTGTGACTGGAGATCGGCAAAGGAAGTAGACATACGGGTCCCAGGATCGCACCCGGGCCCGAGGAGTGGCGAACGCATTTCGCGCGGTCTCCGTCACTCCCTCGGTGACCGCGGGGTGGGGCGGCATCACACCACGTACCATTTCGGGCAACTGATCACCCGTTTCCCTTCCCGAGAGGCCGGTCGCCGTGTCCCGTACGCAGTGGTGCTGCCTGCTGGCGGTACTCACGGTCGTACTGGGGCTGTTCTGCGGCCCGGCCACCGCGTCCGTCACCCCGGCGGCCGGCGGTCACCCGATCGTGGCAGCCGCCGACGGTCAGGGCGTACCGGGCTGCGGCAGGGACAGCGGCCACGACGGCACCGAGCCCGCCGGACCCGTCCGGGGCCGCGCCCCGTACGACCAGGCGCCCGGGCTCGCCGCGTGGGGCCTGCCCGCCGCCACCACGGGCGCGGGACCTGCGGAATCTCTCGTACGGATCGCCGTGCGCGGTCCCGAGCCCGCCACACCCAGTCCCATAGAACTCTCCGTGCTGAGGGTGTAGCCGGTGCCGGTCAACCGGCCCCCGCTCCCCCTTTCCCCTTTTCTCGCACCCCACCGCACGGAGTGACGCATGCCCACGCCCTCGTCCACGTCCTCGTCGTCCTCTTCGAAGAAGCCGCTGCTCTACGGCGCGGTCGTCGTCCTCGCCGCCGGACTCCTCGGATACGCCTCCTACGCCGCCACCGGACCGGACGACTCCGGCTCCGCCGCCTCGTCGTCCGTCGCCGAGGTGAGCGACGACCCGTCCGCCGACGTCTACGCCGAACTGGCCGGGCTGGCCCGCCGCGACCCGGGCGACAAGCTGGCACAGGGCCGTACCGACGCCCCCGTCGTCCTCATCGAGTACGCCGACTTCAAGTGCGGCTACTGCGGGAAGTTCGCCCGGGACACCGAGCCCGCCCTGATCAAGAAGTACGTACAGGACGGCACCCTGCGCATCGAATGGCGCAACTTCCCGATCTTCGGCGAGGAGTCCGAGGCCGCCGCCCGCGCCGCCTGGGCCGCGGGTCAGCAGAACCGCTTCTGGGAGTTCCACCGCGCCGCCTACGCCGAGGACGCCAAGGAGAAGGGCTTCGGCAAGGACCGGCTGAAGGAACTCGCCCGGCAGGCCGGTGTGCAGGACCTCGACCGGTTCGTCCGCGACACGGACGGCACCGCCGCGGCGGACGCGGTCCGCACCGACCAGGAACAGGGGTACGGAATCGGCGCCACGTCCACCCCGTCGTTCCTCGTCAACGGCCGCCCCATCGCCGGGGCCCAGCCGATGGAGACCTTCACGCAGGCCATCGAGGCGGCGGCGGAGGCGGAGGCGGCCAAGGACACCAAGGACACCAAGGACGCCAAGGACACCGCGAAGTGACGGCGGACATCGGCTACTTCGCGGCCTTCCTCGGCGGGCTGCTGGCGCTGGTCAGCCCGTGCAGCGCCCTGCTCCTGCCCGCCTTCTTCGCGTACTCCATCGACTCCGCCTCGCGGCTGCTGGCCCGCACCGGCATCTTCTACGCCGGCCTCGCCACCACCCTCGTCCCGCTCGGTGCCGCCGGCTCGTATGCGGGACGGCTCTTCTACGGCCACCGGGACGCCCTGGTCCTCGGCGCGGGCTGGCTGATCATCGCGCTCGGCGTCGCCCAGATCGTGGGCCTCGGCTTCGCCTCACGGCGGATCGCCGCCCTCAGCGGTCGCATCCGCCCCACGACCGCGTTCTCGGTCTACGCCCTGGGCGCGGTCTACGGGCTGGCCGGGTTCTGCGCCGGCCCGATCCTCGGCAGCGTCCTCACCGTGGCGGCCGTCAGCGGCAGCCCGGTCTACGGCGGACTGCTGCTCGCCGTGTACGCGCTGGGCATGGCCGTGCCGCTGTTCGTGCTCGCCCTGCTTTGGGAGCGGTACGAGCTGGGGCGCCGTGCGTGGCTCCGTGGCCGCCCCCTGCGCGTCGGCCGCTTCGAACTTCACAGCACCACCCTGCTGTCCGGACTCTTCTTCGTCGGCCTCGGCACGATCTTCCTCGCGTACGACGGGACGACCGCGCTTCCCGGACTGCTGAACGTGGACGACTCGTTCGCCGTGGAGCAGTGGGCCCAGCGCCTCGGCGAGAACGTGCCGGACGCGGTGCTGCTGGGAGCCGTGGTGGCGGTGGTGGTGTCGGTGCTCGCGGTACGGGCGTGGCGCCGCGCGGTCCAGCAGAGGCAGGAGCCACAGCAGGAGAGCAGCTGACACGACGAAGGCCCCGTCCATGGGACGGGGCCTTCGGGTGGTGGCTGGGGCCGGGATCGAACCGGCGACCTATCGCTTTTCAGGCGATCGCTCGTACCAACTGAGCTACCCAGCCACGCAGCTCATACGGGCTGCAGCGGTCCTGACGGGATTTGAACCCGCGGCCTCCACCTTGACAGGGTGGCGAGCACTCCAAACTGCTCCACAGGACCAAGCTAATGTGCGAGACAAGTCTCGCACACGGTAAAGCGTGCCCCCAACGGGATTCGAACCCGTGCTACCGCCTTGAAAGGGCGGCGTCCTGGGCCACTAGACGATGAGGGCTAAAGGCCCACCGGTTTGCTTTCCAGCGCGTCGGGGACGTGAGAAGCATATGGGATGCGGGGGCGAACGCCAAAACGGTTTAGCCGGAGGGCGTGGGAGCCGACGGGGAGGGGGAGCGGTCCGCCGGATTCCCCTCCGGCAGATGGCGGCTGACCTCGGCGGTCGTCAGGCCGAGACCGCCCAGCGTGATCTCGTCCCACGCCTGGAGACGGCGGGTCGAGCGATCCAGGTAGAGCACCGAGGCGCGCACCTTCTCGGGCTTCTCGTTCTGCACGGCACGCAGGCCCCCGCCGCCCGTGGAGCCCTCGACCTTCAGCCGCGTACCGAGTTTCAGTACCTCGTTCACCCGGTGGTGGACATGGCCCGCCAGGACGAGGGGGACGGTGCCGTCGGTCTCCCGTGCGGCATTCGGGTCATGGGCGACCGCGATGTCCACCGGAGTGCCGGCCCGCTCCTGGTCGCGCAGGGCGGAGGCCAGCCGGAGACCGGCCATCCGTTCGGCCGCCTTCCCCTGGGCGGGGACCGAGCGGTCCGGGGTGAACTGCGGGTCGCCGGTGCCGGCCACCCGCAGCCCGCCGACGTTCAGGGCGCTGCCCTCGTCCAGGACGTGCGCGTTGCGCAGCCCCTTCAGATACGCCTGGGTGACCTTCGAGTCGTGGTTGCCGCGGACCCAGACGTAGGGCGCGCCGAGGTCGCGGATCGGGTCCAGGAAGCCGTTCTCGGCGGCGGTGCCGTGGTCCATGGTGTCGCCGGAATCGATGATCACGTCGATCTCGTACTGCTCGACGAGCGAGCCGATGATGTGCCACGCCGCCGGGTTGAGATGGATGTCGGAGACGTGCAGGACGCGGATCGTGGCCGGGTCGGGGCGGTAGACGGGGAGCGTGGACGTGGCGTCGTACAGCTTGGTGACGTTGGTGACGAGGCGGGCCAGTTCCTGCTGGTAGACGTCGAATTCGGTGACGATCGAGCGTGCGTCGCCGACCAGCGAGGGGGCGCTGGAGAGCAGCCCGGAGAACTTCGGCTCCAGGACCGACTTCGGGTTCCAGGTGGCGTACGCGGAGACGCCGGAGGCGGCCAGGAGTACCAGTGCCAGGCCGCCGGCCGCGAGGGCGCGGCGCGGGCGGCGGTACACGGCGAGGCCGAGGGCGGTGGCTCCGGAGACGACGGCCACGCAGGAGCGGACGGCCAGGTCGAGGGTGCCGGCGACGACGTCGGACGCGACCTCGTCCTGGAGGCCGGAGAGCCGTTCGGGGTGTTTGACCAGGGCCTGGGAGCGCACCGGGTCGAGCCGGTCGACATCGACGTCGAGGCGGATCGGGGCGATGTGGGAGTCCAGCTCCAGGGCGCCGAGCGGGGACACGTTGATCTTGGTGCCGCCGCTGAGGGACGGGCGCAGGGTCATGTCCGTGTCCATGGGTCCCACCGGCGTACGGACACTGCCGACGATCAGCAGCCCCAGCCAGGCTCCCAGCACGACGACGGTGACGAGGCCGAGTGCGCGGGTGACGGGGTGCGGGGTGTCGGTGAGCGTGCCGACGGGGGCGGTGGAGCGGGTGCGGTGCCGGAGACGGACGACTGCGGCGCGGAACGGGTCGCGGGCCATTGGGCCCGTATGCCCTGGTTCGGGTCCGGACATGCGGGCCGAGGGGCAGCAGGTGCGGACGGGGCAAGCGGTGCGGGCCCGTCATACGTGACAATGGCGGGGTGCTGGAGATGACGCGCGAGGAGTTCGAAGAGCTGGTGAGCCAAGCTCTTGACCGGATTCCGCCGGAGCTGACGCGGCTGATGGACAACGTCGCGGTGTTCGTCGAGGACGAACCGGACCCCGGCGACCCCGACCTGCTCGGGCTGTACGAGGGCACGCCGCTCACCGATCGCGGTGAGTGGTACGCGGGGGTGCTGCCGGACCGGATCACCATCTACCGCGGGCCGACGCTGCGGATGTGCGAGTCGCGCGAGGACGTCGTCGCCGAGACCGAGATCACCGTGGTCCACGAGATCGCCCACCACTTCGGCATCGACGACGAGCGGCTGCACGCCCTGGGTTACGGGTGAGCGGTCCCGGGCCCGGCCGGGAACCCGACGGCGGTGACGGCCCGGCCTCCGGCGGCGGTGCGGTGGCCGACGACGTTCCGGTCGTCGACCCGGATGTAGACCTGTCCGATCCCGTGCACCGGGCGGAGACGGCCGGCCGCGAGAAGTGGAGGGTGCTAGGTGCCATCGCCGCGGGCGGGGCGCTGGGCGCCGTCGCACGGTATGCCGCCCTGGTGCTCTGGCCGGCCGCCGACGGGGGGTTCCCCTGGGCGGTCCTCGGCGTCAACGTGAGCGGCTGCGCCCTGATCGGTGTGCTGATGGTGCTGGTCTCCGAGCGGGACGGGGTGGCCCATCCGCTGGTGCGGCCGTTCCTCGGGGTCGGGGTGCTCGGCGGGTTCACGACGTTCTCGACGTACGCGGCCGATGTGTCGAAGCTGCTGGACCGCCAGGAGGCGCTGACCGCCATGGCGTACGCGGCGGCGACGGTCGTGGGGGCGCTCGGCGCGGTGTGGGCCGCCGCCGCGGCGACACGGGCGCTGCTGGGCGTACGCGGACGTGAGCGGGCCGCATGAACTGGCTTCTGGTGGCGATCGGCGGAGCCGTCGGGGCGCCCCTGCGCTATCTGACGGACCGCGCGGTGCAGGCGCGTCACGGCAGCGGACTTCCGTACGTGTTCCCGTGGGGGACCTTCACCGTCAACGCGGTGGGCAGCCTGCTGCTCGGCGTCCTGACCGGGGCGGCGGTGTCCGAACCCTTGTACGCCCTGGTCGGTACGGGGCTGTGCGGGGCACTGACGACGTACTCCACGTTCTCGTACGAGACGTTGCGGCTGGCCGAGGGCGGCCGGGTGTTTCTCGCGGCGGCCAATGTCGTGGGGTCCCTGCTGGTGGGCCTCGGCGCGGTCTTCCTGGGGGCGGAACTCGCGGGCGGGTTCGGGCGGTAGCTCGCTTCGCGGGCGTGTCCCCGGTGGGGTCGCGGGAGTTGGGCACGGCGCCCCCGCCTTCCCCGCCCCCCTTCACGCCCCGGAGGTGCCACCCGTGCGCCAGTTGTCCGCCCCTGTCCGCTGGGCAGCCGTCACCGCGCTGACGATCGCCGCGTCCACCGGCTGCATGAGCGTCGGAGACGACGGCGAGAAACCGGCGCCCTCGCGGTCGGCCGGCCCGAAGGGAGCCTCGGCCGAGCCGGACGGCGGCACGGTGCCCGGCTCGGGCCGGTCGGGCTACGGCGGCAGCCGCGCCGAGGCCCAGTCCGACCGTGAGACCGGGGCGAAGCCGGACCCGGGCGCCTCCGCCACCACGCCGTCGGCGGCGCCCGGCGGTGCGCGGCCCACCCCGAAGCCGGGCGCGCCTGTGCCGCCCGGCGCCGGCAGACCGCCGGCTCCGCAGCCCTCGGTGCCCGGACCGGGCGAGCCGCCGCCCCCGCCGGTCACTTCCGAGCCGTCCGGCCCACCCCCTCCGGCCCCCGATCCGGAGCCGGAACCGACCCCGCCGCCGGAGCCCTCGCAGCCGCCCTCCGCCTCACCCGCCGCGCTCAGAAACCACGCGATGGGCGCTCCGGAAGGCCCTGAGACGCAGCGCACACCGGAGGCGTCGCCGCAGGTCGCGCCCGCGTGACCGAGGGCGCGGCGGGGGCGCGGAAGGGGGCTCCGAGCAGGCAGTTTGCGCTAAGTGGGTAAGGGTGCGTATGGTTATAGATCGTTTGATCCCATTGCCCGGCGCCGACACAGAAGAGCGCCGTGTGGCGCGTACTCTCCCTTGCCGTGGCTGGACCGCATTGAGGCGGTCGAAATTGCGAATCACGGAGTTACGGGCGCGTGCCGAGACTCCGGAAGGTTTCGCATTTCGCATGTCAATTTCCAGTTCTGACCACACCGTCATGCCCGAGAACGTCGACAACGACGAGCTCATCACCCTCGACTCCATCGAGAGCGTCGAGTCCATCGAGTCCATCGAGGACAACGAGCTCGCGCAGCTCGCCGAGGCCGTCGTGGCCGAGGTGGACACCGCCACCGTCGTCGCTGCCGACCCCGAGGTCGTGAAGGTCGTCGAGGTCGAGGTCGTGGAGGTCGTCGAGACCGCCGCCGAGGTCACCGAGGCCGCCCCCGTCGAGACCGCCGCCGCGAAGGCAGTGGATACCGCCGAGGCCGCCTCCGACGACAGCGCCGAGGACGCCGAGCCGACCGTCACCTTCACTTCCCTCGGTCTGCCCGATGGCATCGTCCGCAAGCTCGCCCAGAACGGCGTCACCGCGCCCTTCCCGATCCAGGCCGCGACCATCCCGGACGCCCTGGCCGGCAAGGACATCCTCGGCCGTGGCCGTACCGGCTCCGGCAAGACCCTCTCCTTCGGTCTCCCGACCCTGGCCACGCTGGCCGGCGGTCACACCGAGAAGAAGAAGCCCCGCGCGATCATCCTCACGCCGACGCGTGAGCTCGCGATGCAGGTCGCGGACGCGCTTCAGCCGTACGGCGACGTGCTCGGCCTGAAGATGAAGGTCGTCTGCGGCGGTACGTCGATGAGCAACCAGATCTACGCGCTGGAGCGCGGTGTCGACGTCCTCGTCGCCACCCCGGGCCGACTGCGCGACATCATCAACCGCGGTGCCTGCTCCCTGGCGAACGTCCAGGTGGCCGTGCTCGACGAGGCCGACCAGATGTCGGACCTGGGCTTCCTGCCCGAGGTCACCGAGCTGCTCGACCAGATCCCCGGCGGCGGCCAGCGCATGCTCTTCTCCGCCACCATGGAGAACGAGATCGGCACGCTGGTCAAGCGCTACCTGAGCAACCCGGTCACCCACGAGGTGGACAGCGCCCAGGGCAACGTCTCGACCATGACGCACCACGTCCTCGTCGTGAAGCCGAAGGACAAGGCGCCGGTCACGGCCGCGATCGCCGCCCGTAAGGGCCGCACGATCATCTTCGTCCGCACCCAGCTGGGCGCCGACCGTATCGCCGAGCAGCTCATCGAGTCCGGCGTGAAGGCCGACGCGCTGCACGGCGGCATGACGCAGGGTGCCCGTACCCGCGTCCTCGAGGACTTCAAGAAGGGCTACGTCAACGCGCTCGTCGCGACCGACGTCGCCGCCCGCGGTATCCACGTCGACGGCATCGACCTGGTCCTGAACGTGGACCCGGCCGGCGACCACAAGGACTACCTGCACCGTTCGGGCCGTACCGCCCGTGCCGGCAAGTCCGGTGTCGTCGTGTCACTGGCGCTTCCGCACCAGCGCCGCCAGATCTTCCGCCTCATGGAGGACGCGGGCGTCGACGCCTCGCGTCACATCGTGCAGGGCGCGGGCGTCTTCGAGCCCGAGGTCGCCGAGATCACCGGTGCCCGCTCGCTGACGGAGGTCCAGGCCGACTCCGCGAACAACGCCGCCAAGCAGGCCGAGCGCGAGGTCGCCGACCTGACGAAGCAGCTGGAGCGCGTCCAGCGCCGCGCCGGCGAGCTGCGCGAGGAGGCCGACCGCCTGGTCGCCCGCGCCGCACGCGAGCGGGGAGACGACCCCGAGGAGGCAGTGGCCGCGGCCGCGGCCGAGGCGGAGGCCGCGATCGAGGCCGCCGCAGCAGCCGTACCGGAGCAGCAGCCGGCCGTCCGCGAAGAGCGTCGCGACGACCGCGGCAACTTCGAGCGCCGTGACAACCGCGGCGGCGACCGTGGTGGGTACCGCGGTGGCAACGACCGCGGTGGCGACCGTGGCGGCGACCGTGGCGGCCGTTCCTTCGAGCGTCGTGACGACCGCGGTGGCCGTCCGTCCTTCAACCGGGACAACGACCGCCCGTCGTTCAACCGTGACCGTCGTGACGAGCGTCCGTCGGGCGGCTTCCGCTCCGGCGGTGCCGGTGGCACGGGTGGCGGCGACCGTCGTGACGACCGTGGTGGCCGTCCGTCCTTCAACCGGGACAACGACCGCCCGTCGTTCAACCGTGACCGTCGTGACGAGCGCCCGTCCGGTGGCTTCCGCTCCGGCGG
>NZ_JBHXQO010000028.1:0-94687 GCF_042717135.1 Streptomyces sp. NPDC058620
CAACACGCCCCCCGTGCGGTGGGCGCGGCGTAATTTTTCCAGGTTAAAATGGCGGGAGGGGACCTCAGCTCTGCTTCGCCCACCACTCCTTGAGCGCGGCGATGGCCGTACCGCGCTCCATCGGCCCGTTCTCCAGTCGCAGCTCCAGCAGGAACCCGTACGCCTTGCCGATCACCGGCCCCGGACCGACGCCCAGGATCTCCATGATCTCGTTGCCGTCCAGGTCGGGCCGGATCGAATCAAGCTCCTCCTGCTCCTGCAACTGGGCAATGCGCTCCTCAAGGCCGTCATACGTCCGCGAGAGGGCGTTCGCCTTGCGCTTGTTCCGCGTCGTGCAGTCCGAGCGGGTCAGCTTGTGCAGGCGCTCCAGGAGCGGGCCCGCGTCGCGCACGTACCTGCGAACCGCGGAGTCGGTCCATTCCCCGTCGCCGTAGCCGTGGAAGCGCAGATGCAGCTCGACGAGCTTCGATACGTCCTTGACCATGTCATTGGAGTACTTGAGGTCGGTCATCCGCTTCCTGGTCATCTTCGCGCCCACCACTTCGTGGTGATGGAAGGAGACGCGGCCGTCCTTCTCGAAGCGACGAGTCCTCGGCTTGCCGATGTCGTGCAGCAGGGCGGCAAGCCTCAGCACGAGGTCGGGCCCGTCCTCTTCGAGGTCGATGGCCTGCTCGAGGACGGTCAGCGAATGCTCGTAGACGTCCTTGTGACGGTGATGCTCGTCACTCTCCAGACGCAGTGCGGGAAGCTCCGGCATCACGTGGGCCGCCAGGCCGGTGTCGACCAGAAGCCCCAGCCCCTTGCGCGGGTGTGCGGAGAGAAGCAGCTTGTTGAGCTCTTCGCGGACCCGCTCGGCCGAGACGATCTCGATGCGCCCAGCCATGTCCGTCATCGCCGCGACCACTTCGGGGGCTACCTCGAAGTCCAGCTGTGCCGCGAAGCGCGCCGCACGGAGCATGCGCAGCGGGTCGTCGGAGAAGGACTCCTCCGGCGTGCCAGGGGTGCGCAGGACGCGCTCCGCGAGGTCCTTCAAGCCGTCGTGCGGGTCGACGAACTCCTTCTGCGGCAGCGCGACGGCCATCGCGTTGACCGTGAAGTCCCGACGTACGAGGTCTTCCTCGATGGAGTCGCCGTAGGAAACCTCGGGCTTCCGTGAGGACCTGTCGTACGCCTCCGACCGATATGTCGTGACCTCGACCTGGTATCCGTCCTTCTGGCACCCGACAGTGCCGAAGGCGATTCCGACCTCCCACACCGAGTCCGCCCACGGTCGGACGAGCTTGAGCACGTCCTCGGGACGGGCGTCGGTCGTGAAGTCCAGGTCGTTCCCGAGCCTGCCGAGCAGCGCGTCGCGAACCGAGCCACCGACCAGAGCGAGACTGAACCCGGCCTCCTGGAATCGGCGGGCGAGGTCGTCGGCGACCGGGGACACTCGCAGCAGTTCGCTCACTGCGCGGTGCTGCACTTGGCTCAGTGCACTGGCGTTGTCTTCCTTGGCGTTCGGCACAACAGAAAAGGGTACGTGCACCGACCGGCCCGGGCGTCATCGTTTCTTGTGACCCTGCGAGACTCTCCCGATCATGTGGCGCAGTCCCCAGCACTTAGCTCCGGCGCACATCGTTACCATGCGGGGACGCAGGGACCGACAACGATCGACAGCAGTTGACGACGACGAGGGACGGGTAGGCGCGTGGCCGAGGCGGCAGACTTTCAGGGGATGAGTCCCGCTCCTGCCCGCCGGTGGTTGCGGCGCACAGCCTCCTTGCTCCTCGGAGCACCGTTGCTGGCCGGCCTCCTCGGCGGTCCCACAGCGCCCGCAGCGCAGGCCGCTGGAACGGCAAAGGCTCCCACCGGCTCCAGCACCGTCGCAGTGTCGCTCGACACACTGAGCCCCAGTGCACCGGTGAAGGGGGACACCCTCACCGTCTCCGGCACGCTGACGAACAACGGCCGGGAGACGATCAGCCGCGCCAATGTCGATCTGCGGGTGGGCCCGAAGCTGTCCGGCAGGACGGCGATCGACAATGCCGCAAAGCGCACCGGCTACGTGCCCGGGGTCGATCCGGCCCCGCTCGGCGGCAAGTACACGGTCAAGACCGCGAACCTGCGGCCCGGGCTCAGTCAGGACTTCGAGCTCTCCGTGCCCGTCAGCAAGCTGCCGCTGGACGACGCGGGCGTCTACCAGCTCGGCGTCTCGCTCTCGGGCCGGACTGCCCGTGCACCGTACGACCGGGTGCTGGGTCTCCAGCGCACCTTTCTTCCCTGGCAGCCCAAGGAAAGCAACGGCAAGACCAAGCTGACCTACCTCTGGCCGCTCATCTCCTCTGCCCACGTCAGCGCCGAGACGGGCTCGGACGAACAGCAGACCCCCGTCTTCGCCAACGACGACCTCGCGGCCGAGCTCGCCCCGGGGGGCCGGCTCGAACAGCTGGTCTCCCTGGGGCGTTCTCTCCCTGTGACCTGGGTCATCGACCCGGATCTGCTCGCCACGGTCGACGCGATGACCAAGAACTACCGGATCAAGGTCGGGGACACCACCGTCGCGGGGGAGGACCAGGACGTCGCCAAGCAGTGGCTGACAGCGCTGGGGACGGCGGTGCAGGACGGCAAGGTGATCGCTCTCCCGTTCGCCGACCCCGACCTGGCATCGATCGCCCACCGCGGCAAGAGCGTCTCGGGCACCCTCAGCCATCTGCAGACCGCCACCGAGGTGGCGGACATGACGGTGGAGACGATCCTTCACGTGACTCCCTCCACCGACTTCGCATGGCCGGTGGAGGGAGCGGTCGATCCGTCCATCGTCGATGTCGCCACCTCGGCCGGCGCGCACAACGTGATCGCCCGCAGCGACAGCCTCGCGGAAACCGGCAGCCTTCCCTACACGCCGACCGCGGCCCGGCCGATCGGTGGCGGTACCACTGCCGTCGTCGCGGACTACCGGCTCTCGACGGCGTTCAGGGGCGACATGTCGCATGCCGGGGATTCCACGCTCGCCGTCCAGAAGTTCCTGGCGCAGACGCTGGCGATCACGGAGCAGGACCCCGAGAAGCAGCGCAGCATCGTCGTCGCTCCCCAGCGGACCCCCAGTGCGTCCCAGGCACAGACGATGGCCGACGCCCTGCACGCGCTCATCGACGAGCGCTGGACGCAGCCTCTGGACCTGACCGCTGCGGCCGAGGAGAAGCCCGACGCGGGGGCGACGACCAAGGTGCCGCGGTCCTCCCAGTACCCGAAGAAGCTGCGCGGCCAGGAGATCCCCACCCAGGCGTTCCAGGACATCAGGACGACCAAGGACTCGCTCAACAGCTTCCAGGTCATCCTCACCCACCCCGACCGGGTCGTGACCCCGTTCGGCAACGCGATCAACCGCTCCATGTCGACGTCATGGCGCGGCAGGCCGCTGGAGGCACAGAGGTACCGTGACGCGGTACGCACCTATCTGCGTAGTCTCACCAGCGAGGTCCAGCTCATCGCCAAGTCGGACGTCACGCTGTCCGGCCGGAGCGCGACGATTCCCGTCACGGTCCAGAACAAGCTGGTGCAGGGCGTCGACAACCTCGTGCTCAGGCTGACGTCGGAGAACGCGACCCGGCTGAAGCTCAACGACGACGGCCCGGTGGCGGAGCAGCCCGTAAGGATCGCGGGCGGCCACAGCCAGTCCGTGAAATTCGACGCCGCGGCCAACGTCAACGGGCAAGTGCAGGTCACAGCAAGGCTGTTCACCGAAGACGGCACACCGTACGGCGAAGAGATGACCTTCACGGTGAAGGTCTCCGAAGTCACACCGACTGTGCTTCTCGTCATCGCCGGCGGACTGCTGCTGCTGGTCCTCGCGGGCATCAGGATGTACACACACCGCAAGCGCACCATCGCAAGCGACACCACGGAGGACAACGGCGGCGAACCCGAGCAGCCGAGTGACCCGACGCCGGACACTGGTCCGGAAAGCGGGGACCCGTCGGGCACGGGTGAGAAAGTGGACCGTTGAGCGATGTCTGTCGTGGCCGGTCGGCCGGAAACGATGAGGTGGGGTTTCGATGAACGCGCCGTACGACGGTGACCGCGGCCAGGGCGCGGGCGGAGGTGGGGCTCCCGGTGGGCCAGCGGTCCCTCCGGGCGGCTACGAGAGCCCGACACCTCCGGATCCGTATCTCCAGCACGCCTACGACCATGATCCCTACCAGGCTCAGGACCTCGCGGCCCAGGACCCGGTGACCGAGGCGCTCTACGACCGCGCCTCGCACCCACCGCCGCCCCCGGGCTCGTTCCAGGAACCCCAGCCCCTCTACCAGCAGCCTCCGGCGGCCCCGTACGCCCCCGATCCCCGGCTGTGGGCCCAGACGCCCGCCCCGGAGCCCTCGGGTCCCTCCCGGCACCTCCCGTACGGTGACAACGCGGCGACCACCCAGTTCGTCGGAGTGGACGACCTGGTCACCCGCGCAACGGACGACCGCGAGGAGCCGGACGCCTTCGCCCATCTCTTCCGTGACCAGGAGGGCTCGGCAAAGCCCCCGGGTCAGCCGGAGCCCGCACCGGCCCCTGCTCCCGTCCCGCCCAAGTCCGGCGGCCGGGCCTCCAGCCTGCTGAAGTCCAGTGCACTCATGGCGGCCGGCACCCTGGTGTCCCGGCTGACCGGTTTCGTACGCAGCCTGGTGATCACCGCCGCGCTGGGTGCGGCCCTGCTCGGTGACGCCTTCACCATCGCGTACACCCTGCCCACGATGATCTACATCCTCACCGTGGGCGGCGGACTGAACTCGGTGTTCGTCCCGCAGCTCGTCCGGTCCATGAAGGAGGACGAGGACGGCGGCGAGGCGTTCGCGAATCGTCTGCTGACCCTCGTGATGGTCGCCCTCGGTGTGATCGTCGTGCTCGCGGTGTTCGCCGCACCCTGGCTGATCGGCATGATGTCGCAGACGATCGCGACGAGGCCCGACGCCAACAGCGTGGCTGTCACCTTCGCCAGGTACTGCCTGCCCACCATCTTCTTCATGGGTGTCCATGTCGTGATGGGCCAGATCCTGAACGCCCGCGGGAAGTTCGGCGCGATGATGTGGACCCCGGTCCTCAACAACGTCGTCATGATCTTCACGTTCGGTCTGTTCATCTGGGTCTACGGCACCTCGGGCGAGTCCCAGATGGGTGTCGAGACGATCCCGGAGGATGGCATCCGGCTCCTGGGCATCGGCACCCTGCTCGGCCTGACCGTCCAGGCGCTCGCCATGATCCCGTACCTGCGGGAGGCGGGCTTCCGCTTCCGCCCCCGCTTCGACTGGAAGGGCCACGGGCTCGGAAAGACGATCAGGCTGGCCAAGTGGACCGTCCTGTTCGTCCTGGCCAACCAGGCCGGTGTGCTGGTCGTCACCCAGCTGGCGACCTCGGCGGGCGAATCCTCCGGCACGGACGGCACCGGCTTCCTCGCCTACTCGAACGCCCAGCTGATCTGGGGCATGCCGCAGGCCATCATCACCGTCTCGGTCATGGCCGCTCTGCTCCCCCGCATCTCCCGGGCCGCCCATGACAACGACCCCGGTGCGGTCCGCGACGACATCTCGCAGGGGCTGCGCAACTCGGCCGTGGCCATCGTGCCGGTCGCCTTCACCTTCCTGGCGCTCGGCCTGCCCATGTGCACCCTGCTGTACGCCTCCAGCGGCACCGAGGCCGCCCGGTCCATGGGCTTCATCCTGATGGCGTTCGGGCTCGGCCTCATCCCGTACTCCGTGCAGTACGTCGTACTGCGCGGCTTCTACGCGTACGAGGACACCCGCACCCCTTTCTACAACACCGTCATCGTCGCTGTGGTCAACGCAGCCGCCTCCGCCCTCTGCTACGTGGTCCTTCCGGCCCAGTGGGCAGTCGTCGGCATGGCGGCCTCGTACGGGCTGGCCTACGCGGTCGGCGTCGGGATCGCCTGGCGCCGGCTGCGCAACCGGCTGGGCGGCGACCTGGACGGCGCCCACATCGTGCGCACCTACGCCCGCCTCTGCCTGGCGGCGGTGCCTGCGGCCGTCGTCGGTGGCGGCGTCGGATTCGCCCTACTGACAGTTCTCGGCGAGGGCGCCCTCGGCTCGCTCGCCGCTCTGGTGTGCGGTGGCATCGTGCTGCTGGGCATCTTCTTCCTGGCGGCGAAGAAGATGCGCATCGAAGAGCTCAACGGCATGGTCGGCATGGTCCGGGGGCGGCTCGGACGGTAAAGGGGACCCGGCCGCACAACCTTCGCCCGACACCGCGTGTCGTGCATAGCGCCGGAGTGTGGGCACAATTGGCCTGACTGTGCAGAGCCGGCTGGCATCGCTCAACGGATGGGGAGGCAGGAACGACGGTGGCGGAACGTAGCACGGCTGCCGTCGACGTGGCCGACAACAGCGGCGACGAGCCGCTGACCGCCAAGGCGGACGAGGCCACGACCGACGGGACCGCGGAACCCCAGGACACAGCAGGCGCGAGCCCCAAGAATGCGGATGGTGGGCGAGATGCCTCACGTGCCATTCCCCCGGCGCCCGATGTGCACAGTGGCCACAAACTCGCCGGACGCTATCGCCTCGAAGAGTGCGTCACCCGTCTGGACGGATTCAGCAGCTGGCGTGCTGTCGACGAGAAGCTGCGCCGTGCGGTGGGAGTGCATCTCCTCCCCGCAGATCACCCGCGCGCCCGCTCCGTGCTGGCCGCCGCCCGGTCCTCCGCTCTGCTCGGGGACCCGCGCTTCGTACAGGTCCTGGACGCCGTCGAGGAGGACGACCTCGTCTACGTCGTCCACGAATGGCTTCCGGATGCCACCGAGCTCACCGCTCTGCTGGCGACGGGCCCCCTGGAGGCCCACGACGCCTACCAGCTCGTCAGCCAGATCTCACAGGCGATGGCGGCCGCTCATCGTGAGGGCCTCGCACATCTGAGGCTCACTCCCGGAGCCGTGCTGCGCAGTTCGACCGGGCAGTACCGGATTCGCGGCCTCGCCGTGAACGCCGCCCTGCGCGGCATCACCGCGGAACGCCCCCTGCGTACCGACACCGAAGCCATCGGGGCGCTGCTCTACGCCGCTCTCACCCACCGCTGGCCCTACGAGAACGACGCCTACGGCCTTTCGGGGCTGCCCAAGGGCGTCGGGCTGATCGCCCCCGACCAGGTGCGGGCCGGCGTCCACCGCGGGCTCTCGGAGATCGCCATGCGGGCGCTCGCCAACGACGGCGCGACCGCCTCCCGGCAGGAACAGCCCTGCACCACGCCGGACGAGCTGGCCAAGGCCGTCGCCGCCATGCCGCGCATCACGCCGCCGGAACCGACGTTCACCGCACCGCCCGAGTACCAGCGCACGACCTACCAGCAGGGCACCTACGGGCGCCCCTCGTCCCGTCCGAGCCAGGCGACACAGCCCGTCATGGCTCCGCCGCCCCCGCTGCAGAGCCGCACCGGCAAGGCCCTGAAGTGGGCCGTGTCCGCCCTTCTGATCGCGGCGCTGGGTCTGGGCAGCTGGCAGCTTGCCGAGACCGTCCTCGACCGGAGCAAGGACCCCGTGGACCCGGGAACCACCCAGACGCCCCCGGACGACGACAAGAAGAACAAGGCGAGCGAAGCCGGCAAGCCCGTATCCATCGCCGGGGCCCGGGACTACGACCCGCTCGGTGCGGACGGTTCCGAGAAGCCCGCTGCGATAAGGAACGTGCACGACGGCGATGCCAGCACCTTCTGGCACACGGACGGCTACTACAGCGCCGACTTCGGCAGACTGAAGGAAGGTGTCGGAGTCGTTCTCGACCTGGGCAAGGTCCAGCAGGTCGGGACCGTGGACGTCTCCTTGCTCGGAGGCACCACGTCGGTCGAACTCCGGACGACGGAAAGCGCGTCCGCGCCGGCACTTCCCGGTGGTTTCACCAAGGTCGCCGACGGATCAGGTACGAAGGTGTCACTCAAGCCCGACGAACCGGTAAAGGCACGGTACGTTCTGGTCTGGCTGACCAATTTGCCGCTGAGCGACGACGGAAGATTCCGCGGCAAGATCTCGGATATCAAGATCACCAGCTGACGGCACCAGGGGAGGGGGCTCACCGTTGGACAACGCCAGATTCGCCGACACGAACGACCAGGATCTCCTGGCCCAGCACGTCGCAGGCGAACAGGACGCCTTCGGCGAGCTCGTACGGCGACACCGTGACCGGCTCTGGGCCGTGGCCCTGCGCACGCTCGGCGACCGTGAGGAAGCTGCGGACGCGGTCCAGGACGCCCTGATATCCGCCTTCCGCGCCGCCCACACCTTCCGAGGCCAGTCCGCCGTCACCACATGGCTGCACCGCATCACGGTCAATGCCTGCCTCGATCGGGCGCGCAAGGCCGCCTCGCGGAAGACATCCCCGGTGGACGACGCCGAGCGGCTCGATCAGCTCCTGGAACCCCATGAATCCGCCGAGGCACCCGCCGAACGCCAGGATCTGCACCGCGAACTCCTGGCCGCCCTGGCTACACTGCCGGCCGAGCAACGCGCCGCGCTCGTCCTGGTAGACATGCAGGGCTACCCGGTCGCGGAGGCCGCCCGCATTCTCGACGTCCCGACCGGCACCGTGAAGAGCCGCTGCGCACGGGGGCGCGCGAGACTGGTCCCCATGCTCACTCATCTGCGCGGTGATGGCAGGGATAGCGGCGACCTCACCGTGGGAAGGAACCGCACGCAGGGGACATCCGTCCCACCGGCGTCGGGACCTAGAGATGCAGGGGCAAGCGACCCTGCTGCTGCGAAGGGAGGAGGTGGGCGCTCGTGACTTCCACGGCCGATATGAATCAGCACCCGGACGTCTCGGAGATCTCGGACCTCACTGAGGGACTCCTCTCCGCCTCCCGCACGGCGGATGTCCGTCAGCACATCGACGGATGTGAGCTCTGCGACGATGTCCAGAGCTCCCTGGAAGAGATCCGCAGCCTTCTCGGAACCCTTCCCGGCTCCCCGCGGATGCCCGACGACGTCGCCGGACGCATCGATGCCGCGCTCGCCGCCGAAGCACTTCTGAACGCCACCGCGCCCGCTGAGGAAGCCTCTGTTTCACGTGAAACAGAACCCGCTGCCGACGAACCGGCCGGCGCCAAGCCCAGCCCCTCCGGCCGCCCGGCAGGCCACCCACGAGGCGCGACCGGGCCCAGCCGCCGTCCCGCCCGTCGGCGGCGCCGCACGGCCGTGCTCGGTGCAGCGTTCGGCGCAGCGGTTATCGGCGTGAGCGTCTTCCTGTTGCAAGCCGTTCAGCCCTCTCAGAACTCGGATTCGGCCTCGAAGATGGCGGACAGCAGCGCCAGTGCGGCCGAGGACGGTGCCCGCACCTTCTCGGAAGGCACATTGGGGGCTCGCGTCGACGCCCTGCTCAGCAGCGCCACGACGTCGCAGGTTCCGGGCGGTGAGAAGAGGGAACCGACCTCGGACTCCCAGTTGACCCCCGAGGTTTCGTCAGCGGACCCCTCGGCGCCCACGAGCCCCCTGCGCACACCCGTGGTGGCCGTCCCGTCCTGCGTTCAGCAGGGCACCGGCCGCAACACCCCGCCCCTGGCCGTGGAACAGGGCGTGTACCAGGGAAGCGACGCCTACCTCGTCGTCCTGCCCCACACCACGGACGCCTCACGCGTGCAGGCCTACGTCGTCGATGCGGCCTGCGTGGACGCCACCCCCGCGGCAAAGGGAACGCTGCTCCTCACTGACTCCTACGCCCGCTCCTGAACTCTGCGCCGACTGCCGCGGCACGTCGGGAATGCACGGCCCGTAGGATCCGTTGGGTGGGGTGAGAGTCGTTGAACCGGCCCCAGTAGGCAGTAGGCAGTCTGCAGAGACGAGGAAGACACCAGTGAGCGACGTCCGTAATGTGATCATCATCGGTTCCGGGCCGGCCGGTTACACCGCCGCCCTGTACACGGCTCGTGCGTCGCTGAAGCCGCTGGTGTTCGAGGGCGCCGTCACCGCCGGTGGTGCTCTGATGAACACCACCGACGTGGAGAACTTCCCTGGCTTCCAGGACGGCATCATGGGCCCCGAGCTCATGGACAACATGCGCGCCCAGGCCGAGCGCTTCGGGGCGGAGCTCATCCCCGACGACGTGGTCTCCGTCGACCTGACCGGTGACATCAAGACCGTCACCGACACGGCGGGCACGGTCCACCGGGCCAAGGCCGTGATCGTCACCACCGGTTCCCAGCACCGCAAGCTCGGCCTGCCCAACGAGGACGCCCTCTCCGGACGAGGTGTCTCCTGGTGCGCGACCTGTGACGGGTTCTTCTTCAAGGACCAGGACATCGCCGTGGTGGGCGGCGGCGACACGGCGATGGAGGAAGCAACCTTCCTCTCCCGCTTCGCAAAGTCCGTCACGATCGTCCACCGCCGTGACTCGCTGCGTGCCTCCAAGGCCATGCAGGAGCGGGCCTTCGCCGACCCGAAGATCAAGTTCGCCTGGGACAGCGAGGTCGCCGCGGTCCAGGGCGAGCAGAAGCTTTCCGGTCTGACGCTGCGCAACACCAAGACGGGCGAGACCTCCGAACTCGCGGTCACGGGCCTGTTCATCGCTGTCGGCCACGACCCGCGCACCGAGCTCTTCAAGGGCCAGCTCAACCTGGACGACGAGGGCTACCTCCAGGTCGAGGCGCCTTCGACGCGCACCAACCTGTCGGGTGTATTCGGCGCCGGAGACGTCGTCGACCACACCTACCGCCAGGCCATCACCGCGGCCGGCACCGGATGCTCCGCGGCACTCGATGCCGAACGCTTCCTTGCCGCGCTCGCCGACGAGAAGCTCGCCGAACCGGAGAAGACCCCCGCGGTCTGACCCGCGGCAACCCCACCCCACACCCCGCGAAGTTAAGGAGGCCGCCGTGGCCGGCGACCTGAAGAACGTGACCGACGACACCTTCGACGAGGTAGTCCTCAACAGCAAGAAGCCCGTACTCGTGGACTTCTGGGCCGCCTGGTGCGGTCCGTGCCGTCAGATCGCCCCCTCGTTGGAGGCCATCGCGGCTGAGCACGGGGAGCAGATCGAGATCGTCAAGCTCAACATCGACGAGAACCCGGCCACCGCCGCCAAGTACGGCGTGATGTCCATCCCGACGCTCAACGTCTACCAGGGCGGCGAGGTCGCCAAGACCATCGTCGGCGCCAAGCCGAAGGCCGCGATCCTCCGCGACCTCGAAGCCTTCATCGGCGAGTAGCAGGCACCGCACTCTGTTTCACGTGAAACGGGCCCACCCCCTCGGGGGTGGGCCCGTTTCGCTATCTGCGCCGAACTGCTCAGAGCGGCCGCAGCGCAGGCTCCTTCTGAACCGCGCCCAGCAACCTGTCCAAGGCCAACTCGACGTCTTCCTTCCAGGACAGGGTCGTCCTCAGCTCCAGTCGCAGACGCGGGTACTTGGGATGCGGCCGCACGGTCTTGAATCCGACCGCCAGCAGGTGGTCCGCCGGCAGCACACAGGCAGGTTCCTTCCACCGTGCGTCCCCGAACGCCTCGATGGCCTTGAACCCGCGCCGCAGCAGATCCTTGGCAACCGTCTGCACCAACACCCGTCCCAGCCCCTGCCCCTGATAACCGGGCAGGATCAGAGCAGTGATGAGTTGCACGGCGTCGGGCGACACAGGGCTCGTGGGAAACGCCGTCGCACGCGGCACATAGGCAGGCGGTGCGTAGAGGACGAAGCCGGCCGGCACGTCGTCCACGTAGACGATTCGGCCGCAGGAACCCCACTCCAGCAGCACCGCGGAGATCCAGGCTTCCTTCTCCAGCTCAGGTCTGCCCGCCTTTACCGCAGCTTCCCCACTGACCGGGTCAAGCTCCCAGAAGACACACGAGCGGCAGCGTCCGGGGAGATCCGGAAGGTTATCCAAGGTGAGCGGTACGAGCCGACGCCCCATGAAGGCGGTTCCTCACTTCCTTCGCCCGCCGCATCCCGTGCGGCTGTCAGCGCACTCCGTTCACGAAACAGGCTGCCGAAGAACCCACCGACGGCCCCCAAGCCCAAGGCGACTGTCACCAGTCGACTGCGGCTCATTGTTCGCATACCCGCGACCTCCTCCGAGGTGGCATCAAGGTGGGTGCGCCATACCAGAACGCATCGTATCCACCCAGACGTGCCACGGAAACCGGGAGAGAGCAAAGGGCGGGCAGTGGTCCGGCAATAACCTGGACCCCTGCCCGCCCTCGGTTCGAACGAGGGATCAGTCCTCGTCGCCCTCGGCGGGCCCTTCGGAGAGTGCGCGGTCCAGCACGCGCCCCTCGCCCGGCGCGAGGCTCCCGAGAATGCGGTCCAGATCCTCCATCGAGGCGAACTCGACGACGATCTTTCCCTTCTTCTGACCGAGATCGACCTTCACCCGGGTCTCGAAGCGGTCCGAGAGCCGGGTGGCCAGGTCGCTGAGAGCCGGCGACAGCCGACCCCCAGCCCGCGGCCCCTTCGGCTTCGCGGAACTCGTAGGAGTGGACCCCAGGAGAGTCACGATCTCCTCCACCGCCCGCACCGAGAGCCCCTCGGCGACGATGCGGTGGGCGAGTCGGTCCTGCTCCTCGGAGTCCTCCACGGACAGAAGCGCTCGCGCGTGACCGGCCGACAGCACGCCCGCCGCGACCCTGCGCTGCACCGGCGGCGAGAGCCGCAGAAGACGCAGCGTGTTGGAGACCTGCGGACGGGACCGGCCGATCCGGTCAGCGAGCTGGTCGTGCGTGCACTTGAAGTCCCTCAGCAACTGGTCGTACGCCGCCGCCTCTTCCAGGGGGTTCAGCTGCGCACGGTGCAGGTTCTCCAGGAGCGCGTCGAGAAGCAGCTTCTCGTCATCGGTCGCCCGCACAATCGCGGGAATCCGCTCCAGGCCGGCCTCACGGCACGCCCTCCATCGCCGCTCACCCATGATGAGCTCGTAGCGGTCCTCCGCCACCTTGCGCACCACGACGGGCTGGAGGAGACCCACCTCCTTGATCGAGGTCACCAGCTCGGCGAGAGCATCCTCGTCGAACACCTCACGCGGCTGCCGGGGGTTGGGCGTGATCGATCCCAGAAGAACCTCGGCGAAGTACGCTCCGGCCGCATCCCTCGTCTCGGCCGACGCCTCCGGCCCCGAGACAGGAACAGTGGGTTCAGGCACCACCGGAGCAGCAGGCAGCGTGGTCACCTTGGCCGCGGCCACACCACGCTCGGCAGTGAGTACCGGAGTCGCCCCCGGTCCGGCCCCGGGGGACCCGACCTGTCGCTCCTGCGGTGCGGCGGGGATCAGCGCACCGAGCCCACGTCCCAGCCCTCTACGACGCTCACTCACTGGATGCCCTCCGAAACGCTCTGCTGGCTGTTCTGACTGCCCGTCCGGGCATGCTGGGCCTCGTAGTGCAAGCCGACGCCCCTCAAGGCGATCTCGCGGGCCGCCTCGAGGTACGACAAGGATCCGCTGGACCCCGGGTCGTACGTCAGCACCGTCTGCCCATAACTCGGCGCCTCGGAAATACGCACCGACCGCGGAATGCTCGTCCGCAGCACTTCCTTGCCGAAGTGGGTGCGCACCTCCTCCGCGACCTGCGACGCGAGCCGGGTCCTGCCGTCGTACATCGTGAGCAGGATCGTCGACACGTGCAGATCCGGGTTGAGATGTCCTCGCACCAGGTCGACGTTCCTCAGCAACTGTCCCAGCCCCTCCAGCGCGTAGTACTCGCACTGGATCGGGATCAGAACTTCGGCTCCGGCAACGAGAGCGTTGACCGTGAGCAGACCGAGCGAGGGCGGGCAATCGATGAGGATGTAGTCGAGCGGCTGCTCGTACGCCTGGATCGCCCGCTGCAGTCGGCTCTCCCGTGCCACCAGTGACACCAGCTCGATCTCCGCACCGGCGAGATCGATGGTGGCAGGAGCACAGAAAAGACCTTCGATGTCCGGGACGGGCTGGACCACTTCGGAGAGTGGCCTGCTGTCGACAAGGACGTCATAGATGGAGGGGACTTCGGCGTGATGGTCGATCCCCAGAGCCGTGGAGGCGTTCCCCTGCGGGTCGAGGTCGACCACCAGGACGCGAGCACCGTGAAGTGCCAGGGAAGCGGCAAGATTGACCGTCGAGGTCGTCTTGCCCACCCCGCCCTTCTGGTTGGCCACCACCATGACGCGCGTCTGGTCAGGGCGGGGCAGCCCCTCGCCGGCGCGGCCGAGGGCCTCAACCGCCAGCTGGGCCGCACGACCGATGGGTGTGTCGTCCATCGGGGGCGGTGTTTCACGTGAAACACCCTCCCCCGCAGACTCGGTTCGGGGACCGGGGACCGGATCGGTCATCGGTCCCGCGATGTTGGCGTCGGACCGCAAGGATTCACTCTCCTCGACTTCAGGCTCGCAATGAGCAGAGCCTGCCATGCTTTCGGGGTCGTGAACCAGCGAGGCCCGCTCTTCTGTGGATGAATCCACTTCTGTGGACAACTCGGCAGCCCGTACGAGCCTACGGTCGCGCGGCGCGGCAGCCGCACGACCGCGGCTGATGATTCCCTGCAGCAGAGAGCGACGTTTCACGTGAAACACGATGCCTGCGAAGCGCCGCCAGCCCTCTACGACACTCCGCAGCGAGTACGTATGGCTGCTTGTATGGAGCATCACTGAAAGAAGGTATGAACTGTACGTAACAGCCCGAAACGGCCAGTCACAGTCGAGCGCGGACTGCGCTTCAGCGGCGTCGGCGGGTGCGGCTGACCCTTGCCGCCTTGGCCTTCTTTGCGGCGAACCTCACACCGCCAGGGCTCTCCCCGACCACCACACGCACCACCGTGGTCGTCGGATCGACCACTCCCTCACCGGCGTGCAGCACCTCGGTCTCCACCACCCCGAGCTTGCTGAGCGCCGCACGAGCCCCGTTGATCTCCTCCTCGGCGGTGTCGCCCTTGAGTGCCAGCATCTCCCCGTACGGGCGCAGCAACGGCACACCCCAGCCCGCGAGCCGGTCGAGCGGGGCGACGGCACGAGCTGTCACGACGTGCACCGGCTGCAACGTGCCGAGAACCTCTTCGGCCCTGCCTCTCACGACCGTCACATGATCAAGCCCCAGCAGTTCGACGACCTCCTGGAGAAAATTGGTCCGTCGCAGCAACGGCTCCAGCAGGGTGATCTTCAGATCCGGCCGCACCAGGGCCAGCGGGATGCCGGGTAGACCGGCCCCGGAGCCCACGTCGCACACCGTGACACCCTCCGGAACCACCTCGGAGAGCACCGCGCAGTTCAGCAGGTGCCGCTCCCACAGCCGCGGTACTTCACGGGGGCCGATCAGCCCTCGCTTGACCCCCGCGTCCGCAAGCAGTTCCGCGTACCGGACAGCCTCTGGGAAGAGCTCACCGAATACTGCCCGCGCCTCCTCAGGTGCCTGGGGGAGCTCTGCTGCCTCCGTCACGGGGACCGTCCTTCCGTACCGCACTAGCGCACTGTGGGTGGCTGACTATCAGGCTGACAAAGATCGGCCCCGCCTGCGAACAGACGGGGCCGACAGTACAAGGGTCCGGTCAGGCCGGCAGAACGACGACGAAGCGCTGCGGCTCCTCGCCCTCGGACTCGCTGCGCAGACCGGCTGCCGCGACCGCGTCATGCACGACCTTGCGCTCGAACGGCGTCATGGGGTCCAGCTTCACCGGCTCACCGGAGTTCTTGACCTCATCCGCGGCCTTGGCACCCAGCGCGGCAAGAACCTCACGCTTCTTGGCCCGGAAGCCGCCGATGTCCAGCATCAGACGGCTGCGGTCGCCGGTCTCCCGGTGGACAGCGAGACGCGTCAGCTCCTGCAGAGCCTCCAGCACCTCACCGTCGCGCCCCACCAGCTTCTGCAGATCACGTGCCGAGTCGCTGATGATCGAGACTGCCGCCCGGTCCGCCTCGACATCCATGTCGATATCGCCGTCGAGGTCGGCAATGTCGAGCAGGCCCTCGAGGTAATCAGCCGCAATCTCACCCTCCTGCTCAAGGCGGGTCAGAGTGTCGCTGCCCTCAGCGGCCGCGGTCACGGTGCCTTCCGTCACGGATGGACTCCTTCTTACTTCTTGGACGGGTGCTTGGGCCGCTGCGGGCCCTTGCGCTGTCCGGACTTGGCTTGGCGTGAGGAGCCGGAAGCGGGCTTGCCCGCCGGCTTCGGCTGGTCGTCCTGTGCTGCGTCCTGTGAGGCATCCCGCTTCTCCAGCGAGGTCTTGGCTTCCGGCTCGGTGGAGTCGGATTCCTTGGCCCCGCCGGGCTGGGCGGCACTCGTGTGGCGCTTCGCCTTGGTCTGGCGCTTGGGCTGCTGGCGCTTCGGCGCGGGAGCACCCTCGGCCTCGGCGATAGCGGCGTCGCTCTTGGCGACGGTGCCGTCCTCCTGGGCCGCGAGACCCAGCTTGGCCAGACCGGTGATGAACTTGCGCTCGATGTCGTTACGGTCCGTGCCCTTGGCCACGACCCGCTTGACGGTGTTGCGCCGCGTCCGGCCGCGTACCTGTCCATGAGCGGTGACGCTCTTCAGCAGACGCCCCAGGTACTGCTCCTGCGCCTTGCTGCCCGGCGTCGGGTTCTGGTTGATCACGTACATCTGCTGACCCATGGTCCAGACGTTGGTGGTCAGCCAGTACACGAGGACACCGACGGGGAAGTTGATGCCCATGACGGCGAAGATGATCGGGAAGATGTACATCAGCATCTTCTGCTGCTGCATGTACGGGGTCTTCACCGTCAGGTCGACGTTCTTCGTCATCAGCTGGCGCTGCGTGAAGAACTGCGAGGCCGACATCATCACGATCATGATCGCGGTGACGACACGGACGTCCATCAGCGAGGCGCCGAGCGCCTGGACCTTCTCTTCGCTGTCCATGAACTTCGCGGCCAGCGGAGCGCCGAAGATGTGCGCCTGACGTGCGCTGTCGAGCAGCGGCTGGTCGATGACGCCGATCGTCTTGCCCGAGGCGATGGACGAGAGCACGTGATACAGGGCGAAGAAGAACGGGGACTGCGCCAGGATGGGAAGGCACGAGGAGAGCGGGTTGGTACCCGTCTCCTTGTACAGCTTCATCATCTCTTCGGACTGACGCTGCTTGTCGTTCTTGTAGCGCTCCTGGATCGCCTTCATCTTCGGCTGGAGCACCTGCATGTTCCGGGTGGACTTGATCTGCTTAACGAAAAGCGGGATCAGGCAGATCCGGATCAGGACCACCAGAGACACGATGGACAGGCCCCAGGCCCATCCCGTGTCGTCACCGAAGAGCGCGCCATAGACCTTGTGGAACTGGACGATGACCCAGGAAACGGGTGTGGTGATAAAGCTGAACAGACTGGCAATCGTGTCCACTAATCAGGCTCCTTGAGCATTGGGCGAGGTCTCTGTGGCCGGGCTCAGGGGTTCGGAGGCCGATCCCCTGGAAGGCGGCACATCGGCGGCGGAGTCCCCGCCCTTGCCACCGCGCAAAGAGCTGCGCAGCAGTTCGTGCCAGCGCGGACGTCTGCGTGGCGGAACATGATCCACACCGCCGGGTGACCACGGATTGCATCGAAGGATGCGCCATGCGGTCAGCGCCGTTCCCTTGATCGCACCGTGCCGGTCGATCGCCGTATATCCATAGTGGGAACACGACGGGTAGTAGCGGCAGACAGGCCCGAGAAGTGGGCTGATCGTCCACTGATACAGCTTGATGAGAGCCAGCAGCGGGTACTTCATCGCGCGCCCCCTCCCAGGAGCCGCTGAAGGGCGGCATCCAGGTCTCGGGCCAGCTGTGCATGGTCGGCGTCGCCCGATCCGGGCAGCGCTCGTACGACAACAAGGCTACCGGGGGGCAGCTGAGCCAGCCGTTCGCGGACCAGATGGCGAAGCCTTCGCTTCACCGCAGTGCGTACGACCGCTCCACCCACAGCTTTGCTGACAACGAAACCCGCACGCGGCGGGGGAGCACTCTCCCCAGTCACGTGCGGGTCCGTTGAACCGCTGCTCAGATGGACAACGAGTAGCGGGCGACCAGCCCTGCGTCCTCGTCGTACCGCGGTCGCGAAGTCCTCGCGCCGCCTCAGCCGATTCTCGGTAGGCAGCACGTCATGGACCTGTTAGCGATCAGGCGGACAGGCTGCTGCGGCCCTTGCCACGGCGGTTCGCGAGAATCGCACGGCCGGCACGGGTACGCATACGCAGGCGGAAACCGTGGGTCTTGGCGCGACGACGGTTGTTCGGCTGGAAGGTGCGCTTGCTCACTCGGGGGCTCCAGAAATGATCGTGTGTTGGCGGGACATCGCCTGGCTGTCACCGTGCGCCCACGAGGAACTCGCGTAAACGCCTTAGTGCACCGCTTCACAATCACAGATCGTGATCTTTGCCCATCGGAGGCAGGCGGCAGCAGCCATCGACAACTCGACCTGGTCACGGTACGCGCGGCTGCGCCATCCGGTCAAACCGGCCCCGCGCGGCCCCCCGCTGTGCACAGCCTGTGGACAACAACTTGAACCGTGCGGGTCGGCCTGACTACCGTGGTTGAACTTCGGTTCTTTTCCTTCCCGACTGCCGGGCCTCACCCGACCCGACCCATCCGTCCCGAGAACCACACATTCGTGGGACCTGCGAGAGAGCGTGCCCTGTGGCTGACGTACCTGCCGATCTTGCCGCAGTGTGGCCACGCGTGCTGGAGCAACTGCTCGGGGAGGGGCAGCAGGGCATCGAGCCGAAGGACAAGCAGTGGATCGAGCGCTGCCAGCCCCTGGCACTCGTCGCCGACACCGCACTGCTCGCCGTCCCCAATGAATGGGGCAAGCGCGTCCTGGAGGGCCGGCTCGCGCCGCTCATCAGCGAGACGCTCACCCGTGAGTGCGGCCGTCCGATCCGTATCGCGATCACCGTCGACGACTCGGCCGGCGAACCGCCGTCCCCGCCGGCACCCCCGATGCATCAGTCGCACCAGGGCCAGCAGTCCCACCGCTACCAGGGGCCGCAGCGCGACGACCCCCAGCACGAGGACTCCTACGACAACTACGGCCGCCGGCCCTCCGACGACGGCATGCCGACGGCTCGTCCGGCCTACCCGGACTACCAGCAGCAGCGCCCCGAGCCCGGCGCCTGGCCGCGTACCCAGGACGACCTCTCCTGGCAGCAGCCCCGGCACGGCGGCTACCAGGACCGCGACCCGTACGCGAACCCGCGCTCCCAGCAGCCGCAGCACGACTACCGCCCCCAGCCGCCGGAGCGCCAGGGCTACGAACAGCGCCCCGACCGCCACGACATGCAGGAGTCGCAGCCCCAGCACCGGCAGAACGGCCCCGGTACAGGGCGCAGCGGTGGCGGTCCCGGCACGATGGGCGGGCAGTCGTCACCCTCGCCCCGCCCCGGCGAGCCGCAGGCACGGCTGAACCCGAAGTACCTCTTCGACACCTTCGTCATCGGTGCGTCGAACAGGTTCGCCCACGCCGCGGCCGTGGCTGTCGCCGAGGCTCCGGCCAAGGCGTACAACCCGCTCTTCATCTACGGGGAGTCGGGGCTCGGCAAGACCCACCTGCTGCACGCCATCGGGCACTACGCGCGGAGCCTCTATCCGGGGACCCGGGTGCGGTACGTGAGCTCGGAGGAGTTCACCAACGAGTTCATCAACTCGATCCGCGACGGCAAGGGCGACACCTTCCGCAAGCGCTATCGCGACGTGGACATCCTGCTGGTCGACGACATCCAGTTCCTGGCGAGCAAGGAGTCGACGCAGGAGGAGTTCTTCCACACCTTCAATACGCTCCACAACGCGAACAAGCAGATCGTGCTCTCCTCGGACCGGCCGCCCAAGCAGCTGGTGACGCTGGAGGACCGGTTGCGCAACCGTTTCGAGTGGGGTCTGACCACCGACGTGCAGCCGCCCGAGCTGGAGACGCGCATCGCGATCCTCCGCAAGAAGGCGGTCCAGGAGCAGCTCAACGCCCCGCCCGAGGTGCTGGAGTTCATCGCTTCCCGCATCTCGCGGAACATCCGGGAGCTGGAGGGCGCCCTGATCCGGGTGACCGCCTTCGCCAGCCTCAACCGGCAGCCGGTCGACCTGGGTCTGACCGAGGGTGTGCTGAAGGATCTGATCCCGGGGGGCGAGGACGCGGCACCCGAGATCACCGCGCCGGCCATCATGGCGGCGACCGCCGACTACTTCGGTCTGACGGTGGAGGACCTCTGCGGATCGTCCCGCAGCCGGGTGCTGGTGACGGCCCGCCAGATCGCCATGTACCTGTGCCGTGAGCTGACGGACCTGTCCCTGCCGAAGATCGGCGCCCAGTTCGGCGGCCGTGACCATACGACGGTGATGCACGCGGACCGGAAGATCCGTGCGCTGATGGCGGAGCGGCGCTCCATCTACAACCAGGTCACCGAGCTCACCAACCGCATCAAGAACAGCTGACGGGCTGGGGATTCCGCTCCTGTACGACGAAGGGCGCCCCAGGAGGACCGTAAATGGCCTCCTGGGGCGCCCTTCGTCGTGCCGGGAAGGCTCTCGGAGCCGCCCGAGACCCCTCGCGGCCACGTTCCGGCCCGCCCCTTCGCGTCCGCGCTGTTCGAATATCGCCTCGTGGAGAGCACTTCTCCACAGATCTGCGGGTAATCCACCGTCCACAGCCTGGGGACTACAAAGTTGTCCATAATGCGTCCACAGGCTCGCCAGCCGATACTCCATCAGGCCAGGTCAGGTGGTTGGGGATTTGTGGTCAACGATGATCCACAGCCTGTGGACAACTTATTCGTCCACAGGGGGCCGTTTGGGTTGTCCACCGACGGCCCACAGGCTGGATGATGTTGTCCCCAGCTTCTCCACACCCCTGTCCACTGTTCGGCAACACAACACACGCTCTCACCGCCCGGAGTGAAAGGCGTCACACCAAGAGGGTCGGTTGGGCTGTGGGGAACGTGGGTAAAGCTGGGGACAGCCCTGGGGAGAAGTGACTGGCTCCTGTGCACCGGGTGTGCAGAACTTTCGCGTGTCCACAGAAGCCCTCGGTTGTCCACCGGCGCCGCCCACAGGGTCGGTGGACAAAAAACCGGGCCTGACCTGCGAAAACGACGTTATCCACGGTTTCCACAGGCCCTACTACTACTGCCACACATAGTTAGCCAGGAATCCGCTTCGAAGTGGGGCCTGTGCACAACTTCGGCCAGGACCGCTCCGGACCTCTCGTCGCGACTTGACCCCGAGCAGCAACGAGTGTCGGTGCCGTACGTCAGACTGGACCCCGGCGTCCTCCCCAGCCCCACGGCAGGAAGACCCCGACCAGACGACGAAGGCCAGCAGGGCGAGCGAGCAACAGCAGGAGGCGGTTCCGGTGAAGATCCGGGTGGAGCGCGATGTACTCGCGGAGGCGGTGGCCTGGGTGGCCCGAAGCCTCCCGGCCCGTCCGCCGGCGCCCGTTCTCGCGGGCCTTCTTCTGAAGGCTGAGGACGGAGCCCTCAGCTTCTCGAGCTTCGACTACGAGGTCTCGGCAAGGGTCTCGGTGGACGCGGAGGTCGACGAGGACGGCACGGTGCTCGTCTCCGGCCGGCTGCTCGCCGACATCTGCCGCGCCCTTCCGAACAGGCCGGTGGAGATTTCCACAGACGGTGTACGGGCGACCGTGGTCTGCGGCTCCTCGCGATTCACACTCCACACCCTTCCTGTGGAGGAGTACCCGGCGCTGCCGGAGATGCCGACGGCGACCGGCACCGTTCCCGGTGAGGTCTTCGCCTCGGCCGCGGCCCAGGTCGCCATCGCCGCGGGCCGGGACGACACGCTGCCCGTCCTCACCGGCGTCCGGATCGAGATCGAGGGCGACACCGTCACCCTCGCCTCCACCGACCGCTACCGCTTCGCGGTCCGTGAGTTCCTGTGGAAGCCGGAGAACCCGGACGCCTCGGCGGTGGCTCTCGTCCCCGCCAAGACGCTTCTGGACACCGCCAAGGCGCTGACAAGCGGTGACACGGTCACGCTCGCGCTGTCGGGTTCCGGTGCCGGTGAAGGGCTGATCGGTTTCGAGGGTGCGGGGCGCCGCACGACGACGCGGCTGCTCGAAGGCGACCTGCCGAAGTACCGGACGCTGTTCCCCACCGAGTTCAACTCGGTCGCGGTCATCGAGACCGCCCCGTTCGTCGAGGCCGTCAAGCGTGTGGCTCTCGTCGCCGAGCGGAACACCCCGGTGCGGCTCAGCTTCGAGCAGGGCGTGCTGATCCTGGAGGCAGGTTCCAGCGACGATGCACAGGCTGTGGAGCGCGTCGACGCCGTGCTCGACGGTGACGACATCTCGATCGCCTTCAACCCGACGTTCCTGCTGGACGGGCTCAGCGCGATCGACTCCCCGGTCGCCCAGCTCTCCTTCACGACGTCCACCAAGCCCGCCCTGCTGAGCGGCCGGCCGGCCGTCGACGCGGAGGCGAACGACGCTTACAAGTACCTGATCATGCCGGTCCGCCTCTCCGGCTGATCCGACGACCGGGACCTGTCACGGCAGCATCCGGCGGGCACGCTCAGCGCTGAGCAGGCCCGCCGCGCTGTCCCCGGCCGGGCGTAGGCTCGTCCTTGGGTACGAATCGGCACAACGCTTAAGGAATCTCTGATGGAGCTCGGTCTCGTCGGCCTCGGCAAGATGGGCGGCAACATGCGCGAGCGCATCCGCCGCGCAGGCCACACCGTCATCGGTTACGACCGCAACCCGGATGTCTCCGATGTCCAGAGCCTCGAAGAGCTCGTGGGCAAGCTGAAGGGCCCGCGGGTCGTCTGGGTGATGGTCCCGGCGGGTGCCGCGACCCAGTCCACCGTCGACGAGCTGGCCGCCCTGCTGTCGCCCGGCGACATCGTGGTCGACGGTGGGAACTCCCGCTGGACGGACGACGAGAAGCACGCGGTCGAGCTGGGCATCAAGGGCATCGGCTTCGTCGACTGCGGAGTCTCCGGCGGCGTCTGGGGTCTGGAGAACGGCTACGCGCTGATGTACGGCGGCGACGCCGAGAACGTCGCGAAGGTCCAGCCGATCTTCGACGCACTCAAGCCCGAGGGTGACTTCGGCTCCGTGCACGCGGGCAAGGTCGGCGCCGGCCACTTCGCGAAGATGGTTCACAACGGCATCGAGTACGCCATGATGCAGGCGTACGCCGAGGGCTGGGAGCTCCTGGAGAAGGTCGACTCCGTCACCGACGTGCGCGAGGTCTTCCGCTCCTGGCAGGAGGGCACGGTCATCCGTTCCTGGCTGCTCGACCTGGCGGTCAACGCGCTGGACGACGACGAGCACCTCGACAAGCTGCGCGGCTTCGCCGCCGACTCCGGAGAGGGCCGCTGGACGGTGGAGGCCGCCATCGACAACGCGGTGCCGCTGCCCGCGATCACCGCGTCGCTCTTCGCGCGGTTCGCCTCGCGCCAGGACGACTCCCCGCAGATGAAGATGATCGCCGCGCTGCGCAACCAGTTCGGCGGCCACGCGGTCGAGAACAAGAAGTAGATCGAGCAGTACCAGCACGGAGCAGGAAATCGGGAGGTCGGCGCACATGCACGTCACGCATCTCTCGCTGGCCGACTTCCGCTCGTACGCCCGGGTCGAGGTTCCTCTCGACCCGGGCGTCACCGCGTTCGTGGGCGCCAACGGCCAGGGCAAGACCAATCTCGTCGAGGCCATCGGCTACCTCTCGACGCTCGGCAGCCATCGCGTCTCGTCCGATGCGCCGCTGGTGCGGATGGGGGCCGAGCGGGCCGTCATCCGGGCCGCCGTCACCCAGGGCGAGCGCTCGCAGCTGATCGAGCTCGAACTCAATCCGGGGCGGGCGAACCGTGCCCGGATCAACAGGTCTTCGCAGGTCAGGCCGCGTGACGTGCTGGGCATCGTACGGACGGTGCTGTTCGCTCCGGAGGATCTGGCCCTGGTGAAGGGTGATCCCGGAGAGCGCCGCCGCTTCCTCGACGAGCTGGTCACGGCGCGTTCGCCGCGGATGGCGGGGGTCCGTTCCGACTACGAGCGCGTGCTGAAGCAGCGCAACACCCTGCTGAAGTCCGCGGCGATGGCGCGCCGGCACGGTGGCCGTTCGATGGACCTGTCGACGCTGGACGTCTGGGACCAGCATCTGGGCCGGGTGGGTGCCGAGCTGCTGGCGCAGCGGCTGGATCTGATCGCCACGCTGGAGCCCCTCGCTGACAAGGCGTACGGGGATGTCGCGCCGGGCGGCGGACCCGTGACCCTGGAGTACCGGAGCTCGATCGGGGCCGGGGTGGAGCCCGCGCGGACCCGTGAGGAGCTGTACGAGCAGGTGATCGCCGCGCTCGCCGAGGTCCGTAAGCAGGAGATCGAGCGGGGCGTGACCCTGGTCGGCCCCCACCGTGACGATCTGCTGCTCGGGCTGCGCGGGATGCCGGCGAAGGGCTACGCGAGTCATGGCGAGTCCTGGTCGTACGCGCTGGCGCTGCGCCTCGCCTCGTACGAGCTGCTGCGCTCCGAGGGCAACGAGCCGGTGCTGATCCTGGACGACGTGTTCGCGGAGCTGGACGCGCGGCGCCGGGAGCGGCTGGCGGAGCTGGTGGCTGCGGGTGAGCAGGTGCTGGTGACCGCCGCCGTGGACGACGACGTCCCGGGTGTGCTCGCGGGTGTGCGGTACGGGGTGTCCGCGGGCGGGGTGGAGCGGGTATGAGCAACCGCAGAGCGACGTCAGGGATGTCGGGGCTTGGTACGGGAGGTTCCGAGCCCTCGCTGGATTCCGTGGGTGAGCCGGATGTACGGGAACGGGTGGCGAAGCAGCCGGAGGTCTCGGGGGTCGATCTGGCGCGGGTGGCCCTGCGGGCGGCGAAGGAGCAGGCGCGTGCGCGTGGTGCTGCGGCGCAGCAGAAGAAGCAGGCCAGGCGGGGCGGCGGGCTGCGTTCGGGGGCGCGGTCCGACGGTCGTGATCCGTTGCCGCTGGGTTCGGCGATCAACCGGCTGATCACCGAACGCGGCTGGGAGACGCCTGCGGCGGTGGGCGGTGTGATGGGTCGGTGGCCGCAGATCGTGGGTGACGATCTGGCGAATCACTGCGTGCCCCTGCGGTACGACGAGGCTCCGGCCGAGCGCGTGCTGACCGTGCAGTGCGATTCGACGGCATGGGCGACGCAGCTGAGACTGCTGGCTCCGCAGCTGGTGGCACGGCTGAACACGGATCTCGGGCAGGGCACGGTGCGGTTGATCAAGGTCCTGGGGCCGACGGGTCCGCAGCGCCGCTTCGGTCCCCTGCGCGCACCGGGGAGTACGGGTCCTGGGGACACGTACGGCTGAGCTGGGGTTTTCCGCTCGGTGGTGGTAGTGCCCCGGCCTGTGCCGGGGCTTTTCGCTTCGCCTTCCCCTGGGTGGGGGGCCGCTCCCGGGCACTGTCCACTGCTCCCGTCTTATGGCGTTATGTACGGGTTGGCGACCGCCGGTCGATGTGCTGCGTCCCTCACCGTAGCGGGAGGTTGACAGGCCGAAGCGCTCAATGCCCGCGTGAGCCTCCTCGGCCCCCTTCCCGAATATGGGGAGTCGGTGGGCTCTGGTTCAGGGCGGCACATGCGGACTCAGGTACCGGCAAACCCCCATTCGTGTCAGCGCTACCGGTAGACTGGTGAGTAATCCCGTCCCTGTGCGGGATTCGTCGATACAAGCCGAACGACGCAGCCGCTCCCGCCTGTCCGGAGAACGGCCTGTGCTGTGCCAGAAAGGGCGCTTCGTGGCCGATTCCGGCAACCCCAACCAGAACAACCCGTCCACAACCGGTGAGAACGGCGAGATCACGTCCTCGTACGACGCCAGTGCGATCACGGTGCTCGAGGGCCTGGACGCGGTCCGCAAGCGCCCTGGCATGTACATCGGTTCCACCGGTGAGCGCGGTCTCCACCACCTCGTGCAGGAGGTTGTCGACAACTCGGTCGACGAGGCGATGGCCGGGCACGCGGACACCATCGACGTCACGATCCTCGCCGACGGCGGGGTGCGCGTCATCGACAACGGCCGTGGCATCCCGGTCGGCATCGTGCCGTCCGAGGGCAAGCCGGCCGTCGAGGTCGTCCTCACCGTGCTGCACGCCGGCGGCAAGTTCGGCGGCGGCGGCTACGCCGTCTCCGGTGGTCTGCACGGCGTCGGCGTCTCCGTCGTCAACGCCCTGTCCACGCGGGTGGCCGTGGAGATCAGGACCGATGGCTACCGCTGGACCCAGGACTACAAGCTCGGCGTCCCGACCGCCCCGCTGGCGCGTCACGAGGCCACCGACGAGACCGGCACGAGCGTCACCTTCTGGGCTGACGGAGACGTCTTCGAGACCACCGAGTACTCCTTCGAGACCCTCTCGCGCCGCTTCCAGGAGATGGCGTTCCTGAACAAGGGGCTCACGCTCAAGCTGACGGACGAGCGCGAGTCGGCGAAGGCGACGGCGGGCGCGGACAGCCTCGAGGCGGTCGACCTCCCCGAGGAGGAGACGACCCGGACGGTCACGTACCACTACGAGGACGGCATCGTCGACTTCGTGAAGTACCTGAACTCCCGCAAGGGCGACGTCATTCACCAGTCGGTGATCGACATCGAGGCCGAGGACAAGGAGCGACTCCTCTCGGCCGAGATCGCGATGCAGTGGAACACGCAGTACACGGAGGGGGTCTACTCCTTCGCCAACGCGATCCACACGCATGACGGCGGTACGCACGAGGAAGGCTTCCGTGCGGCGCTGACCTCCCTCGTCAACCGGTACGCGCGCGAGAAGAAGCTGCTGCGCGAGAAGGACGACAACCTCACCGGTGAGGACGTCCGCGAGGGTCTGACGGCGATCATCTCGGTGAAGCTGGGCGAGCCGCAGTTCGAGGGCCAGACGAAGACCAAGCTGGGCAACACGGAGGCCAAGACCTTCGTGCAGAAGGTCGTCCACGAGCAGCTGACGGACTGGTTCGACCGGAACCCGAACGAGGCCGCCGACATCATCCGTAAGGGCATCGCCGCGTCGACCGCCCGGGTGGCGGCCCGCAAGGCCCGTGACCTGACCCGCCGCAAGGGGCTCCTGGAGAGCGCCTCGCTGCCGGGCAAGCTCAGCGACTGCCAGTCCAACGACCCGACGAAGTGCGAGATCTTCATCGTCGAGGGTGACTCCGCCGGTGGTTCGGCGAAGTCGGGCCGTAACCCGATGTACCAGGCCATCCTGCCGATCCGCGGCAAGATCCTGAACGTCGAGAAGGCCCGGATCGACAAGATCCTGCAGAACACCGAGGTCCAGGCCCTCATCTCGGCCTTCGGTACCGGGGTCCACGAGGACTTCGACATCGAGAAGCTCCGCTATCACAAGATCATCTTGATGGCGGACGCCGACGTCGACGGCCAGCACATCAACACCCTGCTGCTGACGTTCCTGTTCCGCTTCATGCGGCCGCTGGTCGAGGCCGGGCACGTGTACCTCTCGCGCCCGCCGCTCTACAAGATCAAGTGGGGCCGGGAAGACTTCGAGTACGCGTACTCGGACCGTGAGCGCGACGCCCTGGTCGAGCTCGGCAAGCAGAACGGCAAGCGGACCCGGGAAGACTCGATCCAGCGCTTCAAGGGTCTCGGCGAGATGAACGCCGAGGAGCTCCGCATCACCACGATGGACCAGGACCACCGGGTCCTCGGCCAGGTCACCCTGGACGACGCGGCGCAGGCCGACGACCTGTTCTCGGTGCTGATGGGCGAGGACGTCGAGGCTCGGCGCTCGTTCATCCAGCGCAACGCCAAGGACGTCCGCTTCCTCGACATCTGAGTCGGCCGTACAAGCAAGCCGCAGTGCGAAAGGACTTTGACCAGCAATGGCCGACGAGAACACCCCTGTGATGCCCGAAGAGGAGCCCGCTGTCCCGGGCGTCGGTATGCGTGTCGAGCCCGTCGGGCTCGAGACGGAGATGCAGCGCTCATACCTCGACTACGCGATGTCCGTCATCGTGTCGCGTGCCCTGCCGGACGTACGGGACGGTCTGAAGCCCGTCCACCGCCGTGTGCTGTACGCGATGTACGACGGCGGCTACCGGCCCGAGAAGGGCTTCTACAAGTGCGCCCGTGTCGTCGGTGACGTCATGGGTACGTACCACCCGCACGGCGACTCCTCGATCTACGACGCGCTCGTGCGACTGGCGCAGCACTGGTCGATGCGCATGCCACTCGTGGACTCCAACGGCAACTTCGGTTCTCCGGGCAACGACCCGGCCGCGGCGATGCGGTACACCGAGTGCAAGATGATGCCGCTGTCCATGGAGATGGTCCGGGACATCGACGAGGAGACCGTCGATTTCAAGGACAACTACGACGGCCGTAACCAGGAGCCGGTCGTCCTCCCGGCGCGTTTCCCGAACCTGCTGATCAACGGCTCGGCGGGCATCGCGGTGGGTATGGCCACCAACATCCCGCCGCACAACCTGCGCGAGGTCGCGGCCGGCGCGCAGTGGTACCTGGAGCACCCGGAGGCTTCGCACGAGGAGCTGCTGGACGCGCTGCTGGAGCGGATCAAGGGCCCCGACTTCCCGACGGGCGCGCTCGTCGTGGGCCGCAAGGGCATCGAGGACGCGTACCGCACGGGCCGCGGTTCGATCACGATGCGCGCGGTCGTCGCGGTCGAGGAGATCCAGGGCCGTCAGTGCCTGGTCGTCACGGAACTTCCGTACCAGACCAACCCCGACAACCTCGCGCAGAAGATCGCCGACCTGGTGAAGGACGGCAAGGTCGGCGGCATCGCCGACGTCCGTGACGAGACGTCCTCGCGCACCGGTCAGCGCCTGGTCGTCGTGCTCAAGCGTGACGCGGTCGCCAAGGTCGTACTGAACAACCTGTACAAGCACACCGACCTGCAGACGAACTTCGGCGCGAACATGCTGGCGCTCGTCGACGGTGTGCCGCGCACGCTGTCGATCGACGCGTTCATCCGGCACTGGGTGACGCACCAGATCGAGGTCATCGTCAGGCGTACGAAGTTCCGCCTGCGCAAGGCCGAGGAGCGGGCGCACATCCTGCGTGGCCTGCTCAAGGCGCTGGACGCGATCGACGAGGTCATCGCACTCATCCGGCGCAGCAACACGGTGGAGATCGCGCGCGAGGGCCTGATGGGCCTCCTGGAGATCGACGAGATCCAGGCGAACGCGATTCTGGAGATGCAGCTGCGCCGGCTGGCCGCGCTGGAGCACCAGAAGATCACCGCCGAGCACGACGAGCTCCAGGCGAAGATCAACGAGTACAACGCGATCCTGGCCTCGCCCGAGCGGCAGCGCCAGATCGTCAGCGAGGAGCTGGCGGCGATCGTCGAGAAGTTCGGCGACGACCGGCGGTCCAAGCTGGTGCCCTTCGACGGTGACATGTCCATCGAGGACCTGATCGCCGAGGAGGACATCGTCGTCACGATTTCTCGCGGCGGCTATGTGAAGCGCACGAAGACGGACGACTACCGCTCGCAGAAGCGCGGCGGCAAGGGCGTGCGCGGTACGAAGCTCAAGGAAGACGACATCGTCGACCACTTCTTCGTGTCGACGACGCACCACTGGCTGCTGTTCTTCACGAACAAGGGCCGGGTGTACCGGGCGAAGGCGTACGAGCTCCCGGACGCCGGACGGGACGCGCGTGGTCAGCACGTCGCCAACCTGCTGGCCTTCCAGCCGGACGAGCAGATCGCCGAGATCCTGGCGATCCGTGACTACGACGCGGCGCCCTATCTGATCCTGGCCACGAAGGGCGGTCTGGTGAAGAAGACCGCGCTCAAGGACTACGACTCGCCCCGTTCCGGCGGTGTCATCGCGATCAACCTCCGGGAGACCGAGGACGGCAGCGACGACGAGCTGATCGGTGCGGAGCTGGTCTCGGCCGAGGACGACCTGCTGCTCATCAGCAGGAAGGCCCAGTCGATCAGGTTCACTGCGACGGACGATGCGCTGCGCCCCATGGGCCGTGCCACCTCGGGCGTCAAGGGCATGAGTTTCCGTGAAGGAGACGAACTGCTCTCGATGAATGTTGTCCGGCCGGGTACGTTCGTGTTCACTGCCACCGACGGTGGGTACGCGAAGCGGACTCCCGTCGACGAGTACCGCGTTCAGGGTCGGGGCGGCCTGGGTATCAAGGCCGCCAAGATCGTGGAGGACAGGGGCTCGCTCGTCGGTGCGCTGGTGGTGGAGGAGACGGACGAGATCCTCGCCATCACGCTCGGCGGTGGTGTGATTCGCACGCGAGTCAATGAAGTCAGGGAGACGGGCCGTGACACCATGGGCGTCCAACTGATCAATCTGGGCAAGCGTGACGCCGTCGTCGGCATTGCGCGCAACGCCGAGGCCGGTCGTGAGGCTGAAGAGGTCGATGGGGCCGATGATGCTGAAGGCGAGACGGTTGAGGCTCAGGCCGAGAGCGTGGTCGAGGGCACTGCCGAGGGCACGGAGCCTTCGGCCGGGTAGCACGAGGAGTAGAGCGTGAGTGGAGCCACGGGCGCCGGTTCGGCCGCTTCCGGAGCTGGAGCGAACGGTGCCCGTGGCCCTGCCACGGACTCCCAAGGGGGCACTGTGACGGACACTCGGGGGCCACAGCCCCAGTACGAGGGTTATGCGACCGGGCCGTTGCCCGGTGAGCGTGAGCCCGCGCAGGGGCAGGCGGGCCCCTATCACCCGCCGCAGGCCTACGCGGCGCCTGTGGGCGGCACGCAGGGCGGGGGCACCGCGGGGGGCGCGCAGGCCATGCGCCGTCCCCGGACGGGCGCACGGACCACTCCGCGTACGCGGAAGGCGCGTCTGCGGGTGGCCAAGGCCGACCCGTGGTCGGTGATGAAGGTCAGCTTCCTGCTGTCCATCGCGCTGGGCATCTGCACGGTGGTCGCGGCCGCGGTCCTGTGGATGGTGATGGACGCGATGGGCGTCTTCTCCACCGTGGGCGGCACGATCAGCGAGGCCACCGGTTCGAACGAGAGCAACGGCTTCGATCTGCAGTCGTTCCTGTCGCTGCCGCGGGTGCTCGTCTTCACCTCGGTCATCGCGGTGATCGACGTGGTACTGGCCACCGCGCTGGCGACGCTGGGCGCCTTCATCTACAACTTGTCGGCCGGCTTCGTGGGTGGAGTCGAGCTCACTCTGGCCGAGGACGAGTAGCGCGCCAGGTATCGATTTTGGGACTGGCCCCGACGTGCGCTAATCTTCAGAAGTCAGCGCACAGCGCGGCGGGGCTATAGCTCAGTTGGTTAGAGCGCATCCCTGATAAGGATGAGGCCACAGGTTCAAATCCTGTTAGCCCCACCAGTACAAAGGCCCCCAACCATTCGTGGTTGGGGGCCTTTGGCGTTCACGGGGCGCCTTTGGGGCCACGGCGGAGTGGAGCCGACCGGTCCGCGGGTCGTCGGCCCCCTTCCTTCCCGTACGACTTCGTCTCCCTGGCGCACACCGCGACCGCGCGCGGCGCGATCCGCTGCCGTAAGGCGGCGAAGGGGCGAAGAGGCGAAGGGGCGACGTGGCGAAGAGGTGAGCGCCCTCCCGTCGGTGGAGCGGGGACTGGGTGGGGCTCAACAGCCCGGACGCACGGAAAAGGCCCCTGCCCGGTGTGAACCGGACCTGGGGCCCTGTGTGTCGGTCGCGGGCGCTATCGGCGCCTCCAGGCGCTCTCAGCGCCCGCGGTGCTCTCAGGGCGGGAGAAGTGAGGAGTCGCCCGCAGGGGCGCCGTGGGTGGTGCGTGCGCCGTCGGTGGTGAGGGGCGCGTCCGTCGTGTCGGCGGACAGAGGACGGGTGGCCGGCGAGGAGCCGTGCGCCTCGGCGCGGATGCGCTGCTTCATCGTGGGTGGCAGCGCCCTGTCACGCGGAAGGGTCCATCGCACGGCAGGGGCTGTCGGAGTTGCCGCGGTGGCACCCGTGTGCTCGTGGGTCGTGACCGTCGGCTCGGCGGCCGTGGCGTGGCTTGTGGCGAGCCCCAGTGACGCGAGGATCGCGAAGAAGGCGGTGATGAAGGCGGTCCAGATGCTCTTGACCCTGAAGGTGCTCATGGCCCCTCGCTTTCAGGTGGTCCGGTTTGCTTACCTTCCCGATGATGTGGATCCGGCCCGCGATTTCGGCGACCGACGCCCCCGGTACGCCGATCTTCAGATGAACACCACTCGTATGGTGCAACCGGTCCGGAAAATGCCGATTTCGGTGGTTCCGCGAGGCGGATGACCGGGCGGCAGTTGCGTTCCAGGCAGGTCACCGATCGGTATCGGCCGGTGTGTATAGTCGAGCGGCAGAAGTCCCTTACGCCAAGGAAAGACGAGGTCGCGCGGTGAAGAAGCTTCTCCTGGTCGCACTGGCTGCCATCGGCGGGCTCCTCGTGTACCGCCAGATCCAGGCGGATCGCGCCGAGCAGGATCTGTGGACGGAGGCGACCGACTCCGTGCCCTCAGGTTCGGGTGTGTGAGACGGAACAGTCCGTTGCGAGCCCCGGTCGCTGAGCGGCCGGGGCTTCGTGCTGTCCGGGGGCCGCTGCCGCTGTTGCGGGAACGTGACAGCGATGCCCTTGAGTTCACCTACGCAAATCGCTAGCTTGCGAGAGCAAACTTGCTGCGATTTCGGCCTGGGGGCACGGGTGACGGCACGTAGGAGCCGACGCACTGCGACGGCAGGGGTGTTGACCGGCGGAGCGTTCCTCGACTGCGGTAAGCCGCAGCCCTGCGAGGCCGCCGAGCGGCTCGGCAAGGACGGGACCGGGCTGCGGATCGACACCGTGGGCTTCCAGGTCCGGGGCGCGGCCCGCGAGCAGCTGGAGTGCATCGCACGGGCGGCCAACGGGCGGTACTACGACGCCCCGGATGCCGCGGCACTCGCGAGGCAGCTTCAGCGGGCGGCCCAACTCTACGCGGACGACTACCGGTTGAAGGGCGCGCGCATCGCGGGCGCCGCCACCCGCGACGAGGCCCCCGCCCTCGTACCAGGGCAGTACCTGGGCACGATCGGGCCGGGCGAGAAGCGGTAGCACGCCGGGTGGCAAGCAGGCCGTACTGCCGACCGGAGACCCGCGTGACGTGCGGGGCGGCACGGGCTTCAACGGTGCCGAGAAGTTGGGCCACGGCGTGTGGCGGGACCGGCTCCTGCCCGCGCAGACCCTCTGGTACAAGGTGTCGGCCGGGCGGGGCCAGCAGGTCCGTTACGACGTGGAGTTCGCCAACGAGCCGACGGTGAAGGGGATTTCCGGCACCTATTCGTACGGCGGGACGCAGTCGTTCACCCCGGCCCGCTTCCCCGTCAGCGAGGGGCGCGGTGAATTCAGCTCGACGGCGCTGTACAGCGGTCGTCCCGCGGCGGTCAGGATGGGATCGGTCCCGGTCGCCTGGACCAACCGTTACGAATACCGCTCCGTCGTCCAGCCGGTCCACAGCGAGGGCGATTTCTGCATTGCCGTGACGCTGCCGGCAAAGGCCGCGGAGATTGCGGAGAATCCGCAGATCGGCTTCGTACTGAGGGTGGCGGTTCTCGGGGACGAACTGGCCGGTCCGCAGCACGGTGCCCCTGTCCTGGCGCGGAAGGGCGCGGGCGCACAAGGCGAGAAGACGGACAATCAGGGCAATTCCACTGCGGCCGAAGACAGCGGCGGTACGGGCGGGGCAGGATGGACCGGCATCGCGGCCGCTGCCGGAGCGGGCGCCGTGGTGGCTGTGATCGCGGGGCTCGTGTTCGTACGCAGTCGGCGCAGGGCGGCCACGCAGACGACGAGGGGAAGCGCGTGAAGAGGCAGCGCAACAGGGGCCGGGTGACGCTCGCGTCCATCGCGGCGATGTGCGCGGTGGCGGCGCTGCCGGGTCAGGCGCACGCGGCCGACGACCCGGCTCCGTACGCCTTCGACCCCGAGGCGAGGACGGTGCGGGGCACGGAGACCAATGCCGAGGCGTCGGAACTGACCTCCGGTTCGGTCTACAGGAGTGCGATCAAGCCGGGCCAGAAGCTCTACTACCGGCTGAACCTCGACGACGAGACCAGTGCCTACGTCTCCGCGGTGGTGGTGCCCGAGTCGGGCGGCAAGGTCGCCTACGGGGACGGCATCACCATCAGCATCAGGGACGTCGATGACACCCAGTGCAGCTCGGAGGACGCGATCTTCGGTTCGGCGGAATTCGCCCGCCCGATCGCCGCGTACGCGCACCGGATCGTCGAGAAGGGCAACAGCATCTGCCGGGAAGGCGGCGAGTACAACGTACTGATCGAGCGGAAGAGCAACGCGACGTCGTCTCCCGCCGAGTGGGACCTGGAGCTGCGGTACGAGTCGGAGCCGGAGGCGAAGGCCGCTGACGCGCAGGCGACCGAGGCGCCGGAGAACTGGTCGTCGGCCTCGCCCACACCTCCCACGGGCCAGCGGAAGCGGTCCGGCGGCAACAGCGTCTACGAGGCCACCGGACTGGAGACCGGCGAGTGGCGCGACACGATCGCGCCTGGTCAGACCCGCTTCTACCGGGTGCCGGTGGACTGGGGACAGCAGATCTTCGCCAGCGCCGCGCTGAGCAACAACAGCAAGTCGACCGAGTACCTGGGCAACGCGCTCGCGCTGTCGCTGGAGAACCCGGCCCAGGGCCACGTCGACGACGTGACGCTCTCCTACTCGGGTGAGCCCGCCTCCGTCTCCCTGGACCCGCTGCCTCCGGTGGACTACCGGAACCGGTTCGACTCCGCGTCCGATGTCAGCGCCATGCGCTTCGCCGGCTGGTACTACCTGTCGGTGACGCTGAGCCCGAAGGTCGCGAAGTCCTACGGTGACCAGGCGATTCCGCTGAGGCTGAAGGTCAGTGTCCGCAACGACCCGAAGACGTCGCCGTACGCCGGTGCACCGGGCATCTTCGGTGTCAGCGACGAGGACAAGGACATGGCCAGGAGCGGGCAGAGCGCCCCGCAGGCGGCTCAGAGCGACACGATGAAGCTGGTGGCCGCGGCCGGGCTCGGCGCGGGCACCGTGCTGGTGCTGGGGCTCGGGGCGTGGACGCTGCTGGCCAGGCGGCGCACGGCTCCGGCCGCCGTTCCACCGGGCACGGGCGGACAGCAGCCGCCGTACGGCGGGCCGCCGCAGACCTGGTAGGCCGGGCCCCCGCGGACGGCAGGGGCCTGCGGATCAGGTCTGGGTCAGTGCCCAGACACCCACTGCGAAACAGAGCAGAGCGACGAGCAGGACCGGGATCGCCACCTTCGGGGGCGGTCCCGGACGCGTCTGGCGGGCGGGTGCGCCGTGGTGCGGGACGGGGGCCGGTGAAACCGGCGCGCCGGGATGGGGAACCTGCGGGTGCTGTGCGGTGTAAGCACGAGTAGGAGACGGATCGTGCTGCACCGCGGTGGTGGGGGCCTGGGCGAGATCCGGCGCGGCAGCGGGGAAGGGGGAGCCCGTTTGCGCCTGGAGCGGAGAGTGCGCGGCGGCAGGATGAGCCGTGTGGTGCGGTGTCGCGGTCTGCTGGGGAGGCGGCGCGAGGTGGAAGCTGCCTGTCTCCGACATGGGCGCGGGGACGGGCGTGGGCGGGCCGGACGGCTGGCCGCCGGACGGCTGGGAGTACGGCTGCTGGGTGTAGGGCTGCTGAGCGGAGTGCTGTGGGGCCTGTGAGTCCTGCTGAGGATTGTGGGGCGCACCGGCCTGGAGGGGCGCCTGCTCGGCCGTCTGACGGGCGTTGAGGGGGCCTGCGGGGCCGAATCCAGCCGGCAGCGGGCCGATCTGGTCGAAGACCTCCACCGGCTCCTCGCCTTCGGCCGGCTCGGGCAGCATCTCGGCCGCCGCGGTGAGGGCCTTGCGCGCACCCGTGGCCGTCCGGAAGCGGGCCTGCGGGTCGGGTTGCAGCAAACCGGCAAGAACCTGCCACAGCGGCTCGGGGATTCCCTGCGGGGCACTCGGGGTTCCGTACGAGGCGAAGTGTTCGACCAGGGCCTGGGAGTCGGGCTTCTTGCCCTGGAGCAGATAGAGCGCGACGAGACCGACCGCGAACAGGTCGGCGGGGAAGTCGGGTTCGGCGCCCATCATCTGCTCGGGCGCGAAGTAACCGGGGGTGCCCACCACGTAGTTGGTCTCGGTCAGGCGGGGCTCGCCCTTGCGCATCGAGATGCCGAAGTCGGAGAGCCGCAGATGCGGCCTGCCCGTCCCGGTGGCCTCCATGAGGATGTTGGCCGGCTTGATGTCGCGGTGCACGACTCCTTCCGCATGCACCGTCGAGAGCCCGGACAGCAGCTGATCGAGGAGCATGCAGACGAAGCGCGGCGGCAACGGGCCGTAGTCACCGATGACATGGGCCAGCGAGCCGCCGCTGACGAGATCCATGGTGAACAGGACCTTGTCGTCGTCGGCGGCCCAGCTCGCGGGGGCCAGCACATGGGGATGCTCGATCCGCAGCGCCTGCTCGCGTACGAAGCGCAGCAGCGTATGAGCGTCGCTCTGCTGGAGGACCTTGGCCGCCACATAGCGGCGGCGTCGGTGGTCCCAGGCACGCCAGACGGCACCGACCCCACCACGTCCGATCGGATCGATCAGTTCGTACCGACCAGCGAAGACCTCACCCATTGCGCTGCGTCCGCTCCCAGTTCTGTTTCGGCTCCTGCCCGGCTGTGGGGAGCTGCCTCCCGGCCCGGGTGCTCAGCTCTGGTGTCCTTCGTAGTGCGCGACCGCGTCGGCGGTGCGCCCGGCGCCGTACACCTTGAGGAACTCTGCCAGTTCCGGGTGGGTCGGGGCGAGGGAGTCCGCCGCATCGATGATGTCGCCCGCCGCGGCGACCGACCGCAGCAGGGACTGGATCTCCCGGACGACGCGCCTGACGGTGGGCGCTCCGCCCGTGGTCGAGGTCTGGCCGGTGGAGGTCAGGACCGATCCGCCCTGTGACTTCTTGATCTCTTCCATCCGGTCGGTCGCCTCTCCCGCGCTGACACTGCCGTCCGCGACCTGACTGGCCAACTCCTGGAGCGCCTGCACCCGCTGTACGACCGCGGGGTTGCCGATCTTGGCGCGCTGGCCGCTCATCAGCTGGGAGAGCATGGGAGCCGACAGCCCGAGCACCGCGGCGAGCCTGGCCTGGTTCAGGCCGAGATCATCTATCAGCCGACGGAAGAGCGCCCCCAGCGGCTCTCCGTACCAACTGCGCTGAAGCTCTCTGGCTCTCGCCGTCGCCTCTTGCTGCGCTGCGTCCATTGCGTCTCCCCTTCGCTGCGGCTTCGCTGCTGCGAACCTCGTCACGCATCTTACGGAGAGTGGTTGCCCACCGGGAGTCCCAATCCTTTTGCAGGATTCCGGGGGTCACCCGGTACTCTGGTCTGCGACGGTCGCCGCGACACGGACGTGTTCGGTGCTGTCCACTTTTTCGGGGCCTTAGCTCAGTTGGTAGAGCGCTGCCTTTGCAAGGCAGATGTCAGGAGTTCGAATCTCCTAGGCTCCACACGTATATATGCCCCCTGACCTGCGGAAACGCGGATCAGGGGGCATTTTTCGTCGGATTCCTGGATGTGCTCGCTGCTGCGCAGGGTGACCACGTGGCGGTCCGCCTGTTCGCGGGTGCGGACGATGTGCCCGTCGGAGAAGGAGCCCGTCCTCCCTTGAGAGACGGCATACGGAGAGGGGCGCCGGAGACCGAGGTCTTCCGGCGCCCCTCTCGTTCCTGGAGGGTCGTGCTGGTCCCGCTCCGGTCAGGGGCGGTCGTCGCGGTCGGTGCCGTCCAGGCCGTTCGCTTCGGCGTCGGACTGCTTGGGCTGGACGTCCGGGTCGAACACCGTCTGCCCGCTGCCGTCGACCGAGGTCAGCGGTGCGCGGTCGTCTGGCACCTCCGTGGGGGCGGGCGGCTCGACGAGCCAGTCCGGGTTGGCCTGCTTGTCCCACCACCTCCACGCGGCGTAGGCGCCACCCGCGACGAGGCCCAGCACGGTGAGATTCCTGGCCAGCCGGCCGGCCTTGGCCCGTCGCTGGTGCTTCTTGACCAGCCGCTGGATCTCCTTGGCCGTCACCTGGCCGCGCAGTGCCGCCAGCGCGGCCGCACTGCGTGCGGCGGCCTCCTCCGCCATCGGCTGGGCGACGGACACGACGTGCTCGACGCGCGGCGCGGTGTACTCCGCGGCGCTCCGGGCGACGTGGCGGGTCCGGACCGCGGCGCGTTGCGCGGCCACGTCCACCTTGGGCGGCACATGCGTACGTGCCTGTTCGATGTGTGGTGCGAGGTGTGCCACGTACTGGACGCGAGCCTGGTGGGCTGCCTTGGACATCTTGGGCGCGAGTCGCACACGCGCCTCGTGTGCGTAGTGCGCTGCCTGTTCCTTGGCCGTGTCGGCATAGGGCGCCACCACTTCCGCGGCGTGCTGCGCGCTCTCCCTCGCCGAGTCGGTTGCGGCGCGCACGCTGTCGATGCGGGTCACGAGATCCTCCTCCTTGGTGGCGGATAGGTACTCCGCCTTTCCACCCAATTCGAAATCATGCACCGGCGGTGCCCCGAGTGGCATGCGGGGCGGGCATCCGGGTCATGAATCGCTACTGCGGACATTGCGGTGCAAGGGGAGTGTGGCGACGACAATGCCACGGTTCGGTCCGGGACGCGCCGTGTCGTCGCGCACTTGGCCGCACGGGCACCCGTGGCCGGACGGCGTGGTGGGTCCTCCGTGCGAGGATCGGTGAACGTCAGTGAGGACTTACGGAAGGCAGATTGTGGCCGAGCAGCTTTACGCCACCTTGAAGACCAACCAGGGCGACATCGAGATCCGGCTCCTGCCGAACCACGCGCCGAAGACGGTCAAGAACTTCGTCGAGCTCGCCAGGGGTGAGCGTGAGTGGACCCACCCGGCGACCGGGCAGAAGTCCACGGACGCGCTGTACGACGGCACCGTCTTCCACCGGGTCATCAGCGGCTTCATGATCCAGGGCGGCGACCCGCTGGGCAACGGCACGGGCGGCCCGGGGTACGAGTTCGGTGACGAGTTCCACCCGGACCTCAGCTTCAACAAGCCCTACCTGCTTGCCATGGCCAACGCCGGTCCGGGCACCAACGGCTCGCAGTTCTTCCTGACCGTGTCGCCGACCGCGTGGCTGACGGGCAAGCACACCATCTTCGGAGAGGTCGCCAACGACGCCGGGAGGAAGGTCGTGGACGCCATCGCGGCGGTGCAGACCAACCCGCGTACCGACCGCCCGATCCAGGACGTGGTGATCGAGTCCGTGGTCATCGAGACCCGCTGAATCCGGCCCGGCGCTGATCGGTCCCGTCTGCACGGGGAACCAACCGTGCACGGGGAACCAACCGCCCTGCTCGTCCGTACTGTTACATAGCGGACGAGCAGGGCGTCGGTGCGTCCGTCGCCGTCAGGACAGGACCGACCGAGGGCGAGGACCGATGGACCAGCAGCCGCCAGCAGGCCAGGACCCGTCCGCGGTCTCCGGCGGTCCTCCCACCTGCTACCGCCACCCCGGCCGCGAGACGGGCATCCGCTGCACGCGCTGCGAGCGGCCGATCTGCACCGAGTGCATGGTCAACGCATCCGTCGGCTTCCAGTGCCCCGACTGTGTCCGTGAGGGCTCCGGCACCGGGCACCACCCGGCCGCGAACCAGCCCCGTACGCTCGCGGGCGGCAGGGTGGCCGCGGACCCGCGGCTGATCACCAAGATCCTGCTCGGCATCAATGTCGCGGTCTTCATCGCGGTGTGGGCGGCAGGGGAGTGGCTGCTCGATGATCTGCTGCTGTTCGGCCGCGCGTACTCCTCCGACGGGCTGGAGGGAGTCGCCGAGGGGCAGGGGTACCGGCTGCTGACCTCGATGTTCCTGCACCAGGAGGTGTGGCACATCGCCTTCAACATGCTGGGGCTGTGGTGGCTCGGCGGACCGCTGGAAGCGGCCCTGGGACGGGCCCGCTACCTCGCGCTCTATCTGCTCTCCGGGCTGGCGGGCAGCGCCCTCACCTACCTGATCGCCGCGCCCCAGCAGGGCTCGCTCGGCGCCTCGGGCGCGATCTTCGGGCTGCTGGGTGCCACGGTCGTCCTGATGCGCCGGATGAACTACGACATGCGGCCGGTCCTCGCACTCCTCGCGCTGAACCTGCTCTTCACCTTCACCTGGGGCGGCATCGCCTGGGAGGCGCACGTCGGTGGTCTCATCGCGGGCGTCCTGATCGCGGTCGGCATGGTGCACGCACCGCGTGAGCGCCGGAATCTGGTGCAGTACGGGACCTGTGGGCTGGTCCTGGTCGCGGTCGTCGCCATCGTTCTCGCCCGGACCGCCATGCTCAGCTGAGCGGCTCCTGAGCGGCTCCTGAGCGGCTCCTGAGCGGCTCCAGGGCGGCTCCAGGGCGGTGCCTCGGCGTGATCGGAGCGGAATCCGCCCTTCGGGCTCCGAGTTGTCCACAGAGCGTGCCGAATCTTGTGCATTACGTGGGGAACAGGTGTGCCCCTTGTCGCTGAGCTGGGTTTCTCCAGTCAGGACAAGGGGCGAGCCCTCCCTCGATGAGGGAGGGTGTAGTCACACCGGCGTCAACTTCGACGTAGGTTATCCACAGATCGTCTGACCTTTTCCCCCACCTGTGGATAACTCTGTGGGTAACTCAGGGCAGGGCTTGTGGAAGAGGGGCTGATCCGGGTGGGGCTACTTCCACTGCGTGGACACACCGAAGCCGCCGGCGATGAAGCCGAAGCCCACGACGATGTTCCAGTTGCCCAGTGCCTTGAGGGGCAGGTCGCCCTCGGTCACGTAGAAGACGACGATCCAGGCCAGACCGATCAGGAACAGCGCCAGCATCACCGGCGCCACCCAACTGCGGTTGGTCAGCTTTATGTTCGTGGCCGTCTTCGCCGGAGGGGGCGTGAAATCGGCCTTCTTGCGGATACGTGACTTCGGCACGAGGAACTCTCCTGTCGATGCGCTGCGTGACCGCGCAGGGAACTGTGGCTGACGCCGGGGCTGGGCACGAGGGGGAGTGATGCCGCCCCCGGGCGTCCGTTAGCGTAGTGCTTCCGTGGCGCCTAAGGAGATAAGGGTACGTTGAGCAATTCTGCCGACTCTCCCGAAGGCCCGGTCCGGCACGCCTCGCGATGGCCGGTCCGGGGGCTCACCGCTGCCGTTTTCGCCCTGGCCGGACTGATCTTCGTCACCAGTGCCAACACGGCCAAGGGCACCGACATCCGTACCGACTCCTCGCTGCTGAAGCTCTCCGACCTCATCCAGCAGCGCAGCCAGAACAACGCCGAACTGAACGAGTCGACCGCCACGCTCCGCGAGGACATCGACACCCTGGCCCAGCGCGACGACGGCAGCACCAAGGCCGAGGACGCCAAGCTCAAGGCGCTGGAGAGGGCTGCGGGCACCACGGAGATCACCGGGGAAGCGGTCGGTGTCACGCTCGACGACGCCCCTCCGAACGCCACGGCCAACCCCGGATACCCCGAGCCGCAACCCAATGACCTGGTCATTCACCAGCAGGACCTGCAGGCCGTGGTCAACGCGCTCTGGCAGGGCGGAGCCCGCGGCATCCGGGTCATGGACCAGCGGCTGATCTCCACGAGTGCCGTCCGCTGCGTGGGCAACACCCTGATCCTCCAGGGCCGGGTCTACTCGCCGCCGTACAAGGTCACCGCGGTGGGTGACCCGGACAAGCTCAAGCAGGCGCTCAACGACTCCACGGCTATCCAGAACTACCAGCTGTACGTGAAGGCGTACGGACTGGGCTGGAAAGTCGACGAGGACGACCGGGTGACTCTGCCCGGCTACTCGGGCACAGTGGATCTCCACTACGCGAAGCCTGTGGAGTAGTCCTCCGGGGAGGCCGGCCGGTGTCGGTGCGACTGATCGTCAGAAGTTTCAGCGAACTGTGCATCACGGTCGGCGCCCTGATCATCCTCTTCGTCCTCTACGTGCTGTTCTGGACGGGCGTGAAGGCGGCCGGAGCCACCGAGGGCGAGATCGACACGCTCCAGAACCAGTGGTCCCAGGGAGCCGTGTCCGCACCGGCACCCGCACCGGCGTCCCCGGCTCCGCGGTACCGGGACGGAAAGCCCTTCGCGATGATGTACATCCCCCGCTTCGGCAAGGGCTGGGAGTGGCCCGTACTGGAGAACACGAAGGTCAGAACCTTGCAGAAGGGGCTCGGCCACTACGCGGGGACCGCGCGTCTAGGGGCGACAGGGAACTTCGCGGTGGCCGGCCACCGGCGGACGTACGGGGACCCGTTCAAGGACTTCCCCCGGCTGCGTCCCGGGGACGCGGTCGTGCTGACGGACGGGGCGACCTGGTTCACGTACCGCATCGGGAAGAAGCCCTACCGGACCGTGCCGGGCGACACCGCGGTCATCGACCCCGTGCCCGTCAGGTCCGGTTTCGACGGCCCGGGCCGCTACCTCACGCTGACCACGTGCGAGCCCGAGTGGGGCAGCAGTCACCGGCTGATCGCCTGGGCCCATCTGGACGCCACCCAGCCTGTGACCGACGGCAGGCCGGCGGCTTTCCACAGCTGACCCACGCCTGAGCCCCGGCCCTTTAGTCTGGTGCTGTACCGAATGGAGGGGACAGCATGTACGGCTGGATCTGGCGGCATCTGCCGGGCAACGCGTGGGTGCGGGCAGTCATCTCGCTCGTGCTGGTCCTGGCTGTTGTCTATGCGCTCTTCCAGTACGTCTTCCCCTGGGCGGAGCCGCTGCTTCCGTTCGGTGATGTCACGGTGGACGGCGAAGGCACCAGTGGAGCGGGGACCGGTCAGTGAGCGCACGCATTCTCGTCGTCGACAACTACGACAGCTTTGTCTTCAACCTCGTCCAGTACCTCTACCAGCTCGGCGCCGAGTGCGAGGTCCTGCGCAATGACGAGGTGACGCCCGCCCACGCCCAGGACGGCTTCGACGGAGTCCTGCTGTCGCCGGGACCCGGCGCTCCCGAGCAGGCCGGGGTCTGCATCGACATGGTGCGCCACTGCGCGGACACGGGCATTCCGGTGTTCGGTGTCTGTCTCGGTATGCAGTCGATGGCCGTCGCGTACGGCGGTGTGGTGGACCGCGCCCCGGAGCTGCTGCACGGCAAGACCTCCCCCGTGACCCACGAGGGCAAGGGCGTGTTCGCGGGACTCCCCTCCCCCTTCACCGCCACGCGCTATCACTCGCTCGCGGCCGAACCAGGCACGGTTCCGCCCGAGCTGGAGGTCACGGCGCGCACGGCGGACGGCATCATCATGGGACTGCGTCACCGTGAACTGGCGGTGGAGGGCGTGCAGTTCCACCCGGAGTCGGTGCTCACCGAGCACGGCCACCTGATGCTCGCCAACTGGCTGGCGCAGTGCGGTGACACGGGGGCCGTGGCGAGGTCCGAGGGGCTCGCGCCGGTGGTGGGCAAGGCCGCCGCGTGAGCGGACTCCGCCCCGAACGAGGTGCCGGAGACGAAGGCCCGTACGCGCAGGGAGCGTACGAGGCCGATGGCACGTTCGTGGCGGCGGTCGACCAGCTCGCGGATCCGCTGACGGACCCTTTGCCGGGGCAGCACGCCTCACCCTGGTTCCGGGCGGGCAACATCCCGGGCAACGAGGCGGCACCACAAGCACAACAGGCACCCCAGCTCCCCCAGGCGCAGCAGGCTCAGCAGGGGCCCCAGCGGGCCCAGGAGGCCCCGAAGGAGTGGTACGACCCCGAAGGCTACCAACGGGACTGGTACCGCCAACAGGAGCCGGTCCAGGCCCCTGCTCAGGCCCCCGCCCCTGCTTCTGCTCAGGCCCCTGCTCCTGCTTCTGCTCAGGCCCCTGCTCCTGCCCCCGGCCCGGCAGCCGTTCCGCCCGTTCAGGCGACCCGCCCCGTGCGGCCCACCGTCCACACTCCCTTGCACGACGAAACGGTCGCACTCCGTACGGCCGATACGCGACGTACAGCGGCAGGTGGTGAGCTGTCCGGCGTGGAGCTCTCGGACGTACACCCCGCGCCGCCGCCGGCGGTGGCGGCCGAACCTCGTACCGGAGGACGCGCCGAGCGCCGGAAGGCGGCGAAGGGGCGAGGCAGGCGACGTACGGAGACCGCGGCCGGGGCGGAACTGGAAACAGCCCGGCCCGCCGCCCCCATGTCACGGGTCGAGGCGCGGAGGGCGGCCCGCGCGGCCAAGGACAGCCCGGCCGTCGTCGCCAGCCGGGTCGTGGGCGAGGTGTTCATCTCGCTCGGCGTGCTGATGCTGCTGTTCGTCACGTACCAGCTCTGGTGGACCAACATCCGGGCCGGCCTGATCGCCGGCAAGGAGACGAACAAGATCCAGGACGAGTGGGCGAACGGGGAGCGCAAGCCCGGGGCCTTCGAGCCCGGTCAGGGCTTCGCCATCATGCACATTCCGAAACTGGACGTCGTCGCGCCGATCGCGGAAGGCATCGACAAGGAGAAGGTCCTCGACCGCGGGATGATCGGTCACTACGGCGAAGGCAAGCTGAAGACCGCGATGCCGTCGGCGAAGCAGGGCAACTTCTCGGTGGCGGGCCACCGGAACACCCATGGGGAACCGTTCCGCTACATCAACAAACTGCGGCCCGGTGACCCGATCGTCGTCGAGACGCAGGACACGTACTACACGTACGAGATGACGCGGACCCTTCCCCAGACGTCACCCTCCAACGTCTCGGTGATCGCCCCCGTCCCTGTCGGTTCGGGGTTCACCGGGCCGGGCCGGTACCTCACCCTGACGACCTGTACGCCGGAATTCACGAGTACGTACCGATTGATCGTCTGGGGCAAGATGGTCGACGAACGGCCGCGCAGCAAGGGGAAGCCCGACGCGCTCGTGGGCTGAACATCATCACGACAGGGGCGGTGCGGTGGCAACGAGGACCGAGCACGAAGCGCGGAACGGCGAGTCCGTGCCTACGGCACGCCCCGGCGGACGCCACCCCGTCGCCACCGCCATCAGCGTCTTCGGTGAGCTGCTGATCACCGCGGGCCTGGTGCTCGGCCTCTTCGTCGTCTACTCCCTGTGGTGGACCAACGTCCTCGCCGACCGCGCGGCCGACAAGCAGGGCAACACGATCCGCGACCGCTGGGCGGGCGGCCCGGGAGCCCTGGACACCAAGGACGGCATCGGCTTCCTGCATGTCCCCGCCATGAAGAACGGCGAGGTGCTGGTCAAGAAGGGCACCAACATCAAGGCGCTGAACAACGGCATCGCGGGTTACTACACGGACCCCGTGAAGTCGGCCCTTCCCTGGGACGAGCAGGGCAACTTCACGCTTGCCGCGCACCGGGACGGGCACGGCGCCAAGTTCCACAACATCCACAAGGTGAAGACGGGCGACTCGGTCGTCTTCGAGACCCGGGACACCTGGTACGTCTACAAGGTCTACAAGAAGCTCCCCGAAACGTCGAAGTTCAACGTCGGCGTGATTCAGCCGGTGCCGAAGGAGTCGGGCGTGACCAAGCCCGGCCGCTACATCACGCTGACGACCTGCACGCCGGTCTACACGTCGAAGTACCGCTACATCGTGTGGGGCGAGCTGGTGCGTACGGAGAAGGTCGACCGGGACAGGACCGAGCCGGTCGAGCTGCGCTGAGGCCGCCAGCCCCTCCGGCGCCGCGTTACCGCGAAGGGCCCCGTTCCACCAGGTCGGTGAACGGGGCCCTTCGAGCGTGCCGGGTGGTGCGGGTGGTGCCTGCCGTGCGGGGTTACGGGTCAGTCCCGGGCGCCCAGGCCGCCGAAGAGGCCGCCGCCGTCGTCCCCACCGCCCCCGCCACCACCGTCGACGGTGAACAGGGTGACCGTGCTGCCCTTCGCCACCGGGGCGTTGCCGCCCGGGTTGCTGTTGGCCACGATGGCGTTCGGCTTGTCCACGGCGCCGGGGGCGAGCGCGACCACCAGACCGAGGCCCTCCAGCTGGCCCTTCACGTCCTGGTACTTCTTGCCCAGGAGGTCGCCGGGGATGGTGACCTGCTCCGGCTGCGGCGGGCCCTTGGAGACCTTCAGGACGATCTGGACGTCCTTGGCCTGCTTGCTCGGCCCGGTCGGGGTCTGCTCCAGGACCGTGCCCACCGGCTCGTTGGAGTCGACCTCCGCCTTCGAGACGTTGGCGAAGCCGAGAGCGTTGAGCTGGGCCAGCGCCGCGTCGTACGTCCGGGTGCGGACGTCGGGCAGGTTGTACATCTTCTCCTTGGCCACGGTGATCGTGACCTCGGACTCCTTCTGGGCCTTCGAGCCACCCGCCGGGTTCTGCTTGACGACCGTGTCCGGCGTCTGCTCGGACTCGACCGACTCGACGGTCACCGAGAAGCCCTGTTCCTCCAGCGCCTTGCGGGCGTCGGCCTCGGTCTCGTCGGTGACGTCGGGGACCTCGACCTTCGGCGCTCCGCTGGAGACGACGACCGTGACGGTCTCCCCCTCCGCCATGTTGCCGGTATCCGGCGACTGGCTGCAGATCTTGTCCTTCGCCTGGGTCTCGCAGGGTTCCTTGCCGCCGACCTTGAGGACGACGCCGGCGTTGTCCGCGAGTCTCTGCGCTTCCGGCACGGTCGAACCGACCATGTTCGGCACGTCCACCTGGCCGCTGTCGCCTCCGTTGGAACCGAAGACGGACTTACCGATCAGGATGGCGCCGATCAGTACCAGAATGCCCGCCACGATCAGGAGGATCGTCGAGGTGCTGCTCTTCTTCTGGTTCTGGCGCCGCCGGTCCGGGCGGTCGTCGTATCCGTGGTCGTCCGCGCTGACGGGCGGCAGCATGGATGTCTGCGCGTTGTTCGGGTCGGCCTGGCGCAGGGCGGTCGTGGGCTGGTCCTGGCCGTAGCCGCCGTAACCGCCGTAGCCGGCCGCGCCCATCGCCGCCGTGGCCGCGACCGGCTGACCGTCGAGGCATGCCTCGATGTCGGCCCGCATCTCGTCGGCGGACTGGTACCGGTAGTCGGGGTCCTTGGTGAGGGCCTTCAACACGATCGCGTCCATCTCGGGCGTGATCTCGGGGTCGAAGTTGCTCGGCGGCTGAGGCTCTTCCCGTACGTGCTGGTAGGCGACCGCGACAGGTGAGTCCCCTATGAACGGGGGCCGGACCGCGAGCAGCTCGTAGAGCAGGCAGCCCGTGGAGTACAGGTCGGAGCGCGCGTCGACCTGCTCGCCCTTGGCCTGCTCCGGGGAGAGGTACTGGGCGGTGCCGATGACGGCGGCGGTCTGCGTCATCGTCATGCCGGAGTCGCCCATGGCCCGGGCGATGCCGAAGTCCATGACCTTGACCTGCCCGGTGCGCGTCAGCATGACGTTCGCCGGCTTGATGTCGCGGTGGACGATCTGGGCGCGGTGCGAGTACTCCAGCGCCTGGAGGATGCCCACCGTCATCTCGAGGGTGCGCTCGGGCAGCAGCCTGCGACCGGAGTGCAGCAGTTCCCTGAGCGTCGACCCGTCGACGTACTCCATCACGATGTACGGGATGGAGACCCCGTCGACGTAGTCCTCGCCGGTGTCGTAGACAGCGACGATCGCGGGGTGGTTGAGCGAGGCGGCGGACTGGGCCTCACGGCGGAACCGGGCCTGGAAGGACGGATCGCGGGCCAGATCGGCCCGCAGCGTCTTCACGGCGACGGTGCGGCCGAGCCGGGTGTCGTGCGCGAGGTAGACCTCGGCCATGCCACCACGGCCGAGCACCGAGCCCAGCTCGTACCGGCCGCCGAGGCGACGCGGCTCTTCCATACGTTCCAGCCCTCTCCGTCAGTCCCGACCGCACCCGTGTGTGGTCCGGCGGTGCGCTGTTCGCGCATACGCTACCGGGCACGCCCTATGTGATCGGCCCGCCCCCGTCAGCTGATATCTGACCGGTATCCCAATGTGCTGGTAGGACGGCCGCTGTGACGGGCCTCACTTGCTGTCGATGACCGCCTTCATCACATTCCTGGCGATGGGGGCGGCCAGTCCGCCACCGGAGATGTCGTCCCGGTTGGCGTTGCCGTCCTCGACCACCACCGCCACGGCGACCGGGGAGCCGCTGTCGGTCCTGGCGTACGAGATGAACCAGGCGTACGGCTTCTCGCTGTTGTTGAGACCGTGCTGGGCGGTACCGGTCTTGCCTCCGACTGTGACGCCGTCGATCCGGGCGTTGGTTCCCGTGCCCTCGCTGACGACGGTCTCCATCATCTGCTGGACCTTCTGGGCGTTCTCCCCCGAGAGCGGCTGACCGAGCTGCTCCTTCTCGTGGGTGTAGATGACGTCCAGGTTGGGCGCCTGGCGCTCGGCGACCATGTACGGCTGCATGAGCTTGCCGTCGTTGGCGATCGCGGAGGCGACCATGGCCATCTGGAGCGGGGTGGTGCGGTTTGACGCCTGGCCGATGCCCGCCATCGCGTTCTGCGGCCGGTTGTCCTTGGGGTAGATGCTGGCGTCGGCGCGGACCGGAGTGAAGATCTCCTTGTTGAAGCCGAACTTCTCGGTCTGCTCGATCATCTTCTCGTTGCCGAGGTCGTCGCTCACCTTGCCGAAGACGCTGTTGCAGGACCAGCGGAGCGCTTCCCGGAGAGAGGCGTTCTCACACGGGATGTTGCCCTCGTTCTTCAGCGGGACGGTGGTCTGGGGCAGCGTCCAGGGAAGCGGGGAATCGGTCTTCGCGTCGATGTCGTCGTACAGGCCGTTCTCCAGCGCCGCGGCGGCGGTGACGACCTTGAACGTCGAGCCGGGCGGGTAGGTCTCCCGCAGGGCCCGGTTGAGCATCGGCTTGTCTTTGTCCTTGAGGAGCTTCTGCCGGGCGTCCGAGTCCTTGAGCGAGTTGCCCGCGAAGACCGAGGGATCGTACGAAGGGGTGCTGGCCAGAGCCAGGATGGCGCCGGTCTGCGGGTCGATCGCCGCGACTGCGCCCTTCTTGCTGCCGAGGCCCTTGAAGGCGGCCCTCTGGGCGGCGCCGTTCAGCGTGGTGACGATGTTGCCGCCGGTCTTCTTCTCGCCGGTGAACATCGACAGCGTCCGGTCGAAGAAGAGCTGATCGTCGTTGCCGGTGAGGATGCCGTCCTCGAGGCTCTCCAGCTGGGAGGCGTCGAATGCCTGGGAGGAGTACCCGGTGACGGGCGCCCACAGGGGGCCGTCCTTCCAGACCCTCTTGTACTTGAAGTCGCTGCCGGTGGTCTCGACGGAGCCGGTGACGGGATTGCCGTCGACGATGATGTTGCCGCGCTCGTGCGCGTATCGCTCGATCTGGACGCGGCGGTTGTGCTTGTGATTGTTCAGCTCGTCCGCGCGGACGTACTGGAGCCAGTTGTCCCGGACCAGCAGGGCGAGGACGAGGACTCCGCAGAAGATCGCGATCCGGCGCAGAGGCTTGTTCACGGCCGGACCACCTGGGTCATTTCGGCATCGGTGGAGGGCGCGGGCGCCGGAGCGGGGCGGCGTGCGGTGTCGCTGATACGGATCAGGATGCCGATCAGCGCCCAGTTGGCGATCACGGACGAGCCACCGGCCGCGAGGAACGGCATGGTCATACCGGTCAGCGGGATGAGTCCCATGACGCCGCCGGCGACGACGAAGACCTGGATCGCGAAGGCACCGGAGAGCCCGATGGCCAGCAGCTTGCCGAACGGGTCACGGGCCGCCAGTGCGGTGCGTACGCCGCGCTCGACGATGAGCCCGTACAGGAGGAGGAACGCCATCATGCCCGCGAGCCCGAGTTCCTCGCCCACGGTGGCGAGGATGAAGTCGGTGTTCGCGGCGAACAGGATGAGGTCGGAGTTGCCCTGGCCCAGTCCGGTGCCGAGCGTGCCGCCGGAGCCGAAGGACATCAGCACCTGGGCCATCTGCTCGCTGGCCGCATGGGTGTTCCAGCCGCCGAAGGGGTCGAGCCAGGCGGTGACGCGGTCCTGCACGTGCGGTTCGAAGGAGGCGACGCCGACGGCGCCCGCCGCCGACATGGCCAGCCCGAAGACGATCCAGCTGGTGCGCTCGGTCGCCACGTACAGCATGACGACGAACATTCCGAAGAAGAGGAGCGAGGTGCCGAGGTCGGTCTCGAAGACCAGGATCAGGATGGACATCGCCCAGATCATCAGGATCGGTCCGAGGTCCCGGCCGCGCGGGAGGTACATGCCCATGAAGCGGCGGCTGGCGAGCGCCAGGGCATCGCGCTTGACCATCAGGTATCCGGAGAAGAACACCGCGATGATGATCTTCGCGAATTCGCCGGGCTGGATGGACCCGAGGCCCGGGATCGTGATCCAGATCTTCGCGCCGAACTGTGCCGGGAAGAACATCGGCAGGATCAGCAGAACCAGCGCGACCACCATGGAGATGTAGGTGTAGCGCTGGAGGATGCGGTGATCCTTGAGCAGGATCAGTACGCCGATGAACAGGGCAACGCCCATGGCCGAGAAGATCAACTGCTTGGAGGCGGCGGGCGCGAAGCTGGGAAGCCGAAGCAGCCGCTCCGACTGGTCCAGGCGCCAGATGAGCGCCAGGCCGAGGCCGTTGAGCAGCGTCGCCAGCGGCAGCAGCAGCGGATCGGCGTACTTGGCGAACCTCCGCACCGCGAGGTGGGCCACGCCGCCGAGGAGGGCGAGCCCGGCCCCGTATCCGAGCATGCCGGAGGGCAGCTCGCCGTTGATCGCGAGGCCCACGTTGGCGTAGGCGAACACCGAGATGACGACGGCGAAGACGACAAGCGCCAGCTCGGTGTTGCGGCGGCTCGGTGCGTCGATCGCGCCGATGGTGGTCGTGTTGGTGACAACGCTCATGTGCTGGGGCCCCCTACGGCTTACTGCTTACCGCACTGCGGGACCAGCTTTTTCTCTTCCTCCGAGAGGCTGGGGCCGGGAGTGGGAGTCGCTGCGGTCTGCGTGGTCCCCGTGGCGGCGGACGTGGCGGAAGTCTTGTCTGCGGGTGCACCGGCGGTGCCCCCTGCCTGGCCCTCGCCGGTGCGGGCGTCGGCCTCGGCCTCGGCTGCGCGGCGCTGGGCGTCCTTCTTGCAGGCGGATGCCTGGGCGGCGAGTTCGCCGACCTTCTTGCGGGCATCGGCGAGGCTGCCCTCGGCGATGGTCGCCTCGACCTGCTTGCGCTGGTAGGGCGGGAGGTACTTCAGTTCGATCTCGGGGTGGTCCTTCGCGACCTTCGAGAGCGATACCCAGGCGAGGTCCTGGCTGATGCCGCGGTACAGGGCGACGTTCTCGCCCTTCGCACCCACGTAGTACTGCGTCTGCGTCCAGCGGTAGCCGCCGTACAGACCGCCGCCGATGACGGCGAGCGCCAGGATTACGTACAGGGACCCCTTCAGCCACCTCCGGCCGCCGCGACGCGGCTTGGTGAGGTCGTCGTCGGTGTACGAACCGAAGGCGCCGTCCGGCGCTCCGCCGTAACCGTTGTCGTCTCCGCTGCCGGGCGGGCCGAAGCCGCCGGCGGGCGGCGGGACGGGGCGGCCCAGTCCGGCCGCGCGTCCCGCCGGGGTCTGCATGGCCCCGCCGTCGTTGTGCTGGGCGGCCTGGTTCTCGGCGACCGCTCCGACGATGACCGGGGTGTCGTTGAGCTGAGCGGCCAGGGTGTCGTTGCTGTCGACGTCCAGGACGTCGGCCACGATGCAGGTGATGTTGTCGGGACCGCCGCCGCGCAGAGCGAGCTGGATGAGGTCCTGGATGGTCTCCTGCGGGCCCTGGTAGCTGGCCAGGGTCTCTTCCATCGTCTGGTGGGAGACGACGCCGGAAAGTCCGTCGGAACAGATCAGATAGCGGTCGCCGGCCCGGACCTCACGGATGGAGAGATCGGGTTCGACGTGGTCGCCGCTGCCCAGTGCCCGCATCAGCAAGGAGCGCTGCGGGTGGGTGGTGGCCTCTTCCTCGGTGATCCGGCCCTCGTCGACGAGGCGCTGCACCCAGGTGTGGTCCTGGGTGATCTGCGTCAGCACTCCGTCGCGCAGAAGATAGGCGCGGGAGTCGCCGACGTGGACGAGGCCGAGGCGCTGACCGGTCCAGAGCAGGGCGGTGAGCGTGGTGCCCATGCCCTCCAGCTGGGGGTCCTCCTCGACCATCAGACGCAGCTGGTCATTGGCCCGCTGGACCGCTGTGCCGAGCGAGGTCAGGATGTCGGAACCCGGCACGTCGTCGTCGAGCTGGACGAGCGTGGAGATCACCTCTGAGCTGGCGACCTCTCCGGCCGCCTGGCCGCCCATGCCGTCGGCGATGGCGAGGAGGCGAGGGCCGGCGTAGCCGGAGTCCTCGTTGCCTTCCCGGATCATGCCCTTGTGCGATCCGGCGGCGAAGCGCAGGGACAAGCTCATGCGCACCTCGCCCGTCGGCTCGGGGTACAGCCGGTCTCGAGCCACACTGCCCACCCTCCGGTCGGGAGCCGGGCAGCGTCCGTCGTAAGGACCGCCGCGGCTCGCTCGCTCCGCTCGCTCATTGTCGTACTACTTCCGCAGCTCGATGACGGTCTTGCCGATGCGGATCGGCGCGCCCAGCGGAACAGGCGTCGGGGTGGTGAGTCGGGTCCGGTCGAGATACGTGCCATTGGTGGACCCGAGATCCTCGACGATCCACTGGCCGTCACGGTCCGGGTAGATCCTGGCATGCCTGCTGGACGCGTAGTCGTCGTCCAGCACGATCGTTGAGTCGTGCGCCCGGCCCAGGGTGATGGTCTGGCCCTGGAGCGCCACCGTAGTACCGGTGAGGGTGCCTTCGGAGACGACCAGCTTGGTGGGTGCCCCGCGGCGCTGGCGCCCGGGCTGCTGGCGTTGCTGCGGTGGAGCAGCAGCAGCGGATGGTTGGCGCCCCTGCTGCGGGCGCGCGTCGGCGGCAGTGCGGCGTGAGCCGCGCTGCGTTACGCGCGTTCCGAACAGGTCGCTTCTGATGACCTGGACGGCCACGATCACGAACAGCCACAGAACGGCTAGGAAACCTAGCCGCATGACCGTCAGGGTCAGCTCTGACATTGCCCCCGCTTCACCCTTCGGCTTGCCGGTAAACGATGGTGGTGCTGCCCACGACGATCCGCGAGCCGTCGCGGAGCGTAGCGCGGGTGGTGTGCTGCCCGTCTACCACGATGCCGTTGGTAGACCCGAGATCCTGGATCGTCGAGGGCGTTCCGGTCCGGATCTCACAGTGCCGGCGCGAGACGCCGGGATCGTCGATCCGCACGTCGGCTTCGGTGCTGCGACCCAGCACCAGCGTCGGGCGGGAGATCTGATGGCGGGTGCCATTGATCTCGATCCAGCGCCGTACCTGTGCGTCCGGCAGGGGGCCGGGCGTGCTCGGTGGGCGCCGGTCGTTCGAGGGACCGCCGGGCCGTCCTGCGCCGGGCGGCGGGGCCGCGGGCATGGGAGGTGCGGCGGTCGGGGGGTAGCCGTAACCGCCGGGTGCCTGCGGGGCGGCGGGCCGCCCCGGGCCTGGCCGGTTCGGCTGTACGTGCTGGGGAGGGCCGGCCGGCTGTCCGGGCTGACCCTGCTGTGACGAACTCGACGCGAGCGTCCGGCTGCGGACACGGTAGAGCCCGGTGTCGAGGTCGTCGGCCTTCTCCAGGTGGACCTTGATCTGGCCCATGAAGGTGTAGCGCTGCTGCTTGGCGTAGTCCCGTACGAGGCCGGAGAGCTCGTCCCCGAGCTGTCCGGAGTACGGGCTGAGCCGGTCGTAGTCGGGGGTGCTCAGTTCGACGATGAAGTCGTTGGGGACGACGGTCCGCTCGCGGTTCCAGATCGTGGCGTTGTTGTCGCACTCGCGCTGGAGGGCGCCCGCGATCTCCACCGGCTGGACCTCGGACTTGAAGACCTTGGCGAAGGTGCCATTGACCAGACCTTCGAGACGCTGCTCGAAACGCTTCATGACTCCCATGGGGCACCTCCTCCGGTGTCGTCGTCCCTGTACCGCTTACTGATCGTATCCACGCGTCGGGAAATCGGCTGGTTCCCCTTGTCTGCCCAGTGGATGAGTGTCACCCCTCACATGGATCGTAGAGGTGGCCTCCTCACAGTGTCCCGCACGCGGGGTGCGATCAGGAGGAGTGGGGGGCGGCGCTCCGCGTTCCCGCTTCCCCACATGTGTTCGCCAAAACAACGGATGTGAATCCACCCAGTCCATCGTGCTAATCTTCCGGATGTCGCCAGGCGCTCACACCAAACGGTGAGAGAGTCTCAAAACAACACTCATGCGCGAGTGGCGGAACGGCAGACGCGCTGGCTTCAGGTGCCAGTGTCCTTAGGGACGTGGGGGTTCAAATCCCCCCTCGCGCACAACGAAGCACCGATGGTTGGTGCTTGGTGGTAACGCAGGAACGGTCGTCATCGGAATCCCGGTGGCGGCCGTTTTTCGTTGCGCGACAGTGGCCTGTTTCACGTGAAACGCCCGCTTTGAGCCGAGCGGGCGGCGGGTGGCAGGTGGGCGCGGGTACCGCTACTCAGCCGCTGCCTCGCCGGCGGAGTTGTAGCGCAGCAGGTACCGCGCGAACTGGGAGAGGTCTTCCGCCGTCCAGTCCCCGAGCCGTTGCCGGTAAGCGGCCCGGCGGCTGGCCTTGGTCGATGCGAGGGCCTGCGTTCCGGCCTCGGTGGGGCGCAGCACCTGGATGCGGTGATCGGCGGGGTCCGAGTGACGCTCGACCAGGCCCAGCTTTTCCAGGGCTCCGATCTGTCGGCTGACGGTCGACTTGTCGAGCATGTAGTGCGCGGCCAGATCGGCGGCGCGGCAGCCGTGCTGTTCGTCGATATGGGCCAGCAGGGTGTACGAGACCAGCGGCAGTTGCGGGTGCAGTCGTGCGGCTGCCGATCGGGCGCGGCGCGCGAAGGCGGTCAGCTCGCGCTGAATGACGTCGAGCGACTCTTCGCGTTCCCCGGGTGTGCCTGTCACCGCTTCACCTTCCAGTTCACCTTTCCGGAATCCGCCTCTGCCGGATTTCAGTTGTATAGTACAACGGAACTTGCAGTTGTAAAAGCCAACCATTGGAGCTGTTCTCGATGTCCGCAGGCCCGAACAACGCCTCCGGCTCACCGGCCGCCGTGTTGCGCCATGTGCTGAGCCATCTCGTCACCCCGCTGCTGATGTGCGTGGGCATGGGCTTCGCCTACCTGGGCGCCTTCCATGCCCCGGCACCGCACGACATGAGGGTCGATGTGGTGGGCTCGGGCCCGAGCGCCCAGGTACTCGCCCAGACACTGCAGGACAAGGGTGACGGCGCACTGAGCGTGCGTACGGTGGCCGACCGCGCAACCGCCGAGGACCACTTGAGCACGCAGGCGAGTTACGGGGCGTACCTGCCGGGGAAGAGCCCGGAGCTTCTCGTGGCCTCCGCCTCGTCGGACACCAGCGCCACGGTGGTGGAGAAGGTCTTCACCAGGGTGGCGGCCGAACAGGGCGAGCCGCTGATGGTGACGGACGTGGCGCCGTCGGCGGACGGGGACGCGACGGGGCAGGGCATCTTCTTCCTGCTGGTCGTGCTGAGCATCGGCTCGTACGCGTCGGTCGCGGTGATCGGCGGTGCGGGCGCGGCGCTGGCGTTGTGGATCAGGGCCGCACTGGCGGCGGGGGCCTCGCTCGTGGTGAGCGTGATCGGCATGGCGCTCGCCGGACCGGTCTTCGGCCTGGTGGACCACGGGCTCGGTGGGCTCTGGGCGATGGCCTGGCTCTACTCGGCGGGCATCCTGCTGATCGGTGTCGGACTGCACACCTTCCTCAAGCGCTGGACGACGCTGAGCCTGATGGTGCTGTTCGTCATGCTCAACTTCACCAGCTCCGGCGGCATCTTCCGGCCCGAGGTGCAGCCCGGGTTCTTCGGCGCACTTCACTCGTTCTGGAACGGCGCGGGCTTCGTCGAGGGCGTGCGCAGCCATGTGTACTTCGGTGGCCATGCGCTGGGCGGGCACCTGCTGGTGCTCACGCTGTGGTTCGTGGCGGGTCTGGCCCTCATGGGCATGGCCGGCCGGGCGGAGGCGCAGCGGCGTCGGGCTGTCGTGGCTCCGGTCCCCCCGATTGCGGAGGGGGCCCGGCCGGAGGAGCGGCCGGAAGCGCGGCAGATCGGTGCCGGTACCGATGAGGATGCCGAGGAGGAGATGGAGGAGGCCGTCGTCGTCTGACCGGGCGGGATCGTCTGACCGGCGGAATCACGACCTGCTCGCTGTTGTCCACAGGGTGATCGGGGACTTGTCCACAGGGGCGGACGCTTGTCGGCGAACGGCGGTACCGTCATCGGGAATTGATGGCGGACGGCCGGAAGACGGGGGAGGCGGCGTTCCATGAGTGAGATCGATACGACTGCATGGGGACAGCGGAGCGGGGCGGGTGCCGCACGCATTCCGGTCGTGCCCGGGTTCGCGCGGCGCGCGGCACTGGGCTCGCCCGCTTCGGCGGGGGCCAACGGGTCGCTGAAGGCCGCGGGCAAGGCGCTGAGGGGCAAGGTGGAGCGGTCGGCGCACAGCTCGCTGGTCCTGCCTCCCGGCCGGCCCGACGCCGTTCAGGCGGTCGAGGAGTCGAACCGCGGCCGTGTGCCCGGGCTGACGCCGATAAGGGTGGGGCGGATGGCGGCCACCCCGTTCGCCTTCATGCGCGGCTCGGCGGGCCTGATGGCCCACGACCTCTTGGGCACGCCGGTCACCGGGGTGGGTGCGCAGATCTGCGGGGACGCGCATGCGGCCAACTTCGGTCTGTACGGAGACGCGCGCGGAAATCTCGTCATCGATCTGAACGACTTCGACGAGACGGTCTTCGGCCCGTGGGAGTGGGACCTCAAGCGGCTCGCCACCTCGCTGGTGCTCGCGGGCCGTGAGGCCGGTGCCGACGAGGCCACCTGCCGCAAGGGTGCGTACGACACGGTGGGCGCCTACCGGCGGACGATGCGGCTGCTGGCCGGACTGCCGGCGCTCGACGCGTGGAACGCGATCGCGGACGAGGAGCTCGTCTCGCACACGGACGCGCGGGACCTCGTCGGGACTCTGGAGAGGGTCTCGGAAAAGGCGAGGAACAACACGAGCGCCCGGTTCGCAGCCAGGTCCACGGAGGACTCCGGGGACGGCGGGCGCCGCTTCATCGATGCTCCGCCGGTGCTGCGCCGGGTGCCGGACGAGGAGGCCGCGGCAGTCGCCGCGGGGCTCGGCGGCTATCTGAGTACGGTCTCCGAGGACCGGGTGCCGCTGCTGGCCCGGTACGCCATCCACGATGTGGCGTTCCGGGTGGTCGGCACTGGAAGCGTCGGGACGCGGTCCTATGTGGTGCTGCTGCTGGATCACCGGGGCGAGCCGCTGGTGCTTCAGGTGAAGGAGGCCCGGCCCTCCGCGCTGGCGCCCTATCTGCCGCAGGCTGGCTTCGACGTGGCCGAGATCGCGCACGAAGGGCGCAGGGTGGTGCTCGGACAGAAGCGGATGCAGGTCGTCAGCGACATATTGCTCGGCTGGGCCGACGTCGAGGGGAGGCCCTTCCAGGTCCGTCAGTTCAGGAACCGCAAGGGCAGCGTGGACCCGGCGGCACTCGCGGCCGAACAGGTCGACGACTACGGGCGGATGACCGGTGCGCTGCTGGCACGCGCCCACGCGCACAGCGCCGACCCCCGTCTGCTGGCGGGTTACTGCGGCAAGAACAGCGAGCTGGACGAGGCGATGGCGTCCTTCGCCGTGACGTATGCCGACCGGACGGAAGCGGATCATGCCGAGCTGGTGCGGGCCGTCGCGGCGGGGCGGATAGCCGCCGAGCTCGGCGTCTGACGGAGATCCCGGCGACCGGACGTCCGCGGGGCGCCGGTCCTGGCCATACGCTGGACGGGTGACCCACGAAGCCGCCGGGGTGCCAACCACCCGGAACGACGATGACCGGCAGGACAACGACCGGCAGGACGAGCCGCACGACGCGCAGGACGCGTCGCAGGACGGCCGGCCCCACGGCGCGGACGGTGCGGCCCCGGCCGGGGGCGATGCTGCCAGGGGCGATGCTGCCTCGGCGGAGGGTGGTGCGGCCCCGGTGGAGGGGGCGGCGCCCCGTCCGGAGGACCGGCTCGCCAGGGCTGTGCGGGTGGCCGAGCAGGCGTTGATCGAGTTCGAGATCGCGGTGGAGACCTTCCGGGTCGAGGTCGAGAACTTCTCCCGGCTGCACCACCAGAAGCTCGGCCCGGTGTACGCCCGGCTCGACGAGCTGGACGCGCTGATCGCGGAGGCCCGTGCGTCCCGGACCGGAGATCCGGAGGATGTGCGCAAGGCCCAGGAGGCGCGCGCGATCGTCATGCCGATGCCGGGGGTCGAGGAGCTGTTCCACGACTGGATGGACTCCGACGGTCTGTCTCCCGAGGCCGCCGCGATGCTCACCGAGCAGCCCGTCCGGCCGCCCAAGCGGGTCAGGCCCAGCGAGGAGGCCCGCAAGCTCTACCGCGAGCTGGCACGCAAGGCGCACCCGGATCTCGCGCCGGACGAGAAGGAGCGGGAGCGCCGCGACGAGTTCATCACCCGGGTGAACGCCGCCTACGGGCGTGGGGACGAGGCGCAGCTGCGGGAGCTGGTCCAGGAATGGGAGACCGGTCCGGTCGCACCCGAGGCCCGGTTCAGCGAGAGCGAAGAGCTGTACGCACGGCTGGAGTGGCTCAGCCGGCGCAAGGAACTGCTGACGGTGCTGGCCCAGGAGCTGGAGCAGAGCGCCATCGGGTCGATGCTGCGCATGGCTCCCGACGACCCGGACCGGCTGCTCGAGGACATCGGCGAGAAGCTGCTGGCTGAGGTTTCTCAGCGTGAGGCCGAACTGGCGGACCTGGTGCAGTAGCGTTTCGGGTGTCCCTGCCGTGCGCGTACGAGAGAAGGCATGACCCATGAATTTCGCCCCGCTGCCCTCGGTGGATGCTGCGGCAGTGCCGTCGGACGGCTTCGTGCTGGACGTCCGGGAGGACGACGAGTGGGCGGCCGGGCATGTCGAGGGTGCGCTGCACATCCCCATGAGCGACTTCGTGGGCCGCTTCGGTGAACTGACCGAGGCGGCGGAGGACGGGCGGCGTGTCCATGTGATGTGCCGGGTCGGCGGCCGGTCGGCCCAGGTGACGCAGTACCTGGTCCAGCAGGGCATCGACGCGGTGAACATCGACGGCGGCATGCAGGCGTGGGACGGTGCCGGACGGCCGATGGTCGCGGACGGCACGAGCCCGGCCTTCGTCCTCTGAGGGATCAGCCGAGGGGGTGGGCGGCCAGCAGGTCGCCCAGTGCCTCCTCATGGGCGGCCGCCGGCCCCAGCGAGAGCTCGATCTGCTTCGCCCAGGCGTGGAAGCGGTGCAGGGGGTAGTCCGTGTCGGCGCCGATACCACCGTGCAGGTGCTGTGCCGTCTGCACGACGCGGCGTACGCCTTCCGATGCCCAGATCTTCGCCACGGCGATGTCGCCCGCGGCGGGCAGGGCTCCGTCGGCTCCGGTGGAGATCCGCCAGGCCGCCTGCCAGAGGGTCACTTCCATGGCGCGCAGATCGATGTACCGGTCGGCGGTCTGTACGGCGACGGCCTGGAACGTGGCCACGGGAGAACCGAACTGTTCCCGCTTGCCCGTGTAGGCGCTCGTCATGGCGAGCACGCTCTCTCCCAGACCGAGGGCCAGGGCGCAGGTCCCGGTCGTGAGGAGGTCGCGCAGCCATTCCCAGGCGCCTGCGGCTTCGATCAGCTCACGGTCGTCGATGCGGACCGAGTCGAGGCTGACCTCGGCGTAACGCTCGCCGTTGGTGGAGACCTGCTCGGCGAGACCGACGCCGTCGTGCGTCCGGCGGACCAGGGCGAGGACGGCCTGTCCCTCCCCTGTGTGGGCGGGCACCGCGATCCAGTCCGCGCACTGGGCCCACGGCACCGCTGACTGCACCCCGTCGAGCACCCACTCGCCTTCGGCCTCGGCCCCTGCCCCAGCTGTGGTCTCCGCCCCGATCCGCGGGGCTCGGCGGGCCACGACGGCGAGCTCTGCCGGGTCGTGCCCGGTGCGGCCGTTGGCGCCGACGGTGAGGACCAGCTCGCCCCGGCCGAACTTCGGCAGCAGCTCCGCCGCCAGTGCGGCGTCGCCGTACCGCTGAACGGTCATGGCGACCGCGCATGCCTCCAGCAAGGGAACCCGGGCCAGCACCCTGGCCGACTCGCGCAGCACCAGGCAGAGCGCGACCAGGTCGAGCCCGGCCCCGCCGCGCTCCGGGGCCAGCGTGAGGCTCAGCAGATCGGTGCGGGCGAGCCCGGCCCAGAGCGGCCGGTCCATGTCCTCGGCCACCGCCCCCGGGGTCAGGGCCGGGCTGGGGACACCGTCGGGTGCGACTCCTGCGAAGACCGATGTCGCCGCCTCGACGGCTGCCTGCTGTTCCTCGGTGAAGGTGAAGTCCACTGTCCCGGCCTCCCGCGAACCGTAGTGTCCGTGAACCGATGGGCCCGCAGCCGGACCTGACGGCTCGTCAACATAGAACAGGTTCTAGGAGAAGGGAACAGGGCGGTACTGAGGGCCGGACCGTCAGCGGTCGAAGTCGAGCTCCACCTCCGGGGTGACCGGGTGCGACTGGCAGGCCAGGACGAAGCCGGCCTCGGTCTCCTCCGGCTCCAGCGCGAAATTGCGGTCCATCCGGACCTCACCCGATACGAGGAACGCGCGGCACGTGCCGCACACCCCGCCCTTGCATGCGTACGGGGCGTCCGCTCGGCTGCGCAGCACCGTCTCCAGAAGCGATTCCGCTTTCTGCACCGGCCAGCTCCCCGAACGGCCGTGGAGGGTCGCGGTGAGGGTGCTGTCCGTGGGCGCTTCGATGCGCGTGGCGGGGGCCGGGCTGTCCTCGACGTGGAAGATCTCCTGGTGGATGCGGGACCGGTCGACGCCCAGTTCCCGCAGCGCCTTGTCCGCCCCCTGCACCAGACCCAGCGGCCCGCAGAGGAACCAGCCGTCCACGTCCGCGACGGAAAGCAGCGCCGGCAGCAGGCCGGTGAGCCGCTCGCGGTCCAGACGGCCGGAGGGAAGACCGGCTGCCTGCTCCTCCCGGGAGAGGGCGGTGACCAGCTGGAACCGGTCCGGGTAACGGTCCTTGAGGTCCGCCACCTCGTCGAGGAACATCGTCGAGGCGGCGGTCCGGTCGCTGCGGATCAGGCAGAAGCGGGACTCGGGTTCGCGGGCCAGCAGCGTCGACGCGATCGACAGCACCGGCGTGATGCCGCTGCCGCCGACGACCGCGGCGAAGAAGCCCGGCCGAGGCCGGAGCACGAAGCGGCCCATCGGGGGCATCGCCTCCACCTGGTCACCGACGGCCAGTTCCTTGAGGGCGTACGTGGAGAACGCCCCTCCGTCGACCATGCGGATACCCACGCGCAGCACCGGGTCGTCCGGTGCCTCGACGGCGGGCGCGCAGATCGAGTACGACCGGCGGATCTCCTGGCCGTCGAGGCTGTAGCGCACGTTGAGGTGCTGGCCCGGGGCGTGGCGGAAGGTCTCGCGCAGTTCGGGTGGCACGGCGAAGGTGACGGCCACCGCATCGTCCGTGATCCGTTCGATCGCGCTGACCCGGAGCGGATGGAACATCTACAACTCCTTGAAGTGGTCGAACGGCTCGCGGCAGGCCACGCAGCGGCGCAGCGCCTTGCACGCGGTGGAGGAGAACCGGCTCAGCAGTTCCGTGTCGGTCGACCCGCAGTTCGGGCAGCGCACCGCCAGGGTCAGCGGCACCGGCCCGTCCGGGCCGCCCTGCGGCCGCGGGGGTGCGATACCGAACTCCGAGAGCTTGCGCCGTCCCTCGTCGCTGATGTCGTCCGTCGACCAGGCCGGGGCGAGGACGGTGACGACCGAGACGTCCTTCATTCCGTGGTCGTGCAGCACCCGCTCGATGTCGGCGGACATGGTCTCGATCGCCGGGCAGCCCGTGTACGTCGGGGTGAGCCGCACCGTGACGCTGTCGGGGCCGTCCATCCGGACACCGCGGAGCACGCCGAGCTCCTGCAGGGTCAGTACGGGAAGCTCGGGGTCGGGAACCGCGCCCGCGAGCCTGTGCAGCTCCGCTTCCAGGCGGGTCTCGGTCACCATGACGCCCCCGGGTGGCTGCGGTGCAGGTGCTGCATCTCGGCGATCATCCTGCCGAAAGGCTCGGTGTGCAGTCCCTGCCGTCCGGCCCCGGCCTGCCAGCCCCCCGACTGCCGTCCGGCCGGGATGGTGAGGGTGGCCCGCTCCACCACGTCCGTCACGGCGGCGAGCCAGCCGGCCTGGAGCGCCCGCCAGTCGATGCCGATGCCCTCGACGGGCTGGAAGAGCTCGCCGGTGAAGCGCCACAGTACGTCCAGTCCGCTCTGCATGCGCTCGTGGCTCTCGGCCGTGCCGTCGCCGAGGCGCAGGGTCCACTGCTCGGCATGGTCGCGGTGGTAAGCGACCTCCTTGACCGCCTTCGCGGCGAGGTCCGCGAAGGCGCCGTCACCGGCCGCCAGCCGTTCGTACAGCAGGTGCTGGTAGACGGAGAAGTAGAGCTGCCGGGCGATGGTGTGCGCGAAGTCGCCGTTGGGCTGCTCGACCAGCTGGACGTTGCGGAAGGCCCGCTCCTCACGGAGATAGGCCAGCTCGTCCTCGTCGCCGACGAGCGACAGCAGAACGCGTGCCTGTCCCAGCAGGTCCAGGGCGATGTTGGCGAGCGCCACTTCCTCTTCCAGCACGGGGGCGTGGCCTGCCCACTCTCCCAGCCGGTGCGAGAGCACCAGCGCGTCGTCGCCGAGGGCGAGGGCCGCGGTCACAGGTGCTTCACCCCTTCCGGGATCTCGTAGAACGTGGGGTGCCGGTAGGGCTTGTCGCCGGCCGGTTCGAAGAACGAGTCCTTCTCGTCCGGCGACGAGGCAGTGATCGCCGTCGACGGCACCACCCAGAGGGAGACGCCCTCGGAGCGGCGGGTGTACAGGTCGCGTGCGTTGCGCAGAGCCATTTCGGCGTCCGGGGCGTGCAGGCTGCCTGCGTGGGTGTGGGACAGTCCGCGCCGTGAGCGCACGAACACCTCCCACAGCGGCCAGTCGGTCGAGCTGCTCATGCCGTCGCCTCCCCGGGCTGTGTGGTCGTTCCGGTGGGCCCGGGCCGTCCTGTCGTGTGTTTCGTGGCGTACGCCGCCGCCGCGTCGCGGACCCAGGCGCCCTCTTCGTGCGCTGTGCGCCGCTGGGCGAGGCGCTGCTCGTTGCAGGGGCCGTTGCCCTTGAGGACCTCCTGGAACTCCGTCCAGTCGATGTCCCCGAAGTCGTGCCGGCCCAGCTCCTCGTTCCACCGGATGTCCGGGTCGGGGAGGGTGAGCCCGAGCGCTTCGGCCTGGGGGACACAGATGTCCACGAAGCGTCGGCGCAGCTCGTCGTTGGAGTGCCGCTTGATCTTCCAGGCCATCGACTGCTCGGAGTGCGCCGACGCGTCGTCCGGCGGGCCGAACATCATCAGGGACGGCCACCACCAGCGGTTCACCGCGTCCTGCGCCATCTCGTGCTGGGCCGGGGTCCCACGGCTGAGGGCGAGCAGCAGCTCGTAGCCCTGGCGCTGATGGAAGGACTCCTCCTTGCAGATCCGGACCATCGCGCGGGCGTACGGACCGTAGGAGCAGCGGCAGAGAGGCACCTGGTTGGTGATCGCGGCGCCGTCCACCAGCCAGCCGATCGCTCCGACGTCCGCCCAGGTCAGCGTCGGATAGTTGAAGATCGACGAATAGCGCTGGCGCCCGGCGTGGAGCTTGTCGAGCAGCTCCTCACGGCTCGTGCCCAGGGTCTCGGCGGCGCTGTAGAGATACAGCCCGTGTCCCGCCTCGTCCTGGACCTTGGCCATCAGGATCGCCTTGCGGCGCAGCGAGGGCGCACGCGTGATCCAGTTGGCCTCGGGCTGCATGCCGATGATTTCCGAGTGGGCGTGCTGGGCCATCTGGCGGACCAGTGAGGCCCGGTACGCCTCCGGCATCCAGTCGCGCGGCTCGATCCGGTCGTCCGCCGCCACCGCCGCGTCGAACACCGCCGTGCGGGCCGCGTCCTGCGCTGTGTCCGCCGCGCCTGCCGCCCTGTGCTTCTGCTGGTCCGCAGTCACTGCCGCCATCCCGGGCTCCCTACCGACCGATCGTTCGGTTCAATGACTTCAATGGTGAGTCGGCGGCCCGTAGGGTGTCAACCCTGTGGATAACCGAGGTGTGATCGACGGTGATCGGGGCGGGATGGTTGCGGACCACGGCGGGGGCGCCGACAGCGAGCGGAAGGTCGCCTGGCCGGAGGCGGTGAGCCGACAGGCGGACGGGCCGAACGGCGGTACGGACACCGGGACCGACCAGGGCGGAGACGAGATCTCGGGCCGGGACACCGGTGAGCCGGGTGGCCGGGTCCCCCGGCAGGACGCGGGTGGTCAGGCCGGCCTCAAGGACGTGGGGCGGGAAGTGTCACCCCACGCCTCGGCGGATGCCGAAGCCGCTGCCTCGCGGGACGCGGACGCGGACGCGGACGGCGGAGGGGACGATCTCCACGGAACAGCCGGCGTCCCGAGAAGCGGGATAGCCGGGCTCTCGCGCTCGTACCAGGTCGTCGCCGCCCTGGCGCTGTCCGTCATCGGGGTGCTCGCCGCCATCCACCTGGCCATGGTGTTTCTGCACGTCGCGCCGTCCAACACCCTGACGAAGCAGCACAGCGAGGCGATAGACGACTGGGTCTATCCGGAGTTCGAGCAGAACTGGAAGCTCTTCGCTCCCAATCCGCTTCAGCAGAACATCGCCGTACACGTTCGCGCCGACGTGGCAGGTGCAGACGGCCGTCGCACCACCCCATGGATGAGCCTGTCCGGTGAGGACGGCGAGGCGATACGCGGCAACCTCCTCCCGAGTCACGTCGATCAGAACGAGCTCCGCCGCGGCTGGGACTTCTACCTGAACTCCCACGACAGCGAGAACCGTTCCAACGGCATGCGCGGCGATCTTTCCGAGCGCTACATCCGTCGGATCGTGATGCTGCGTCTGAGCGAGCACGACTACGGCGGCACGGTCGAGCGCATTCAGGTCCGCTCCGCCGTACGCTCCGTCCCGGCACCGGCATGGAGCGAGGAGAAGATCAACACCCGGCCCAACTACCGCGTGCTCCCCTGGTGGACCATCACCTCCGCCGATCTGCCGGAGAACGACGCGGCGGCGCGGGCGTCGCAGGGTGAGGAGACGGACAAGTGAGCACCTCCACCGATGTGCGGGACGGCGGCCGGAATTCCGGCTCCCGGCCCGCCGACAAGCTCGCCCGCGGGATCCAGCGCATCACGTCGGCGGCCCTGGGCCCGTACCAGAGCGCTGTCATCCGGATCGGCTTCTCCGCCACGTACCTGCTGTTCCTGTTGCGCGAGTTCCCGCACCGCCACGAGATGTACGGCCCCGAGGGCCCGTGGCAGTGGGGCATGGCGGAGCAGCTCATAGGTAACAACGGCGCTTTCACGGTGCTCATGTGGTCCGACGGCACGGTGTGGTTCGAGAGCGTGTACGCGCTCGCGCTGGTGTCGGCCGCGCTTCTGATGGTCGGCTGGCGCAGCCGGACCATGTCCGTCCTCTTCATGGTGGGCGTGCTGTCCCTGCAGAACCGCAGCATCTTCATGGGCGACGGCGGGGACAACGTCATCCACCTGATGGCGATCTATCTCGTACTGACCCGCTGCGCACAGGTGTGGTCGCTGGACGCGCGGCGTGCGGCGCGCAATGCCGCACGCGCGGCGGACGGACTCGGGCCGGTGCGGGACGTGGCGGGCCCGCTGCTCTGGGCCGTGCTCGGGTCCGTACTGCTCGGGGCCACGCTCACGGGCGGCCTCGGTGGCACCTGGTGGCTGCCGGCCCTGCTGTGGGTGCTGTGGGTGGGCAACGGTGCCTGGTGGGCCGCGAACCGCTTCGCACCGGACGGGGAGCCGCGGACGCTGCTCGATGTCCTGGCCAACCTCGTCCACAACGCCACGCTCGTCGTGATCATGGCCGAGGTCTGTCTGATCTACGCGACGGCCGGCTGGTACAAGATCCAGGGCTCGCGCTGGCAGGACGGGACGGCGCTCTACTACCCGCTCAAGCTCGACTACTTCACCCCGTGGCCCGGGCTCTCGGACCTCCTCGCGTCCAGCGGCCTGGTGGTGATGGTGCTGACGTACGGCACCGTCCTCGTGCAGGTCGCCTTCCCGTTCACCCTGTTCAACCGGCGCGTCAAGAACGTGCTGCTGGTAGCCATGATCGGGGAGCACGCCGGAATCGCCCTGCTGCTCGGCCTGCCCTTCTTCTCGATGGCGATGATCGCCGCGGACGCGGTGTTCCTGCCGACGGTCTTCCTGGTGTGGCTGGGTGGCCGGGTCACGCTCACGCGGGAACGGCTCTTCTCCCGTCGTGCGCGCCAGGGCCCGGGCCCTCTGCCCGACCGGGGGCGGGCCGAGGCCGAGGAGGGCGAGGGGGAGGTCCCGCAGCACAGTGGCGGCGGGGGCCATACGCTCGTCGGGTGAGCAGCGAGAACGGCAGTACAGAGCCCCCTTCGAATGTGGCCTCCGACCCGGCGGCGGAACCGGTCCAGTACGACGACGGATACGGGCCGGAGATCGGCGTCGGGCCGCATCCGCTGCCGTGGCCCGAGGGTGAGCGGTACGACCCCGAGCTGCTGGCCCACGGAGACCGCCGCAATGTCGGCGACGCGTACCGGTACTGGACGCGGGAGGCGATCGTCGCCGACCTGGATCTGCGGCGGCACGACTTCCATGTGGCGGTGGAGAACTGGGGCCACGACTTCAATATCGGGTCGGTGGTGCGCACCGCCAACGCCTTCCTCGCGAAGGAGATCCACATCGTGGGGCGGCGGCGGTGGAACCGCCGGGGGGCGATGGTCACCGACCGCTACCAGCATGTGCGTCATCACCCCGACACGGCCGGCCTGACCGCCTGGGCGGCGGCCGAGGGGCTGCCGATCATCGGGATCGACAACCTGCCCGGCGCGGTGCCGCTGGAGCGGACCGAGCTGCCGCGGCGCTGCGTGCTGCTGTTCGGGCAGGAGGGGCCGGGGCTTACGGAAGAGGCGCGCAAGCACGCGTCGATGGTGTGCTCCATCGCGCAGTTCGGGTCGACGCGGTCGATCAATGCGGGGGCTGCGGCGGCGATTGCCATGCATGCGTGGGTGCAGCGGTATGCGGATATTCCGGCGCCGGGGACGGGGGCCGGGTCCGGGCCCGGCGCGGCCAGGTCTGGGCCCGGGGGTTCGGCGGGCTGAGCGGGCGGGTGCGGCGGGCGGTTCGTGGGGCCTGCGGCTGGCCCTTCCCCACTCCTCCCCTTCCCGTAACCGGGGGCGCTGCCCCGGGACCCCCGCTCCTCAAACGCCGGAGGGGCTGAGTGGGTGGGGAAGCCGTTCGTGTGCGCCGGCTTCCCCGGGCCCCTCATGCCTGGCGGCGGACCTCGACCACTCGGAAGCGGTTGGCGACGAAGGCGCCGTCGCACAGTGCCGCGTTCGCAGCCGGGTTGCCGCCCGAGCCGTGGAAGTCGGAGAACGCCGCCGTCTGGTTGACGTACACCCCGCCGGTCAGGTTCAGCGAGAGCTGGGCCGACTCCTCGAAGCAGACGGTCTCCACCTCGCGCTCGACCTCCGGTGACGTGGTGTAGGCGCCGACCGTCATCGCTCCCTTTTCGCGGATCGTGCGCCGCAGGAGGCTCAGCGCGTCCGCCGTCGAATCGACCGCGACCGCGAACGAGACCGGCCCGAAGCACTCCGAGAGATAGGCCGCGCCGTCGTCCGACTTGGTGCCGTCGAGCTTGACGATGACCGGCGTACGGACCACCGCGTCGGGGAAGTCGGCGTTGGCCACCGTCCGCGAGGGCAGGGCCACCTCGCCCAGTTCCGCGGCGCCGTCCACCCTGGCCTTCACGTCCGGGTTGACCAGGGCGCCGAGCAGGGCGCCGGCCCGGGCGTCGTCGCCCAGGAGGCCGGTGACGGCGGCCGCGATGTCCGTGACCACGTCCTCGTACGACTTGTCGCCCGCGTCCGTCGTGATGCCGTCGCGTGGGATCAGGAGGTTCTGCGGGGTGGTGCACATCTGGCCGCTGTAGAGCGAGAGCGAGAACGCCAGGTTGGCCAGCATGCCGCGGTAGTCGTCGGTGGAGTCGACGACGACCGTGTTGACGCCCGCCTTCTCCGTGTAGATCTGCGCCTGGCGGGCGTTGGTCTCCAGCCAGTCACCGAAGGCCGTCGAGCCGGTGTAGTCGATGATCTTGATCTCGGGGCGCAGCGCCAGGGTCTTGGCGATGCCCTCGCCCGGCCGCTCGGCGGCCAGAGCGATCAGATTCGGGTCGAAGCCGGCCTCGGTGAGGACCTCGCGCGCCAGCTGCACCGTGAGCGCGAGCGGAAGCACCGCGCGGGGGTGCGGCTTGACCAGGACAGGATTGCCGGTGGCGAGGGAGGCGAAGATGCCCGGGTAGCTGTTCCACGTGGGGAAGGTGTTGCAGCCGATCAGCAGCGAGATGCCGCGGCCCACCGGGGTGAACGACTTGCTCAGCTGGAGCGGGTCGCGCTTGCCCTGGGGCTTGGACCAGTCGGCGGTCTGCGGCGTACGGACCTGCTCCGCGTACGCGTACGCCACCGCTTCCAGACCGCGGTCCTGGGCGTGCGGGCCGCCCGCCTGGAACGCCATCAGGAACGCCTGCCCGCTGGTGTGCATCACAGCGAGGGCCAGCTCGTGGGTGCGGGCGCTGATCCGGGAAAGGATCTCCAGGCAGACCAGGGCCCTGGTCTCCGGGCCGGCCTCGCGCCACGCGCCCACGCCCGCGCTCATGGCCGGCAGCAGGACGTCCAGATCGGCGTGGGGATACTCGACGCCGAGCACCGGCCCGTACGGCGAGGTCTCGCCGCCCGTCCATCCGTCGGTGCCGGGCTGGCCGAGGTCGAGCCGGGTATTCAGCACGGCGTCGAACGCGGCCTTGCCCTCGGCCGGGCCCAGGCTGCCGGGGGCGCCGCCCTCGCCGTACGCCTTCGGGTGCTCGGGGTGCGGGGACCAGTAGGCGCGCGTACGAATGGCGTCGAGAGCCTGGTCGAGCGTCGGTCGATGGGTCTCGGACAGCTGCTGGGGGGAGAGCTCGGCGGCCATGACGGACCAACTCCTCATCGAGCTGGGCAGGGACGGGCGGACGGAGTTAGAGTAACCGAACGATCGGTCGGGGCAAGGGCCCCCGGGAAACCTGTGGACAACTCATGGGGGAGGATCGCGGGCATGACTACGGCCAAGCGGGACACGTACACGCCTGAGACGCTCCTCACCGTGGCCGTTCGTGTCTTCAACGAGCGCGGCTACGACGGCACCTCCATGGAGCATCTCTCCAAGGCGGCCGGAATCTCCAAGTCGTCCATCTACCACCATGTGAGTGGCAAGGAAGAGCTGCTGAGGCGGGCCGTCAGCCGGGCGCTCGACGGACTCTTCGCGATCCTGGAGGAGTCCGGCGCGACGCGGGGGCGCACGATCGAGCGGGTCGAGTACGTCACGCGCCGCACCGTCGAGGTGCTGATGGCCGAGCTCCCCTACGTCACGCTGCTGCTGCGCGTGCGGGGCAACACGAAGACCGAGCGCTGGGCGCTGGAGCGCCGGCGCGAGTTCGACCAGCGGGTGTCGGAGCTGCTCAAGGCGGCAGTGGCGGACGGCGATCTGCGCGCCGACGTGGACATACGCCTGGCCACTCGGCTGCTCTTCGGGATGGTGAACTCCCTGGTCGAGTGGTACCGCCCGCAGCCCGGTGGCTCCGCGGAGGCGGAGCAGCTGGCGGACACGGTGGTGCAGCTGGCCTTCGAGGGGATGCGGGTCGCCCGCTGACAGGCCCCAGGGCCTGATCCGGCGACCGGCCCTAGGCGAGTTCGGTGGGGCGTTCCGGGCCGGGGCCCAGGTCGGTTTCCTCGAACACCAGCAGGGTCCGGGTGGACAGCACCTCGGGGATGGCCTGAATCCTGGTGAGGACCAGTTCCCGCAGGGCCCGGTTGTCGGGGGTGTGCACCAGGAGCAGTACGTCGAAGTCGCCGCTGACCAGCGCGATGTGAGTGGCCCCCGGAAGCGCCTGCAGCTGCTCGCGCACCGTGCGCCACGAGTTCTGCACGATCTTGAGCGTGATGTACGCGGAGGCGCCCTGCCCCGCCCGCTCGTGGTCCACCCGTGCGCTGAACCCGCGGATCACGCCGTCTTCCACGAGCCGGTTGATGCGGGCGTAGGCATTGGCGCGCGATACGTGGACGCGGTCGGCGACCGAACGTATCGAGGCACGGCCGTCCGACCGCAGGATGCGGAGGATGTCGCGGTCGATGGCATCGAGCGGCCTGGCGGGCGGAACGGCGCCGAGGTCCTCGCCCCTCTCGGCCATTTGTTCAGACGCCATCTCCCCGTGCCTCCCTGTTGTGGACGACCTGCCTCTATCCCAGGCTGTGGAGAACCGTTTGTCCACAGGCTGGCGGTGCCTGTAGCCAAAATGCCCCCGCGACCGAACAATCGGTAGGTGAGGCGCACCACACCCGCGCCTCGCCTACCCCTCGACATTTCGACATATTTCGACACCCTCGATATACCTCGATGCCAGGAGGTGCTTCTCATGACGGTCCAAGAGCTGCCCGGCGCGGCTGCCTACCGGCCCACGCCGCCCCCGGCCTGGAAGCCGCTCACCGACCCGGCGCCGCTGCTCCCGGACCCCGAGCCGTACCGCGTGCTCGGGACGGACGCCGCGGCCGACGCGGACCCCGGTCTGCTGCTGCGCCTCTACGCCGAGCTGGTGCGCGGGCGCCGGTACAACGCGCAGGCGACGGCACTGACCAAGCAGGGCCGGCTCGCCGTCTATCCGTCGAGCACCGGGCAGGAGGCATGCGAGATCGCGGCCGCGCTCGTGCTGGAGGAGCAGGACTGGCTCTTCCCCAGCTACCGCGACACCCTCGCGGCCGTGGCGCGCGGGCTCGACCCCGTCGAGGCCCTGACTCTCCTGCGCGGCGACCGGCACACCGGATACGACCCGCGCGAGCACCGCATCGCCCCGCTCTGCACCCCGCTCGCCACTCAGCTGCCGCACGCCGTGGGTCTGGCCCACGCCGCGCGCCTCAAGGGCGACGACGTGGTCGCGCTCGCCATGGTCGGCGACGGCGGTACGAGTGAGGGTGACTTCCACGAGGCGCTGAACTTCGCGGCTGTCTGGCGTGCCCCGGTCGTCTTCCTCGTGCAGAACAACGGATTCGCGATCTCCGTCCCGCTGGCCAAGCAGACCGCGGCGCCCTCCCTGGCCCACAAGGCCGTGGGATACGGGATGCCAGGCCGGCTGGTCGACGGCAACGACGCGGCCGCTGTGCACCAGGTCCTCGGCGAGGCGGTGGCCCGCGCCCGGCGTGGTGAGGGTCCGACGCTCGTCGAGGCCGTCACCTACCGCATGGACGCCCATACGAACGCCGACGACGCCACGCGGTACCGCGTGGACAGCGAGGTCGAGGCATGGCGGGCGCACGACCCGATCCAGCTTCTGGAGCGGGAGCTGACCGGGCGCGGACTGCTGGACGAGGACGGCATCGTGGCGGCGAAGGAGGCGGCGGACGTGATGGCCGCCGGACTGCGTGAGCGGATGAACGCCGATGCGGTGCTCGACCCGATGAGCCTCTTCTCGCACGTCTACGCGGAGCAGACGGAGCAGCTGCGCGAGCAGGCTGCCCGCCTGCGAGTCGAGCTGGACGCCGAGCACGACCAGCACGACGACGACGCGGAGGAGCGGCGATGACGACCGCAGCGGCGGTCCCCGGCACGCAGACGGGGAAGCCCAAGCCCGCCACCATGGCGCAGGCCCTCCAGCGTGCGCTGCGCGACTCGATGGCCGAGGACCCCTCGGTGCACGTCCTCGGTGAGGACGTCGGCACGCTCGGCGGGGTCTTCCGGATCACCGACGGTCTGGCCAAGGAGTTCGGCGACGACCGGTGTACGGACACCCCGCTGGCCGAGGCGGGCATTCTCGGCGCGGCCGTCGGAATGGCGATGTACGGGCTCCGGCCCGTGGTCGAGATGCAGTTCGACGCCTTCGCCTATCCGGCGTTCGAGCAGCTGATCAGCCACGTCGCCAAGATGCGCAACCGGACCCGGGGAGCCATGCCGCTGCCGATCACGGTGCGGGTGCCGTACGGCGGGGGGATCGGCGGGGTCGAGCACCACAGCGACTCCTCCGAGGCGTACTACATGGCCACCCCTGGCCTGCACGTCGTCACTCCGGCCACGGTCGATGACGCGTACGGGCTGCTGAGGGCCTCGATCGCCTCCGACGACCCGGTGATCTTCCTGGAGCCGAAGCGGCTGTACTGGTCGAAGGCGGCCTGGTCGCCCGAGGCACCGGTGTCGGTCGAGCCGATCGGGCGGGCTGTCGTACGCCGTTCCGGGCGCAGCGCGACGCTCATCACGTACGGGCCGTCCCTGCCGGTATGCCTGGAGGCGGCGGAGGCCGCGGTGGCCGAGGGCTGGGACCTCGAAGTCGTGGACCTGCGCTCGCTGGTGCCGTTCGACGACGAGACCGTCGCCGCGTCGGTACGGCGCACAGGACGGGCCGTGGTCGTCCACGAGTCCTCCGGATTCGGCGGCCCCGGCGGGGAGATCGCCGCCCGGGTCACCGAGAGGTGCTTCCACCATCTGGAGGCGCCGGTGCTGAGGGTCGCCGGATTCGATATTCCGTATCCGGCACCGATGCTGGAGCGGCACCATTTGCCGGGTGTGGACCGGGTGCTCGACGCGGTGGCACGTCTGCAGTGGGAGGCGGACAGCTGATGGCCCAAGTGCTGGAATTCAAGCTGCCGGACCTCGGTGAGGGACTGACCGAGGCGGAGATCGTGCGCTGGCTGGTGGAGGTGGGCGATGTCGTCGCCATCGACCAGCCGGTCGTCGAGGTCGAGACGGCCAAGGCGATGGTGGAGGTGCCGTGCCCCTACGGGGGTGTGGTGACCGCGCGGTTCGGCGAGGAGGGAACGGAACTCCCGGTCGGGGCACCGCTGCTGACGGTGGCCGTCGGGTCGTCCGATTCCGGGTCCGGGCCCGTGTCCGCCATGGGATCCGGGGCGGCTGGTTCCGGGCCGGCCGAGGCCGAGTCGTCCGGCAACGTGCTGGTGGGCTACGGCACGGGAGCGCCGGCGGCACGTCGTCGTAGGGTCCGGCCCGAGCCGGTGTCGGCGCGGCCGACGACGCCCGAGCCGGTGCCGGTGCGGTCCGCGACGCCCGAGCCGGCAGCCGCGGCGGAAGAGGTGCGGGCCGAAGAGGTACGGGGGCCCGTGGCCGTCGTCTCGCCCCTCGTGCGGAAGCTTGCCCGGCAGCACGACGTCGATCTGCGCCAGGTGACGGGTTCGGGGCGCGACGGACTGATCCTGCGCGCCGATGTGGAGGCCACGATCCGGGCCGTGACGGAGCGGACGGCTGTGGCTGCCGCCCCGGCGACGGTCACGGCGCCCCTCGCCGGCGCGCCCCGGGCGGCGCTCGGTGCTGCCGGTGAGCGGATTCCGCTGCGTGGGGTACGGGGTGCGGTGGCCGACAAGTTGTCGCGCAGCAGGCACGAGATCCCGGACGCGACGTGCTGGGTCGACGCCGACGCCACCGAGCTGATGGCGGCCAGGGCGGCGATGAACGGCGCCGGAGGCCCGTCCGCGGGCCCCAAGGTGTCGGTGCTCGCGCTGCTGGCCCGTATCTGCACGGCGGCCCTGGCCAAGTTCCCCGAGCTCAACTCGACCGTGGACCCGGCCGCCCGGGAGATCGTGCGGCTGCGTGACATCCATCTGGGGTTCGCCGCACAGACGGAACGCGGGCTGGTCGTGCCGGTCGTCCGGGACGCGCAGTCCCGGAACGTCGAGTCGATCGGTGCCGAGATCGCCCGGCTGACGGAGTCGGCCCGTACGGGGACGCTCACGCCGGCCGAGCTGACCGGGGGGACGTTCACGCTGAACAACTACGGGGTGTTCGGAGTCGACGGTTCGACACCGATCATCAACCACCCGGAGGCGGCGATGCTGGGCGTCGGCCGGATCGTGCCCAAGCCGTGGGTGCACGGGGGCGAACTGGCCGTGCGCCAGGTCGTCCAGCTCTCGCTCACCTTCGACCACCGGGTGTGCGACGGCGGCACGGCGGGCGGATTCCTCCGGTATGTGGCCGACTGCGTGGAACAGCCGGCGGTGCTGTTGCGCACCGTGTGACGTCGGGGCGAGGGATGTACGGGGCCGGGCGGCGATGAACGCCCGGTCCCTGGGGGATCGGCCGGAACGGGCTGCACGCATACTCGGGGCATGACCGCCTATGACGCCATCGTCCTTGCCGGAGGGGCCGCCAAACGCCTCGGCGGTGCCGATAAACCCGGGGTCCGGGTCGGCGGCCGGTCGCTGCTCGACCGGGTGCTCGCGGCGTGCGCCGGAGCCGGGACGACTGTGGTGGTGGGCGGCCGTCGGCCGACCCTGCGGCCCGTGACCTGGACACGAGAAGTCCCGGTCGGCGGAGGCCCCTTGGCGGCGCTCGGGGCCGGGGTGCGCCACACGACCGCCGAGCACGTGCTCGTACTCTCCGCCGACCTGCCGTTTCTCGGGGCGGCCACCGTCGGAGCGCTGCTGGACGCCGCTGGGGAGGGGAGCCGGGAGGGCGCCCTGTGCACCGATCCCAGCGGGCGCGACCAGCCGCTGGTCGCGGTCTACCGGGCAGAGCCGCTGCGTCGTGAACTCGCGCTCGTGGCCACCGAGCACGGCAGCCTTGCCGGGCTGCCGCTGCGGTTGCTGACGACCGAGCTGGATCTCGCCCGGGTCGAGGCCGGTCCGCTGGACTCTTTCGACTGCGACACCTGGGAAGACATCGCCACAGCCAGGGCGCGCATCAGGGAGCATGGGACCGTGCTGGACGAATGGATCACCGCAGTCAAGAACGAACTCGGCATCGACCTCGACGTCGACACCGGCCTCCTGCTCGACCTCGCCCGTGACGCCGCGCACGGCGTCGCCCGCCCGGCCGCGCCTCTGACGACCTTCCTGGTCGGGTACGCGGCGGCAAGGGCGAGCAGTGGTGACGGACCGGAAGCGGCGGCCGACGCGGTGGCCGAGGCCGTCCGCAAGGCCGCCGCTCTCGCCCTCCGCTGGGAGGCGGAGGCGGGGACAGCGAACGAGGCCGACCCACAATGACGGAGCAGCACGGCACCGGCGCCGGTACCGGCGTTGGTGCCGGCGCCGGTACCAACGGCTCCGGCTCCCCGTCCCCGAGGGCCACGCGGCCCGCGGGCACCAGTGCGTTCCCGAGTGCCGCGCAGGCACCGGGCGCCACGTCGTCCCGGCGCGCCGCTGCGGTCGTCGCAGGGGCCGCCGCGAGCCCCGGGCGGGAGTCTGCGCCGGAGCCCGGGCACGCCGATGGCGCCGCACCCGCGCCCGCACCCGCACCGCCCGCACCCGCGCCACCCGCACCTGCACCGCCCGCACCCGCACCACCCGCACCCGCGCCCGCACCGCCCGCACCCGCACCTGCACCGCCCGCACCCGCACCACCCGCACCCGCGCCCGAACCGCCCTCCCCCGCGTCCGCACCCGGTTCGTCCTCGATTCCCGCGATGACGCCGGAGGACGAGCGGGCCGTGGAGGAAGCTCTGGCTCTCGTGGCATCGCACCGCCCCCACCCCCCCAACCGGCCCGACCGCCCCGACCGGGCGGACCACGAGGTTCATCCGGGGGAGCGGGAGACCCCCGCCCCGCGCTCCTCCGCTCCGCGCTCCCCCTCCGCCTCGTCGCAGCCCTCGCGCCCCCGGCGTGCGCGGGCCACCTCCTGGAGCGACGCACGCGCCCTGGCCGCGCGCATGGGCCGTGAAGTTCCGGTCGCCGCGCACCGGCTCCCCCTTGACCGGGCGCTCGGGCACGTCCTGGCCGAGGCGCTCCACGCGCTCACCGATCTGCCGTCCTTCGACACGTCCGCCATGGACGGCTGGGTCGTCGCCGGACCGGGTCCGTGGACCGTCCGCGAGGGCGAAGGGCTCCTCGCCGGACACAGTGCGCCTGCCGCGCTGCCGGACGGCGAGGCGGTACGGATCGCCACCGGAGCCCGCATTCCGGCAGATGCCACTGCCGTCATCCGCAACGAGCACGCGCACACCGATGAGGCGAAGGGGCTGCTCTACGGGCAGCGCGAGGTCGTTCCCGGGCAGGACATCAGGCCGCGCGGCCAGGAGTGCCGGACCGGTGACGAACTCCTGCCCGCCGGGACCCTGGTGACCCCGGCCGTCCTCGGGCTGGCCGCCGCCGCCGGATACGACGCCGTGGCCGCCGTCCCCCGCCCCCGTGTCGACGTCCTCGTCCTGGGCGACGAACTCCTCACCACCGGGCTCCCGCACGACGGGCTGATCCGGGACGCGCTCGGTCCCATGCTCGGCCCCTGGCTGCGGGCCCTGGGTGCCGAGGTCGGCGAGCCCCGCCGCCTCGGCGACGATGCCGCCGCTCTGCGGGCCGCGCTCACCACCTCGGACGCCGACCTCGTCGTGACCACCGGCGGCACGGCCGCCGGTCCCGTCGATCACGTCCACCCGGTCCTCGCCGACGTCGGTGCCGAGCTGCTGATCGACGGTGTCGATGTGCGCCCCGGCCACCCCATGCTGCTGGCCCGGCTCACCTACCAGGGGCCGTACGTCGTCGGGCTGCCCGGCAACCCCTTGGCCGCCGTCTCCGGTCTGCTCACGCTTGCCGAGCCTCTGCTGCGGGGCATCGCGGGGCGGCCGCCCCAGGCCCCGTACCGGGCGCTCGTCCATGACGAGGTGCAGGGGCATCCGCACGACACCCGGCTCGTCCCCGTCGTCCATCGCGCGGCACGCGGGGGCGGGTTGGACCACGTCGTACCCCTGCACTACAACGGTCCCGCCATGCTCCGGGGGATCGCCGCTGCTGACGGGCTGGCAGTTGTGCCACCCGGCGGGGTACGGTCCGGCACCGAGGTGGAGATCCTCGATCTGCCGTGGGCCTCGGCGACGCCGTGGACGGAAGGGTGTTTCACGTGAAACTTCCCGGCCATGATGCGATGGCCAGGCGCGCCGATGAGCACGTCGTCCCCACCCGGGTGATGCTGCCTCGCCGGGTCATGGACCGACCGCTGCGCCAGGTCGCCAAGCGGTTGGCGATGGCGCTGATGGTGCTGGCCGCGACGGTCCTGATCGTCTATGTGGACCGCAACGATTACCACGACAATGCCGACGGCCGGGTCGATTTCCTCGACGCCATCTACTACGCGACGGTGACGCTGTCGACCACCGGTTACGGCGACATCGTCCCGTACGGCGACGCCGCCCGGCTCACCAACGTGCTCCTGGTCACGCCCCTGCGCGTGCTCTTCCTGATCATCCTGGTCGGCACCACCCTGGAGGTCCTGACGGAGCGGACCCGGGAGGACTTCCGGCTGAACCGTTGGAGAAGCAACTTGCGTGAACACACCGTGGTCGTCGGATTCGGCACGAAGGGCCGCTCCGCGATCCTGACGCTTTGCAGCACGGGCCTGAAGAAGGAACAGATCGTCGTCGTCGACCCTGCCTCGAAAGTGATCGAGGCGGCCAACGCCGAGGGCTTCGTGGGCGTGCTGGGCGACGCGACGCGCAGTGATGTGCTGCTGCGCGCCGAGCTCCAGAAGGCACGTCAGATCATCATCGCCACCCAGCGCGACGACACCGCCGTCCTGGTGGCGCTGACGGCGCGCCAGCTCAACCGCGGAGCGAAGATCGTCGCCGCCGTGCGTGAGGAGGAGAACGCGCCGCTGCTGCGTCAGTCCGGCGCCGACGCGGTGATCACCAGCGCCAGCGCAGCCGGGCGGCTGCTCGGTCTCTCCGTGCTCAGCCCGAGCGCGGGCACGGTCATGGAGGACCTGATCCAGCAGGGCAGCGGGCTCGACCTGATCGAACGGCCGGTGATAAAGGCCGAGGTGGGCAAGAACGTGCGGGAGGTCGAGGACCTGGTCGTCAGCGTGCTGCGGGGCCACCGGTTGCTCGGGTACGACGATCCGGCGGCCAGCCCAGTGCAACTGACGGACCGCCTCATCACGATCGTGCGCGCCTCCCCGTCGCACACCCCGATGAGCGGCTCCCCGCAGGGGAACGGGCTGCGATAGCGCTTCGGCCCCCGGAGGCGGTCCGGGCCGGCCGAATGCCGGTGCGCGTCCCACGGAGTAGCCTCGCGGCCATGTATGCGATCACGATCCCCGAACCCGGTGGCCCCGAGGCGCTTGTATGGGCCGAGGTGCCCGATCCCGTACCAGGCGAGGGCGAGGTCCTCGTCGAGGTCGTGTCCAGCGCGGTCAACCGCGCCGATGTGCTGCAACGGCAGGGCTTCTACAACCCGCCGCCCGGCGCCTCCCCCTACCCCGGCCTTGAGTGCGCGGGCCGCGTCGCGGCGCTCGGCCCCGGCGTCACGGGCTGGTCGGTCGGCGACGAGGTGTGCGGGCTGCTCTCGGGCGGCGGATACGCGGAGAAGGTCGCCGTGCCGGCCGGACAGCTCCTCCCCGTACCGGGTGTGGATCTGGCGATGGCCGCCGCGCTGCCCGAGGTGACGGCCACCGTCTGGTCCAACGTCTTCATGGTGGCTCATCTGCGCCCCGGCGAGACCCTGCTGGTGCACGGCGGGTCCAGCGGCATCGGCACGATGGCCATCCAGCTGGCCAAGGCGGTCGGCGCACGCGTCGCGGTGACCGCGGGCGGGCCCGAGAAGCTGGCGCGCTGCGCGGAGCTCGGGGCGGACATCCTCATCGACTACCGCGAGCAGGACTTCGTCGAGGAGATCCACAAGGCGACGGACGGTGCGGGCGCCGACGTCATCCTCGACATCGTCGGTGCGAAGTACCTGGACCGGAACGTGCGGGCACTCGCCGTGAACGGTCGCCTCGCGATCATCGGCCTCCAGGGCGGCGTAAAGGGCGAGCTGAACCTGAGCGCGCTCCTGAACAAGCGCGCCGCGGTCACGGCCACCTCCCTGCGGGGGCGTCCGCTCGCCGAGAAGGCGGCGATCATCGCCGCTGTGCGCGAGCATGTCTGGCCGCTGATCATCGGTGGCGTCGTCCGGCCGGTCGTGGACCGCACGGTGCCGATGGCGGACGCCGCGGAGGCGCACCGGGTGCTGGAATCCAGTACGCACGTCGGCAAGGTGCTCCTGATGGCCCCGACAGCGGCGTGACCGAACAGGCGCCAGGGGCACTCCCACCACCGGAGCAGCCGGAAAACGCAGGGGCCCGGTACACAACGCCGAACGTTGTGTACCGGGCCCCTGCGGTACTCAGAGGTCCTGCGGCGCTCAGAGGTACGGGCCGGACCGGATCGGTCCGTGCGGGTCCGAGCCGCCTTCCTCGTCCTCGTGGCCCGAACCGGGCGGCAGAGCGCGGCGCATCTGCTCCAGCTGGGCGCGAGCCGCCATCTGCTGGGCGAACAGTGCCGTCTGGATTCCGTGGAAGAGCCCTTCCAGCCAGCCGACCAGCTGAGCCTGCGCGATCCTCAGTTCCGCCTCCGACGGCACCGACTCCTCGGTGAACGGCAGGGAGAGCCGCTCCAGCTCCTCCACCAGTTCCGGCGCCAGCCCGTCCTCCAGCTCCTTCACGGAGCTGGCGTGGATCTCCTTGAGCCTGACCCGGCTCGCCTCATCGAGAGGAGCCGCCCTGACCTCCTCCAGGAGCTGCTTGATCATGCTGCCGATGCGCATGACTTTCGCGGGCTGTTCGACCATTTCCGTCACCGGGACCTCGCGCGATTCGTCGCCACTGTCACCGCCGCCGATAGCCATTCCGTCCTGCCCCACTACGAGGACTTGGGGGTGCTCCTGCGACCGGTCATTCCTCGGCATCTCCATGCCGCCATTCTCTCGCACACGTGCAGTACACCAGGGTGGTGCCCCCGGGAATGGTTGATCCACCACCCCCGGGGGCACCGAAACAGCCTTGCCGGCCGAGCCGGGAGTCCGGGTCAACGGACCGTACTCACGCTGCCCGCCGGGCCGGCACCGTCCTCGAACCGGAGAACGCGGCGGCCAGCAGACCCGCGAGCACCGGCACGACCACGGCCAGCAGTCCGATGGTGACCCACGGCAGCACGATCGGTGTGTACGCGGAATCCATCGGCTGCAGGCGCATGGCCTTCGTCGCCTCGCGCAGATCGATCAGGCGCAGAGCCACCGCTGGCACGAGGCCGGCGGCCGTCCCGAGCAGTACGCCCGTGAGCGCGACCACCAGGCACTGGAAGCCCGAGAGGGTGCGCCGCACGGCCGGTGGCGCGCCGACCGCGCTGAGCGTGGTGAGGTCGGCCTCCGCGTCCGCCCTGGCCAGTCCGGTGGCGATCGCGGCCGCACCCAGGGTCACCAGACCGGCGAACAGCGCGAGGATCAGCAGGACCACATCCTCGTCCTGGGAGTCCGGCCCGTACTCCGCCTGAAGGTAGGCGGAGTCCCCTGCCTGCGCGAACGCCGCCGATACCGCCTGCTGCTCGGCGTCCGTCGGGGCGTGGGCGACGGTGTAGAAACTGCCGTAGTCCTGGGTGTGCAGTCCGAGCCGGTCCGCGGCCTTCTGCGGCAGGATCATGCGGATTCCGGGGGTGGCGGCGTACTTCGCGGGCGCGACGTACACCTTCAGCCGGTCCGTGGTGGTCCTGGCCTCGCCCGGGTGCAGTTTCCGGTTTTCCCTGTCGTGTTCGCTGTACGTGTGGACGGCCTTGAGGGTGACCCGGCCGTTGTCCGCGTACGCCGGGTTGAGCAGCACGGGAGTGCCCTCCGCCAGCGCCCTGGCCGCCGCGGGGTCGTCGAGCTTCGCGTACGAGGTCAGCACGGGAGCGTCCCCCACGACGATCTTGGCGACGCCCGAATCGAACGAATACGCCTGGATGTGCTCGTCGATGCAGGCGGGGGAGCTCATCAGCTCCTTGTGCGCGTCGGCGGAGAGTCCTTCGGCGAGTTTCCGTGCTCCTGCTCCCTGAAGCGGGCAGCTGTGGCCCTTGCCGGCCGGCTTGACCAGCTCGATCGTGCCGCAGCCGTTCTCCTCCTCGTAGTAGACGGAGCAGTCGGAGCCGGCCCAGACCCGTCCGAAGTCGGCACGGCCGCCGCTGACCGCCACGTTCTGTTCGACGGCGGCCCGGGCGAGGGGGAGCTGACCGACCTCCATGGGGTCGGAGTTCACGAGCGCCACCGTGCCGGGGGTGAGCATGGGGATGTGGTCGTACACGTGCTCGGACGTCACACTGGCCAGGTACGTGGCGATGGCCACGGTGCCCGCGACGGCGGCCATGACGGCGGCGACCGCGGGTGCCGTCCGTCCCCGGTTGCGGGCCGCGTCGCGCAGCGCCATCCGCGGGGCGAGCGGCAGCCGGGAGCCGAGCCGGCCGAGGAACCCGACGATCACCGGGATGCAGGCCAGCACCCCGAGCTCGGCGACGATCGAGCCGCCGGCGACCAGCCCCGTGGCACCTGTGGCGCCGCCGAAGACGGCGATCGCCACACCGGCCGCCAGGGTCACACATCCCACGGCGGGCAGTACACGGGAGCTCCCGCGCGTTCCGCGGCGGCCGGTGAGCGATTCCAGCACGGACTGGCGGCCTGCCACGATCGCGGGGGCCAGCGCTGCCAGAATGCCGGTGACGAGGCCGATCAGGGCGATCGCCAGCAGCTCCCAGGGGCGGATCTCGAGCGCACCGAAGCGGCTCCCGGTCCAGCCCTCGATCAACGGACGGAACAGGACGGTCAGCCCGAGACCGGCGGCGACACCGGCCACGGCGCCGAATCCGCCGAGCACCGCGCCGCCGGCCAGCACCACGGCCCGGACGTGACTCCGGTCGCCGCCGCACGTACCGAGCAGGCCGAGCTGCCTGCGCGAGCGGCGTGCGCCGACCGCGAAGGCCGGTCCGGCGAGCAGCACGATCTCCAGGACGGTCAGGGCGACCACGGTGACGACCGCGGCGCTCGTCTCGGCCGCGCTGCCGCCGCTCATGCTGTCGGCCATCGGGACCTCGGAGTCCGGCGGCGGGTCGAGGGCGACCTGGCGGGACTTCACCAGGACGCCCTTCTCATTGGCCCTGAGCACGTCCGGCCAGCCCACGCCGACTCCGGACGCGCCCTTGACCAGCCATTCGGTCTTGCTGGGCTGAGGTGGCACGATCGCGTCGTCGCGGTCCGACGCGGTCTGCCACGCGGCGATGACCGCGCCCGGATCGGCGTACAGCGCCTTCTTGCCCAGATCATGGGGCAGTTCGACGGTGCCGGTGACGGTGTACGTCTTCCCGGGGCCGCGCACCGTGACACGGGAACCGATGCCGAGCCCGGCCGACTCCATGAAGGGCTCGGTGGCGGCGATCTCGTCCGCGCCGTCCGGGAAGGCACCGTCCACGAGCTCGATCCTGCCCCGGGCCAGCGGGTCCGCGGTGCGGACCTCGACGATCTCCGTGCTGGTGATGCCGTGCCGGGTGGTGACGTCAGCGGGGACCGACCGCTCGGTGAGGTGGCGAGAGCCCTTGGGGAACAGGTCCGCGACGTCGACCGGCTCGGGCTCCTCTCCCTGGGCGGGATGACCGGACTCGTCCAGGGAGCCCCAGCTGGTGGCGTCGGGCATCTGCTCGATCGGGGTCCCGTTCACGCCCGGGTCGCTGTAGCGGGCGTCGGCCGAGCCCACGGCGGCCGTCAGGGTCTCGGCAGCCGTCGGCATGGAGCTGCGGTACGACACGTCGGCGGCGGTCACGCCGAGGACCGGCAGGGCGATCATCGCGACCACCAGCGCGCTGCGGCCCTTGGCCCGCATGGCGTCCCGGCGGGCGATCCGGGTGGCGGCGCGCCACCCCGAGAAGACGCTCACTTGGCGCCCTCTGCGGTGAGCAGTGAGTCGGCGCCGGAGACGACCGTCTGGTCGACGATCGAGCCGTCCCGGAGGAACACGACCCGGTCGGCCCAGGCCGCGTACCGCGGTTCGTGCGTCACCATCACCCCGGCCGCGCCCTGGTCGCAGCGGCTGCGGAGGAGGGCGAGAACGGTCTCGCCGGTCTCGGAGTCGAGCGCTCCGGTGGGCTCGTCGGCGAGCACGAGACGCCGGTCCCCCACCAGGGCGCGGGCGATGGCGACGCGCTGCTGCTGGCCGCCGGACATCTCGTCGGGGAAGCGGTCGGCGATCTCGCCGAGGTTCATCTCCTCCAGCGCGGCAAAGGCTTCCTCGCGTGCTGTGCGGAGGGAGACGCCGTCGAGTTCGCGGGGCAGTGCGATGTTCTCGGCGGCGGTGAGGGCGGGGATCAGGTTGTAGTCCTGGAAGACGTAGCCGACGCTGCGGCGACGGAGGGCGGCGACGCCCTTGCGTCCGAGCGTGGCGATGTCCTGGCCCTCGATGACGACCTGGCCGCTGCTCGCGGTGTCGAGCCCGCCGGCCAGCGTCAGGAGGGTGGACTTCCCGGAACCGGAGGGTCCCATCACGGCGACGAGCTCACCCGTGTGGACGGACAGGTCGATCCCGCGCAGCGCGTGGACCTGGGCGACGCCGGAGCCGTGGGTGCGCGTCAGCGCTCTCAGCTCCAGTACGGGCGCGTCCTCGGGCAGGCCGGTGGACGGGGACGGGACGGACGAGGACATGGTGGGCGTTCCCCCCTGGGACGTTCTGCTGGGTGCTGAGTGCTGGGTGCTGGGTGTTGGGCGTTGGGTATTGGGCCGGCCGGCGCGGTCAGCGGCCGGCGCGGGGCCGCGCGGCCGCCGTACGGGCGGAGCCGCGCGGAGTGGCCTTTCCGGGCTCGGGCTGCGGGTCGGTGGCGGCGGCCTCGGCGAGGCGTACGAGTCGCGCTTCGCAGTGGTCCAGCCACCGGGCCTCCGCCTCGGCCTGGAAGATCAGCTGCTCCACCACGAGGAGCCAGGCGACCTCGTCCCGGTTTGCCGGGACATCCGTGAGGGCCTGAGCCTTCAGCCGGGTGTACTCCTGCATCGCCTTCAGGGTGTGGTGGCGCTGCGCCTGGATCACCGCCCGGATGTCGACCCCCGGGGCGCCGACCGCCATGGCGAGCTTGATGGCCAGCTCGTCGCGGGGCGGGTTGCTGCGGTCGACAGGCGTCCCGAACCAGCTGTGCAGTTCGGTACGGCCGTCGTCGGTGATCGAGTAGAGCGCGTGTCCCGCGTCGTCCTCACCGTCCTGGACGACCATGCCGTCGCGCTCCAGCCGGCTGAGCGTCGTGTAGACCTGGCCGACGTTCAGCGGCCAGGTGGAACCGGTGCGCGACTCGAATTCGGTACGGAGCTGGGAGCCGTACCGAGGCCCGCGCTCAAGGAGGGCCAGAAGCCCGTGACGGATCGACATACTCAGTATGTATACCGAGTATGCTGCTTCAGGCAAGGCTTACGGGGATATGAACCGGTCAGCTGCGGCCCTCAGTGGACGCGGCGCATCCGGAATGCCAGGAAGCCCAGTCCCAGGCCGACCAGCGCGATCCCGGCGCCGAGAGAGACCTCCTGGACCTGTCGTACGGCGGGCCCGTCCATCGCCTGGGGGGCCGGCCTTCCCGGACGCGTCGACGCACTCGGCGTGACCTCGGCGGGAGGCACCTCCCCGATGTCCGGCTCCGGCTCCTCCTCTTCGAGCAGGGCGTCGGCGCGGGCGAGCTCCAGCGGCGACAGCGAACGCCCCGGGCGGACGCGGCCCTCTCCCGCCGGCCTGCCCGCGAGGGGCGACCGCTCGGCGGAAGCGGAGGGGCCTGCCGACGAACCGGCGGGCGGCGCCGCGCTCCCGGCGGGCGGGCGGGCCGAACCGGAGGCGCCCGACGGGAGCGCGGACGGAGAACCGGAGGGGACGGCCGACGGCGAGGCGGAGGGCGCCACCGAGGGGCTCGCGGAGGGGGGCCGGGAGGCCGGTACGGGGGACGGCGGCGGCGTCGTCGGGTGGGGCGAGGGCGTGGCCGAGGGGCTGGCCGTGGGGCTGGCCGTGGGGCTGCCCGTGGCCGTATCCGGCAGTCCCGCCGAACGGGGGGCGAGCGAGAGCCCCCGCGCGGTCGCGTCCCCCGACGGGGCACCGGCCTGCCGGTGCGGAACCCCGCCGGGCGCCCGCTCCGCCGCGTACGTCCAGCTCGCGGGTCCCAGCACTGCGGCCGCGGTCACCGCCAGGCAGAGCACGCAGCGCGACGACCGGGACCGCCGGGACGGGAGGAGTCCTGGAGCCATGCGCTCAGAGTCACACGAGCGGATATATCCGGCATCCCGGACGTCGGCCGCCCGGTCCGTCGGACGGGTGCGGCCGGGCCGGGTGGCGTCAGGCCGGGTCGCCCGTGGAGATCCTCAGTTCGAAGTGGGCGCCGCGCTCCGGAATGGCCGTACCCGCGGAGGGGAACTGGTCGACGACCTGGTCCTCGGCGTACGTGTTGCCCGGCTCGTCGATCGGCTTGATGGTCCAGCCCGCTGCCAGGGCGCACGCCTGGGCCGACTTGATGTCCTTGTACATGAAGTTCGGCGCCTGGACCTTCTGCGGGTCGTCCGAGTCCTCGCTGGCGTCCGTGCAGTCCTCTTCGTCCATCGTCCGGTTGCGCTCCGGCGGCTTGTGCTCGCCGGCCACCGCGGACTCTCCCGTGCCCGGATCGCCGTTCTTGCCGTTCTCCGTGTCATCGTTCATGGACAGCACCGTGACCAGGCCGCCGATCGCGAGCAGCGCGACGACGATCGAGCCCACGATGACCGGCATGTTCCGCTTGGAGCTGCCGCCACCCTGGCCGCCCGCTGCCTGCGGGGACATCGTGTACGGCGGCGGCGTCCCGTGCCCCGGGGGGACCGGGGTCTGGTACGCCTGCGGGTAGCCGTAGCTCGGCGAAGGCGCCGGAGTGGGGGCGCCGTACGGACCCGGCTGCTGGTACGACTGGTGCGTCTGGTGGGGATGCGGCTGGTACGGCGTCTGCACGCTCTGCGGCGCGGGGGCGCCCTGGTCGACCGGCGGGAAGACGGCGGAACCGACACCCGCGCCGCTGTTCCCCGGGACTCCGCTGACGATCACCGGGGCGCCGGCCTGACCGCCCGCGCTGAGCACGCGGGTGACCTCGTCCTGCATCGCCGCGGCGCTCGGGAAGCGCTCGTTCGGGTTCTTCTTCAGCGCGCGGGCGACGAGCGCGTCCATCGCGGGAGTGACCGAGCGGTTGATGGCCGACGGAGCGACCGGCTCCTCCTGCACATGCGCGTACGCGATGGCCAGCGGCGAGTCCGCGTCGAACGGAATCCGCCCCGTGAGCAGCTGGAACAGCATGATGCCGACCGAGTAGAGGTCGGACCGCGCGTCCACACCGCGCCCCAGGGCCTGCTCGGGGGAGAGGTACTGCGGGGTGCCGACGACCATGCCGGTCTGCGTCATCGACGTCACACCTGACTGCATGGCGCGTGCGATGCCGAAGTCCATGACCTTCACGATGCCGCGCTTGGTCATCATCACGTTGCCGGGCTTGATGTCCCGGTGGACCAGGCCCATCTCGTGGCTGGTCTCCAGCGCGGCCAGCACGTCGGCCGTCACCTTGAGCGCCTTGTCGGCCGGCATCGCGCCGTACTGCTGGATGTCCGACTGGAGGACGGAGCCGAGCGGCTGCCCCTCGACGTACTCCATGACGATGTACGGCATCAGCGCGCCGCCGAGCTCGTCCTCGCCGGTGTCGAAGACCGAGACGATGTTGGTGTGCTGGAGCTTCGCGACCGCCTGCGCCTCGCGCCGGAAGCGCTCGCGGAAGGACTGCTCGCGCCCCAGCTCCGTGTGCAGCGTCTTGATCGCGACCTGGCGGTCGAGCGCCGAGTCGTACGCGAGATATACGGAAGCCATCCCGCCCTCGCCGAGCAGGTCGCGCAGCTGGTACCGGCCGCCGGCGACCGAACCGCCCGCATAGCGACCCTGAGCGCCGTGTGCGCCGTCCTGGCTCATGACTAGCTTCCCCCTCGGCGCGCAACTGTTGACGTGACGCGAAGATCCCGTATTCCGGGCCAAGTCTGCCCGAGGGGTACGACACGTCAAGCCAGGTGCCCGTTCCGTGACCCTACGCACAAGAAGCGTCTCGGAAGCGTTACAGGAACCGCATGGAATTTGCGTGTGCGGCACGCGAGCCGATTGGATGACCCGTCCCTCTCGGAACCGTGGTGTCGGGCAGAGCCTGTAGCGTGACGTGGCAATGCAGCAAGGCACCCGTGACACCCGCGGACGCGCGGACAGAAACGACGGCGAGGACTGATGGCACCCGGATCCGAAGCAAACGGCGGCGGAGTTTCGGATGGCGCCGACTCCTGGGGCATCGGCGGTGTGGTCGGCGACGGGCGCTACCGGATGACCCACCGGCTGGGCCGCGGCGGCATGGCCGAGGTCTATGCCGCGGAGGACGTACGTCTGGGACGCACCGTGGCGGTGAAACTGCTCCGCTCCGACCTCGCCGAGGACCCCGTCTCCAAGGCCCGCTTCACGCGCGAGGCGCAGTCCGTCGCGGGCCTCAACCACCATGCGATCGTCGCCGTGTACGACTCCGGCGAGGACGTCGTGGGCGGTCAGACCGTTCCGTACATCGTGATGGAGCTCGTCGAGGGCAACACCATCCGCGACCTCCTGCTCAACGCCGACTCCCCGCCGCCCGAGCAGGCGCTGATCATCGTCTCGGGCGTGCTGGAAGCCCTGGCGTACTCGCACCAGCACGGCATCGTGCACCGTGACATCAAGCCCGCCAACGTGATCATCACGCACTCCGGCGCGGTCAAGGTCATGGACTTCGGCATCGCCCGTGCGCTGCACGGCGCGCAGTCGACGATGACCCAGACCGGCATGGTCATGGGCACGCCCCAGTACCTCTCCCCCGAGCAGGCGCTCGGCAAGGCTGTCGACCACCGCTCCGACCTGTACGCCACCGGCTGCCTGCTCTACGAGCTGCTGGCCCTGCGGCCCCCGTTCACGGGTGAGACCCCGCTCTCCGTCGTCTACCAGCACGTCCAGGACATCCCCGTCCCGCCGTCCGAGGTCTCGGACGCGGTGCCGCCGGAGCTGGACGGGATGGTGATGCGCTCGCTCGCGAAGGACCCGGACGACCGGTTCCAGAGCGCCGAGGAGATGCGCGGGCTCATCCAGTACAGCCTGCAGATGCTCCAGGTACAGGGCGGCCACACGGGTACGTGGAACACCGGCCCGGTCGTGGCGCACGAGGGCGGTCACACCTCGCCGATGGGCGCGGTGGGCGGTACGGCGGCGATGGGCTACCCGACGCACGGGGACACCTCGCAGGGCCCGATCCTGCCGCCGATGAACCCCGACGACGGCGGATACACCGGCGGTCAGCACAACGGAGGGCGCGGCCGCGGAAAGATGTGGCTGTTCGTCCTGCTCGCGCTGATCGCGATCGGAGCGGGTGTCGCCTTCGCCGTCAACGCGGCGAACGACGCCGGCAACAAGAAGACCCCGACGCCCGCCACCACTCCGGCCTCTCCCACCCCGTCGAAGTCCTCGGAGAAGCCCTCCGAGGAGCCGACGGAGGAGACCGAGGAACCGAACACGTCCACGGGCGGCCAGTGGGAGCCCACCGAGCAGCCCACCTGGACCCCGCCGCCGACGACCAGCGAGCCCACCGACACGCCGTCCACAGTGCCGCCCTCCACCGACCCGGGTACCGCCGACGGCGGCGCGGGGACGGACGAGGGCACGGGTGACGAAGGCGGCACCGGGGACGAGGGCGGCACGGGCGACGACGAGGGCACCACCGAGGGGACCACCGAAGGAACCACCGAGGGCACGGCCGAAGGCGCGTCGGAAGGTGCCGGCGATGCCGCCGGCACCGTCGCGGGCACCACCCCGTAAGGGGCCCCGCGCCCCGTCCCCGCCCCGCTTTCACTCCGTGAAGGCTTCGCCCACCGCCTCGTACTCGCGCGTCCACCACACCGCCAGGGCCGACACCGCAGGAAACTGCGGGTCGGCCCTGCGGTCGTGCAGGCGGTAGCGCCAGCGCAGTATCCAGAAGTCGTTGAGCCGCTCCCACCAGACCCGGTGCACCGCCGCGGCCAGCTCCGCGGCGCCCGCCCCGGCCGCCCGCCGGTAGGCCCGCGCGTACGCCCGTACCTTCTCCAGGTCCAGTTCGCCGGCCGGCCTCACGAAGAAGATCGCCGCGGCCCGCACCGCCTCCTCCGCACGCGGCTGTACGCCCAGCCGGTCCCAGTCGACGATCGCGACCGGATCGGCGCCCCGGTAGAGCAGATTCAGCGGATGGAAGTCGCCGTGCACCCATCCCGTGGCCGGCCCGTCCGGGGTGGGCGGCCTGCGGTGGGCGTGCTGTTCGAGCAGGGCGCGGCGCTCGACGAGCCGGTGCACGGCCAGCTCGTCGAAGGCGTCCCGGGGTCGCAGCCCGCGTGCGGCGGCCAGCAGTTCGTCGATCAGCTCGAAGGTGTCCGCGGGGTCGGGGCTCCCGTGACCGGGCCGGGGCGGCAGCCCGCTGCCCGGACCCATGACCTGCTCCAGACCGGTGTGTACGGCTCCGAGCAGGGCGCCCAGCCGTCGTGACTGGGCGGTGGTCAGCTCGGCGCCCACCCGGTGGAGGCCGTCCACCCAGGGGTGCAGGGCGTAGCAGCGGCCGTCGATCACCGTCACCGTGTCACCCTCCGTGTCCGTGAGGGGCGGGGCGACGGGCACGCCGAGCGACTGGAGCCGCTGGGTGGCCCGGTGCTGGCGGACGATCGTGGCGCGGTCGCCGGTGGCGTCGTCGAGGTGGTGCTTGTCGAGATGGTGCTTGAGGAAATACGCGCCGCGTGTGGTGGAGACGCGGTATCCGTGGTTCAGGAGACCCTTGGTAAGGGGCTCGCAGGCGAGCGGTTCACCGGCGTCGGGATAGCGGCGCAGCACCTCGCCGACCGGGGGAACAGGTGGACGGGTTACATATGAGCGCGGCACTTACCAAATGCTAGATCACGCTACGTGGCCGATTTCCTGACTTGCGGTGAAGCCCAGAGTGTGCATGGTGACGAAGTGCGGTTCGAGCCGGAGATAGACCGGATCGAAGGGTTCTCCGTTCGCCGTGAGTGGGACGGGGCCGAAGAGTTTCCGCTGCTCGGAGCAGGGGTGGGCGATCGCGGCGGGGCCGGTGAACTGCACGGACCAGGGGTCGTCGCCGCCGTCCGCGGCGGTGTTGAAGTTGTCGGCCCCGTACGCGATGACGCTTCCGTCGCACGATTCGTGGTGGCCGAGCCCCTTGTGCAGCCGCAGGAGCACGCGGCCCTCGGCCACGATGTGGCGGGCCACGGCCAGGATGGGGAGCGCTCGCATGCTCGTCGCCAGGCGGCCGTAGGGCACCCGGCCGAGCAGCTCGATCGCACGGAGTTCCTCAGAGGCCATGCGTCCACTGTCCGCTACCCGTAGGGGCCGGGTAAGGGTCTGCGGCCCCGGTTGGCGCGGGACCTAAGTCCCGTGTCCACCCGGAGCCGCAGAGGAAAACGCGGCGGTGCGCGCCGTTCGGCGGCGCTCAGCGCCGTTCGGCCTGGAGGCGGGCCACGTACGCCGCGGCCTGCGAGCGGCGCTCCATGCCTAGCTTGGAGAGCAGGCTGGACACATAATTCTTGATCGTCTTTTCGGCGAGATGGAGCCGTTCACCGATCACCCGGTTCGTGAGCCCTTCACCGATGAGGTCCAGGATCTTGCGTTCCTGATCGGTGAGGCGGGCCAGCTTGTCGTCGCCCTTGCCGTTCGGCCCGTCGCGCAGCCGTTCCAGCACCCGGGCGGTCGCCGCCGGGTCCAGCAGGGACTTACCGGCCGCCACGTCCCGTACCGCGCTCAGGAGCTCGTTGCCGCGGATCGCTTTCAGTACGTATCCGGAGGCACCGGCCATGATCGCGTCGAAAAGAGCCTCGTCATCGGCGTACGAGGTGAGCATCAGGCACTTGATGTTCTCGTCCAGGGAGCGGACCTCGCGGCAGACCTCCACCCCGCTGCCGTCCGGCAGCCGTACGTCCAGGACCGCCACATCGGGGCGGGTCGCGGGGATACGGACCAGTGCGTCCGCCGCCGTGCCCGCCTCTCCGACCACCTCGATGTCGGCTTCGGAGGAGAGCAATTCATGCACTCCGCGGCGGACCACTTCGTGGTCGTCCAACAGAAATACGGTGATTTTTCCATCTTCGCGCACAAACGCAGTCTCACACACTCACCCCTTCCCTGCCGCTGTTGGGCGGGATAACGTGCCGTTGTTCCGGCGGCCTGCAAGGCTGTTACCAGTGCTGTGACCAGCGAGAGTTCCCGATTTTCTCGATTTACTTGGATATCCAAGCAAAATCGCAGGTCAGAGAGGGTTTCGCAGTTATGCGATGCACTGGGTAACGTGCCTTTGACAGGGCGCTCGCCGGGGCACCTGTCACGCCTGTTCCCGGCCGAGCGGCACCCACCCCGTGCACGGGTCCGGACACAGGCGAGCCGCACTGGTTCCCGGCAGACCCCGGGGGCCGGACCGACGGAGGAGCACGCACGTGACCGTGGAGAGCACTGCCGCGCGCAAACCGCGACGCAGCAGCAAGCGGACCAGCGCCGCGAAGACGCCACAGAGTTCCGAGCCCCAACTCGTACAGTTGCTGACGCCCGAGGGCGAGCGCGTCGAGCACCCGGACTACGGGATCGACCTGACCGCGGACGAGCTCCGCGGTCTCTACCGGGACATGGTCCTGACCCGGCGCTTCGACGCCGAGGCCACCGCGCTCCAGCGCCAGGGCGAGCTGGGCCTGTGGGCCTCGCTGCTGGGCCAGGAAGCCGCGCAGATCGGCTCCGGCCGGGCGCTGCGCGACGACGACTACGTCTTCCCGACCTACCGGGAACACGGCGTCGCCTGGTGCCGGGGTGTCGACCCGACCAATCTGCTCGGGATGTTCCGCGGCGTGAACCACGGCGGCTGGGACCCGAACACCAACAACTTCCACCTGTACACGATCGTCATCGGCTCGCAGACCCTGCACGCCACCGGTTACGCCATGGGCGTCGCCAAGGACGGTGCGGACTCGGCCGTGATCGCGTACTTCGGTGACGGCGCCTCCAGCCAGGGCGATGTCGCGGAGGCGTTCACCTTCTCCGCCGTCTACAACGCCCCCGTGGTGTTCTTCTGCCAGAACAACCAGTGGGCGATCTCCGAGCCGACCGAGCGCCAGACCCGGGTCCCGCTCTACCAGCGCGCCCAGGGCTTCGGCTTCCCCGGCGTCCGGGTCGACGGCAACGACGTACTCGCCTGTCTGGCCGTCACGAAGTCGGCGCTGGAGCGGGCCCGCCGGGGCGAGGGCCCGACCCTCGTCGAGGCGTTCACCTACCGGATGGGTGCCCACACCACCTCCGACGACCCGACGAAGTACCGGGCGGACGAGGAGCGGGCGGCCTGGGAGGCCAAGGACCCGATCCTGCGCCTGCGGACGTACCTGGAGAAGGGGAAGGTCGCCGACGAGGCGTTCTTCACCGCGCTGGACGAGGAGAGCGAGACCCTCGGCAAGCGCGTACGGGAAGCGGTCCGGGCCATGCCCGACCCGGACCCGATGTCTCTCTTCGAGCACGGTTACGCGGACGGGAGCAGCCTCGTCGACGAGGAGCGCGCCCAGTTCGCCGCCTACCAGGCATCGTTCGCAGACTCTGCCGAGGAGGGCAACTAGCCATGTCCGTGGAAAAGATGTCCATCGCGAAGGCGCTCAACGAGTCGCTGCGCCTCGCCCTCGACACGGACCCGAAGGTCCTGATCATGGGTGAGGACGTCGGCAAGCTGGGCGGCGTCTTCCGGATTACCGACGGGCTCCAGAAGGACTTCGGCGAGGGCCGGGTCATCGACACCCCGCTCGCCGAGTCCGGGATCGTCGGTACGGCGATCGGTATGGCCCTGCGCGGCTACCGGCCCATCGTGGAGATCCAGTTCGACGGGTTCGTCTTCCCCGCGTACGACCAGATCGTCACGCAGCTGGCGAAGATGCACGCCCGTGCGCTGGGCAAGATCAAGCTGCCGGTCGTCGTGCGGATTCCGTACGGCGGCGGCATCGGCGCCGTGGAGCACCACAGCGAGTCGCCCGAGGCCCTGTTCGCGCACGTCGCGGGTCTCAAGGTGGTGTCGCCCTCCAACGCGTCCGACGCGTACTGGATGATGCAGCAGGCCGTGCAGAGCGACGACCCGATCATCTTCTTCGAGCCGAAGCGGCGTTACTGGGACAAGGGCGAGGTCGACACCGAGTCCATTCCCGGACCGCTGCACAGGGCGACGGTGGCGCGTACGGGCGCCGACCTCACGCTCGTCGCGTACGGGCCGATGGTGAAGGTCTGCCTGGAGGCGGCCGCGGCCGCCAAGGAGGAGGGCAAGTCGGTCGAGGTCCTGGACCTGCGGTCGATGTCCCCGATCGACTTCGACACGATCCAGACCTCGGTGGAGAAGACCGGCCGGCTCGTGGTGGTCCACGAGGCCCCGGTGTTCTACGGTTCGGGCGCGGAGATCGCCGCCCGCATCACGGAGCGCTGCTTCTACCATCTCGAAGCACCGGTGCTGCGTGTCGGCGGCTACCACGTCCCGTATCCGCCGGCCCGTCTCGAGGACGAGTACCTGCCGGGGCTCGACCGGGTGCTCGACGCCGTCGACCGCTCGCTGGCGTACTGAGGAGAGGGTTCGTGACGACGATGACCGAAACGTCTGCTCGCTTCCGTGAGTTCAAGATGCCCGATGTGGGCGAAGGACTGACCGAGGCGGAAATCCTCAAGTGGTACGTCCAGCCCGGCGACACCGTCACCGACGGCCAGGTCGTGTGCGAGGTCGAGACGGCCAAGGCGGCTGTGGAGCTGCCGATTCCGTTCGACGGGGTCGTGCACGAGCTGCGCTTCCCCGAGGGCACGACCGTCGATGTCGGCCAGGTGATCATCGCGGTGGACGTGGCGCCGGGCAGCGGCGACGCGGCCCCCGCTCCGGTGGCGGAGCCCGTGGCGGCTCAGGAACCGGCTGCCGAGGCCGAGGCGCCGAAGGGCCGCACGCCGGTCCTGGTGGGCTACGGCGTGGCCGAGTCCTCCACGAAGCGGCGCCCGCGCAAGGGTGCCGAGGTCCCGGCGCAGGTGGCCGCGGCCATCCAGGGCGAGCTCAACGGCCACGGCGGCGTGGCCCCGGAGACGCGTCCGCTCGCCAAGCCGCCGGTCCGCAAGCTGGCCAAGGACCTGGGCATCGACCTGGCGACGGTCACGCCGACCGGCAAGGACGGCATCATCACCCGTGAGGACGTCCACGCGGCGGCCGCACCGGTGGCCGAGCCCGTGGCCGCCGAGCCCGCGGCGCCCGCGCCGGCGGCCCCGGCTGCCGCGGTCGTCCCGGGTGCCCGGGAGACCCGTGTCCCGGTCAAGGGCGTGCGCAAGGCGATCGCGCAGGCGATGGTGGGCAGCGCCTTCACGGCTCCGCACGTCACCGAGTTCGTGACCGTCGACGTGACGCGCACGATGAAGCTGGTGACGGAGCTCAAGGAGGACAAGGACATGGCGGGGGTGCGGGTCAACCCGCTCCTGATCATCGCCAAGGCCCTCCTGGTCGCGATCAAGCGGAATCCCGAGGTCAACGCAGCCTGGGACGAGGCCAACCAGGAGATCGTCCAGAAGCACTACGTGAACCTGGGCATCGCCGCGGCCACCCCGCGCGGTCTGATCGTGCCGAACATCAAGGACGCGCACGAGCAGACCCTCCCCCAGCTCGCCGCCTCGCTGGGCGAACTGGTCTCCACCGCGCGCGAGGGCAGGACGTCCCCCGCGGCGATGGCGGGCGGCACGGTGACGATCACCAACGTCGGTGTCTTCGGCGTCGACACGGGAACGCCGATCCTGAACCCGGGCGAGTCCGCGATCCTCGCGGTCGGTGCGATCAAGCTCCAGCCCTGGGTCCACAAGGGCAAGGTGAAGCCCCGCCAGGTCACCACGCTGGCGCTGTCGTTCGACCACCGTCTGGTCGACGGCGAGCTCGGCTCCAAGGTGCTCGCGGATGTCGCGGCGATTCTGGAACAGCCGAAGCGGCTGATCACCTGGGCCTGACGGCCCGCACACGAAAGGCCGGTGGGGGCCGCCGGGGCCTGGGGGGGGGCCCCCCCGCCGTGTTGTGGTTACCCGGGGGCGGCGCAAACACATAAAACGGTAGTACCTTTGGTTGTAAGC